>DASQGY010000318.1:0-50135 GCA_035632375.1 Bryobacteraceae bacterium | reverse complement strand
CGGGGAAGAGAAATGGGACGTAGTAGTACTGGATCTGTCCTTGGCGGACCATAGCGGGCGGGAGTTATTGAAGGACCTGAAGCAGATTCGCCCGGTACTGCCGGTAGTGATCCTGAGCATGCATGCCGAAGAGCAATATGTTCGCCGTGCGTTCAAAACCGGCGCGGCAGGATATGTCACCAAGGACAGCCCGCGGGCCGAACTGGTAGATGCCATCAACGCCGGGATGGACGGGAGAAAGTACGTCAGCGCTTCCCTGACACACATCGCCATCGCCGAGTCTGAATACGATGCAGATCGGCCGCTTCATGAGCGCCTTTCCAATCGGGAGTTCCAAGTGTTGAGCTTGATCGGCCAAGGCAAGACAGTAGGCGAGATCGCCGCCATGCTTGGCCTAAGCGACAAGACCATCAGCACTTACCGCGCGCGCATCCTGGAAAAAATGGGCATGAAGAACAGCGCCGAACTGACCCATTACGCGATACGAAACAAGCTGGTAGATTGACGGCGAATAACGGTTATAAGAGCCAACCGATTCAATTTGTAGGGCAGCCACGGACAAATCCGGGTCGATCTATCTAAAGCGCTTTGTTCTAAGGCATTACGAGCGGCTGCCGCAATCGTTTTGAAGCACTCTAAATAAGCTATTTTTTCTTAGAGAGTTTTGCGCGTATTTTTTACTTGTAGTACGTATTATTCGTGGCATACTAGTGAATACCCTGACGGGAGGCGATGGGGATCATGCGATCGCAAACAGTTGATGTGAGGCAATCCACCGGTAGAATTCTTTGCTCAACGATCTTTCGGCCGGGCGGCAAGAAGCTGCTGGCCAAAGGTCACGTTATCAGCCCGGACGACGCTCAAATGCTGCAGACCGAGGGGATGGCCGAGGTCTGGGTCACCGAACTGGAGGACGGTGAGGTGGGCGAGGACGAGGCGGTGATGGAAGTTGCCACGGAAATCGGCTGCGGAGCGCTGGAAATCAGGCTCGCTGCCGGCGGCCGCGCGAACTTATTTACCACCGAGCCGTGCTGTGTATTGGTGGACGACGAACTGCTGAAGCAAATCAATTGCACGGCAAGCGTCGCCATCGCCACGGCTATTAATTTCTCCTACGCCCGGATTGGACAGCGCATCGCCACGGTGAAGAGCATTCCCTTTGCGGTGGCCAAGTCCCAACTGGAGACGGTGATATCGATTGTCAAGGAGAGAGGGCCGATCCTGCAGGCGCGGCCCATCCGGACGCCGACCGTGGGGGTGTTGTACGTCGATCCGGCGAACGGTGAGCGGGCGCGGCAGCTATTTGAGAATATTATGCGGCAGCGCTTGGAGCGCTTGGGCGCCTGCGCCAGCTACGTGCTTTCTTCACTCGAAGAAGAAGGCGCCGCTGCCCGAGCCCTGCAGCATCTGCTTCGCGCAAAACCGACCGCCATTCTGATCGCCTCCACCACGGCGCCAGCCGGTCCCGACGACGTCGTAGGAAGGGCCATGTTGCGCACCGGATGCATGATTGAACGCTTTCTCGCGCCCGTGGAACCCGGCAATCTGTTGTTGCTGGGTTACAAGGACGACATTCCCATCGTAGCCGCACCCGGATGCTTCCGTTCCGCCAAGCCGAATGTAGTAGATTTGGTGCTCCCCCCCATGTTGGCCCGTTATCACGTTTCCGGCTGGGAAGTCGCCTGCCTGGGCCACGGCGGCCTTCTAGCGTAACCCAATACCCTCCTCCACTACCATAAGCGGATTCCTCCGATCCACTTGTGGGTGCTCCTCAGCCGGGCGCCCCGACCAGCGCCCGGCCCTTTTTGGGTTGTGGGATGTGGGTTGTGGGGTGTCGGAAAAGCTTATGGGACCGGATAGTGTACGGACTTTGAGGGTTTGGCAAGAGGGGATGACGCTGGTCAAGGACAGCTATGCTCTGACAGCCAACTGGCCCAAAAGTGAGCTCTTTGGCCTTACAGGTCAGATCCGGAGAGCGGCCACTTCCATTCCGTGCAATCTCGCTGAGGGTAAGGGGCGCGGAAGTGCGGCGGAACTGGTTCGTTTTGCGCGGATCGCGCTTGGTTCGGCTTACGAGTTGGACACCCTTCTTGAGATCGCAACCGAACTGCAATTCGCCGATCAATCCAAAGTCACGGTCTTACGAGAGCGCCTTGCGTCGCTCGTCCGCCAGCTATCAACCTACATCCAGTCCCGACGGGCTTAGGCTTTTCCCACCACCCACAACCTACAACCCACAACCCTTCTGCTACGCTTAGGCGTAGCAGAATGCGGATCCTTTCCGTCCAGGCTCATCTTCTTTCCTATCCGCTTACGGCTCCGCTAAGGCTGACTTACTACGGTGGCGAGCGGACCATTCTCAAGCGCGATGCCATGCTCATCCGTGTGGAGACCGACAATGGACTTGTCGGTTATGCGCCGGGACAGGGGAGCGAGCAAGCCAAGCGCGGCATCGATTCCGTGGTCGGCCCATTTCTTGAAGGTCGCGCGCTCACCGATCCAGACGCGCTCCGGGTGCAATTTATTGAGGGGCCGGGCCGCAGCGTCGAGATTCAAAAGCTCTATTGCGCCGTCGAGATCGCGCTGTACGATCTCGCGGGAAAGGCCAAGGGCGTACCGGTTTCCGAACTGATCGGCGGTCGAGTCCGCGATCGCATTCGCTTGTATGGAAGCGCCGGAATGTACATGGCCCCGGAGAAGTACGCCGAGGAGGCGCACGCCATCTCCGAGCTTGGTTTCAAAGCGTATAAGATGCGCTCCGGGATCGGGCCGGGACAGGACCTGGAAGCGGTCCGGCTGATGCGCGATGCCGTGGGTCCAGACTTCGACCTGATGGTGGACGCGCACACCTGGTGGCGCATGGGTGACCGGAATTACGTCCAAAGCGCCATCGACAAGCTGGCCGGAGACTTCAGCCAATACAACATCGCCTGGCTGGAAGAGCCGCTGCCGTTCGACGATCATGAAGGCTACCGGCGGCTGAAAGAACTCGACCTGGTGCCCATCGCCAGCGGCGAGCACGAACCGGATGAGCCGGGCTATCTGGATCTGATTCTCACTGAGAGCGTGGATTACGTGCAGATGGATGTGGTGTGCCAGGGCGGCTATCCGGCGGCGCGCCGCATGTTACCCGAAATTGCACGGGCGGGGCTGAAGTTCGCGTTCCATAGCTGGGGCACGGCGCTGGAGGTAATCGCCGCCGCGCACCTGGGCGTGTGCTGGCCCGAACAAGTGATCGAATGGCTGGAGTATCCCTGCTACTCGACGCCGGAATGTACGGGCATGTATCCCTTTCCCCTGGCAGCAGATATTCTAAAGGAACCGTTGCATCTCGATCATGGTGACCTGATTATGCCAAAGGGGCCTGGCTTGGGCGTGGACGTCGACATCACCGTATTGGAGCGCTACCCCTGGATTCCCGGGCCGTGGTCGTTTTTTGAAATCGAATCGCCGCGCGAGACCCGGGCAGTGACTGCCGACCACAGCGAGCCATGGCTTGGTGATCGATGACGCAGTTGGAAGCAGTTCTGGCGACCGGCGCGGCAGGGGCGACGGTTGCCGCCGGTGTACTGGCCTACGCGGTGCGAGCGCCAAGGTCGTCTCTCTTGGCCCCCTCTGTGTACAAAGGTGTGACCACGCGGCGGGCAATTGCGCTCACTTTTGACGACGGCCCGAGCGAATCCACCAGCGAATTGCTGGAGCTTTTGGCCGCACACCGCGCACCCGCCACATTTTTCCAATGCGGCGTCAATGTCCGCCGGCTGCCCGAGGTCGCGCGCCACGTGGCTGCGGCAGGGCACGAAATCGGCAATCACACGAACTCCCATCCCATGCTTCATTGCAAGTCGCCCCAGTTCATTTATGGTGAATTGGCCGCGGCGCAGGGCATAATTGAAGAAACCACTGGCGCGCACCCGACTCTTTTTCGCGCCCCGTTCGGCGTACGCTGGTTCGGACTCCGCGGTGCGCAACAGCGCCTGGGCTTGACCGGCGTGATGTGGAGCACTCTGGCGCTCGACTGGAAATGGCCGCGGGAACGCGTTGTTCGCCGACTGCTGCAAGGGGCTTCGAATGGCGCGATTTTCTGCCTGCATGATGGACGGCAGTTGCAGATCCGGCCCAATGTTAACGTGATGCTCGAAACGGTTCGTGAACTTCTGCCAGAATTGATGAAGCGAGGTTTCCATTTCGAAAGGGTTAGCGAAATCCTATGTCCTACGAAGAACTGACGGAGCGGGTTCGAAAGATCATCGCCTCGGCACAGCACCTTCCGCAAGAAAAGATCACCCCCGACAGTACGTTCGCGGAACTGGGCATCGATTCGCTGGACGGGATCAATATCCTTTTCGCTGTGGAGAGCGAGTTCAACATCAATATCCCGGACGACGCCGCGCAGAACATCCGCTCGGTGCGCGACGTGATCGATGGCATTGCCAAGCTGCTGGAGGGAGGCCAGGCGGGGCAGCCGGTCAGCGCCTAAAATGAACCGCCGCGTAGTGGTCACCGGGGCCGGAGTGGTTTCCTCGCTCGGGCACAATCGCAACGATTTCTGGAGCGCACTCTCCGCCGGGCAGCCGGGCGTCGGACCGATCCAGGCCATTCAACGCGGATTACTGCGATTTCCGAACGGCGCCGAAGTGCGCAACTGGAATCCCGCGGTTTACTTTGACGAAAAGGAAATCGGCCTGCTGGACCGCTTCGCCCAATTCGGCGCCGTCGCCGCGCGGGAGGCAGTAGCTGACGCAGCCATCGAATGGACCGCCGGGCTCCGGGAAAACACTGCCATCGTCACCGGGTGCTGCGTGGGCGGCCAAGGGACGGAGGACGAAGGATTCGTCAACCTGTACCGCAACAATATTCCGCGGGTAAATCCGCTGACCATTCCCCGGACGATGGAAAATGCCGCCGCGAGCAGGATCTCGCTGGAGATGGGCATCGTCGGCCCCACCTATACCGTTTCCACGGCCTGCTCGTCGTCCAATCATGCCATCGGCCAGGCGTTTTGGATGGTGCGCAGCGGGGCGGTGGAGATGGCTCTCACCGGCGGAAGCGAGGCAGTCTTCAGCCTGGGTTTTCTGAAGGCCTGGGAAGCGATGCGCGTGGTTTCGCCGGATACCTGCCGGCCGTTCTCCAAGGACCGGCGCGGCCTGATTCTGGGCGAAGGCGGCGCGATGCTGGTGCTGGAGCCGCTGGAATCGGCGCGCGCGCGGGGCGCGAAGATCTACGGCGAGATCGTGGGATTTGGGATGTCGTCGGATGCGTTCCACATCACCCAGCCATCGCCCGACGGAGCGGCGCGAGCCATTCGGGGTGCACTCGCGGACGCAGCGCTCAAGCCCGAAGACATCGGCTACATCAACGCCCACGGCACGGCAACCCAGGCCAATGATGTCACCGAGACCGCGGCGATCCGCAAGGTCTTCGGCGCACATGCGGACCGGCTGGCGGTGAGCTCCACCAAGTCCATGCATGGGCACACGCTGGGCGCCGCCGGTGCGATGGAAGGCGTGGCCACGCTGCTTAGCCTGCAACATGGCCTGTTGCCTCCAACGGCCAATTATCGCGAACCCGACCCGGCGTGCGATCTCGACGTGGTCCCGAACACCGCGCGCGCGGCGCAAGTGGAATACGCACTATCCAATTCATTCGCGTTCGGCGGCCTCAACGCGGTTCTCGTGTTCCGGCGCGCGACGGTTTAGATTGGCTGCTTTTCACACATCTTCAACAGCGCCAAGGAGCGAAGTCGCTATCATGGTCTCTTAGGCAGCATGGCCCCCGAGACCCCCGATGTTCGCGTAAGATCCCGAGTTTTTGCAATAGTCACTATCATCGTTTCGCTGGCCTGCCTAGGCTGGGCGCTGCATGGCGTTAGTTGGACCGAGCTCTGGGACGACATCCGTACGCTGGACTGGCGTTGGGTGGCGTTAGGTGGCGTGGCCGATGTGCTGGTGTATGTGATTCAGGGCTGGCGCTGGAGCTTGCTGCTGCGTCCGGTAGGCACCGCGTCCACCTGGAGTTCGGTTAGCGCGATTTATGTCGGGCTTTTCGCCAACGAGGTGCTGCCGCTCCGGGCGGGAGAACTGATCCGCTGCTTTTTGCAGGCTCGATGGAGCGAGATCCCGATTTCGGTGACGCTGGCTTCGGCTTTGATCGAGCGCATCTTCGACGGGGTCCTGTTGATTGCCGGGCTGTTCTTTTCGCTCGACTACGTTCGCCACTTCCCGCTGAACCGCGGGCAGGCGCGCGCCATCCGTATCCTGGCCGACGGCACCAATTCACTGGCCGTGCTGATTGTGATCGGCGCAATCCTGCTGGCAATCGCCATGTTCTGGCGGGAACAGGCTCTGGATGCGCTGCTCAATGCCCGGATGTTTTCCTGGGTACACGTCTTTGTGAAAGACCTGCACGTCATCGGTCACTCGCGGTACCTCTATTTTTCCGCCCTGGTGAGCGTTCCGTATCTGCTTTTGCAAGTTGTTCCCATTTATGCGCTGATGCAAGCCTATGGATTGGACGAAGGCTCGTGGGCGCGCGCGGCGGCGCTGATGGTATTGATTCGCCTGGCATCGGTAGTACCGCAGGCGCCCGGCAACGTGGGACTGTTTCAGGTAATATCCACGCTGGGGCTGACGCTTTTCGGCGTGCAGCAACCGGAAGCCCGGAGATTCACGCTGATTCTGTGGGGCGTGATTACGCTGCCGCTGTTGTTCGCCGGATTTGTGGCTATGGTGGTGACGGGCGCAAAGATGGCCGACATTCATCGCGAGGCGCGGGCGGAGATGAGGGCGAGGCAGGAGGAACGGGGGTAAGGGGAGAGAATTCAAGAATCCAAGAATTCAAGGATTCAAAGAATCCAGGAACGGAATTCAAGCATACAAGGAAGACGAGGAATACCAGGAATGAAGGAAGAACAACCATTTTCTTTGTCGCGGCGTGGATTGCTGGGTGGCGGGGCGTTTGCCATCCTGAGTCCGCAGGTGGTGCGCGGGTATCAGGCTAATTCGCAGATCTCAGTGGGGCTCATCGGGAGCGGGGGGCGCGGGTCCTATGACGCGTCCATTGTGAATGCCGATCCGCGGGCGCGTGTTACCGCGCTGTGCGACCTCTTCGACGACCGCATTGAGTCGGCCACGCAGAAGGTCAAGGCCAAGGGGCCCAGGATCTACAAGGATTTTGAAAAGATGCTGGCTGCGCCCGACATCGATGCCGTGGTGATTGCCACGCCGCCGTTCGAACATCCACGCATGCTGGAGGCCGCGGTGCAGGCTCGCAAGCATATCTATTGCGAGAAGCCGGCCGGCGTGGATCTGGAGGGAGTGAAGCGGGTGATCGCCGCCGGGCGCAAGGCCAATCCAAAGAAGAACATCAGCTTCGGTTTCCAGCAACGCTATGGCCCGGTTTATCTCGAAGCCTACAAGCGCCTGCGGGAGGGGCGCATTGGAACGTTGAGCAACGCCCGCGGATTCTGGATCGATCGCGATCCGTTCAAGCGCGTGGCTTACTCCGATCCCAAGATCGAGAAGCTGCGCAACTGGTTCGCCTATCGCGATTATTCCGGCGACTTCATCGTCGAGCAGGATTGCCATAACCTGGACGTGCTGCACTGGTTCCTGGATGCGCGCCCGGTGCGTGCCGTGGGGATGGGCGGACGCAAGGTGCGTACGGACATGGAGATTCTCGATCACCTGAGCTTGTCGTATGAATTTCCCAACGGCCTGCATGTGAACTTCGAAGCCAACCAGATTTCACCGGCTGGTTTTCGGCGCGTAGGCGAGGAGTTCACGGGCACGGCGGGATTGCTGGCTACTTCGCGCGAGCGGATGGTGCATCATAAAGGGCCGCGCGATAGCGAGACCATGGAATCGAAGCGCGACATTACCAACGACGCCATCGAGAGTTTTCTCACCCGGGTGCTGAACGGGGAAGTGGAGAACGTGGCCGAGCGGTCGGCGATCAGCACTCTATTCGCGATTCTGGGCCGCACGGCAATTTACCAGAACCGGGAAGCGACCTGGAAGGGGGAATTTGGGGAGGTCGGGGGATAGTTGGGAAGCATCCAGCCTGACTCCCACTCGAAAAAGCGCCGCCCCGTCCGATAAGCGCAGTAGGGTGACGAGAACAGTGCCGGATAAAGATAGTGCGTGCGATCAGCGCCCCAGGGGCGGCCGCGGATGATTTCCTTGCGAAGCTACCTCTTCCGGGACATGGACGAGGACACCGAATCCACCTACCGGCGCATGATCGGTCTATTCCTGCAGGGCATCGCGCTACACGCGGTGGAGGGCGACCGGGGCGATTACGAGCGGTTTCGGGAGGATGTCGACAAGTTCGAGAAAGCCCTTTCGCCGGAGACCCCCATCTCGGAGCTGCTGCTGCTGGTAGGCGGTGCGGTGCGGGCGATGGAAGACTACAACCAGCGCACCACCAAATTTGTCCGCCGTCAGAATTCGGAGCTCCAACATATGGTGTCCATGCTGACCGAAACGGTGATCAGCATCGGCGACAGCAGCGAGCATTCAGTAAACAAGTTGCAAGATATCGAGAAAGCCATCGAACGGACTCGCGTGGTGGAAGACATCCAGGTGCTCAAGCTCCGGCTGGGCGAGTGTCTGGAAGCTGTTCGCGACGAGGCCTCTCGCCAGAAGCGAGAAG
Organism: Bryobacteraceae bacterium; assembly: GCA_035632375.1. Taxonomy (GTDB): domain Bacteria; phylum Acidobacteriota; class Terriglobia; order Bryobacterales; family Bryobacteraceae; genus Palsa-89. Next base: position 41,483 of record DASQGY010000318.1, on the reverse strand, counting down.
GCCAGAATGCGCTGCAAACGCTGCGCATGGCGCTGGAAAACTCCCAGGACCGGATCGGGTCGCTCCGCCTCCCTCCCGATCTGGACGCGGCTACCGGGCTGCCCGGAAAGCTGGAAGCGGAGAAGGCAGTTGACGCCGCTCTGGCCGCGCCCAACGGAAAGTTTCTGGTGATTGCCGTCTGTAGCCGGGTACAAGCGGTAAACGCGCGATTCGGTTATGCGGTTGGGGATCGGGTGTTGAGCGCCTTCGCAGACCACTTCAAGAAGGGTTTGTCGGCCAGCGACGGCCTGTACCGATGGCAAGGACCCGCGTTGTTGGCGTTGCTGGAACGGGCGGAACGAATCGACCGTGTCCGCGCCGAGATCCGTCAGTTTGCCGACCAGAAACTGGAGAAGACCATGGAGGTGGGTCAGCGCACCGTGCTGATCCCGATCACCGCGACTTGGGCCGTGTTTCCGCTCGCTCCGCCGCGAGATATTCTTCTGAAACAAGTCGAGGGTTTCGCTGCCGCCCAGGCTCCCCGGGATTATGTTTGATGTATGAAAAACCACTCGGAGCTCATATCTATGTCCCAGGCCGTGCACGATCCCTCGGTCGAGGAACTTCGCGAACGCGTCTCCGAGCTGGAGGCGGAGAATGCCATGCTCCGGCAACTGGATGAGGCCTTTCGCAGAAATAGCCGCCTGTTTGAGGCGCTCCTCGCTCGCAGTCAAGACGCAATTCTATTGGTGACACCGCAGCTAACCTTCTTGAAAGTGGTCCATTCCGTCCTGGGCAATACCGACCGCGAACTGACCGGACAACCAGTTCTATCCGTGCTTCACTCCGACGATGGTGCACGTGTTACCGAATCGTTCGGGCGTCTCCTGTCGGGCCAACATAAGTCCGTGATCTGTGAATGCCGCGCGATGGGTAGCGATGGTGCGTGGCATTGGGTGGAAGTGGAAATGACCGATTTGCTGGACGATCCCGACGTGCAAGCCATCGTGTTCAATGGCCGGAGGATCGGTAATCGGAAGGAGTAGGGCTGCTGGCGCCCGTCGGGATAAGTGGTTGAAGACATACCAGGGACTGTTGTCGCTGTTAGGAACGGTGATGCGTTCTTGTGGGTCTCGACTATTGCCCGCTTGGCCGTTCTGCCCCCGAGAATCGGCGGAAGGGTCCGCGAGTTCCATTCGGCAGGATGGTTGATTCGTCCGTTCGCGCCTGGGCGAGCTGGGTAGCAGTCAGCTCCTGCGCGCCGGTCAGGTCGCTGCCACGCAGATCGGCGGCGAACAGCTTGGCGCCGCGGAATCGCACGCGGCGGAGTTCGGATCGGCCCAGATTTACGCCGCTCAGTTGAGCTTCACGGAGGTCGGCTTCATTTAGAAACACGCGGTCGAATTGCGAGCCGGTGAGATCGGCCTGGAAGAACTTGGCCCCGGTCAGTTCGGCTCTGGCGAAGTCGCACCCTTGCAGACGCGCATTGCTGAAGTTGGCGCCCCCTGCATTCGCCATGAAGAAGCGGCTAGCCCGGATCTGGACCTTGGGGAGTTGGGCCTTGATGAAGTCGCCCTCCGAAAAATCGCAGGAGGTGATGCGCGCGTGGTGAAAGGAAGCTGCCCTGAGGATGGCGTTCGGAAACTTGCAGCTCTCGATCACCGTTCCTTGAAACCGGCTCTCGCTCATGTTCGCTCTGCGGAAACTGGTGGTGCGCAGGCGGGCATCCGAGAAGATCGCTCCCGATAGCCAGGCGAAGCAGAATTGACTTTCGGAAATCTCCGCGCCGCTCAAGTCGGAATCGGACAGCATCGCGCGTTCAAAATCGTCCGCATCGAAAAGGGCCGTGCTCAGGTTCGCGCCGGAGAGGTCCGCGTCTAGAAACGTCGTTCCGCGCATGATGGCGCCTCGCAGATTGACACCGCGCAGTTGCGCTTCGTTCAATGTAGCCCCATTCAGCAGACAGCGGCGGCCGGTGGATTCCTCCTCCATCCACCGCTCGTGCGATTTCAGGATCTCTTCCAACGGCAATCCATTGACTGTCAATGTTAGCTCTTCCATGGCCATCAATACTCTTATCGGCCGGCAAGGATTGTGTCAAGAATCAAATCCGCGGAGGGCTGGTGCGGTCGCCGGAAACCGGTGGTCTAATTATAGATAGAGTGCGGTGATACACTGTCTCCAAACCTAACCCTATGAGAATACTGATCGTTGAGGACGAGAAGCGGATTCAGGATTTCCTCTCCCGCGGACTCGAAAGCGCCGGCTACGCCGTGGATGTCGCCGGCGACGGCAATACCGCCATCGAACTGGTCCACTCCACCGAGTACGACCTGGTGATCCTGGACCTGATGTTGCCGGATACCGACGGCCTCAGCGTTCTGCAAAAAATTCGCAACCGGAAATCCAGCCCGCCGGTGCTGATCCTCAGCGCGCGCGATGCCGTGGACGACCGGGTGAAGGGCCTGGAGCTTGGCGCGGACGATTACCTGACCAAACCCTTCGCTTTTGTCGAACTCCTGGCCCGGGTGCGCGCACTGTTGCGCCGCGGCCAACCAACGCCTGAGCGGCTGCAAGTGGGCGATCTGCAACTGGACTGCATCCGCCGCAAAGTGACGCGCTCCAACGAGAACATCGAGCTGGCGCCCAAGGAGTTCAGCATCCTCGAATACCTGATGCGCAACCGCGGCCGCCCGCTGAGCCGCACCATGATCGTGGAGCATGTGTGGGACATGGATTACGATGGACTCACCAACATCGTCGACGTTTACATCCGCCATCTGCGCAGCAAGATCGACGACAAGTTCCCGGTAAAGATGATCCACACTGTGCGCGGCATCGGATATATGCTGGATACTCCCGACAAGCCGGCGGAAAAGCAGGCTGAACCACAAGCATGAACGCTTTCCGCAATGCGCTGCGATTGGCCCGCGGCCTGCGGTTTCGCCTGGCTTTCAGCTACGTCGTTTTCTTCACTCTCTTGCTCGTTCTGCTCGGTGTCGTGGTGCGGCAGAACTTGATCAAAACTCTCGAAGCGCAGATGGCCAGCGTTTTGGAGGAGGAATGGGGCGCGGCAAAGGGATACATGCGCACCGGTCCCAGCGGGCCCGACTGGATCTTCGACGAAAAAGATCCCGACGAAAGCTTCATCGTGAACCGCATACGGAGGGTCTACCTCTTGGCCGACTCCGAGGGCCATCCGATGCAACACTCGGTGATTTACGACTCCATCGGCCTCGATTCTCCGGCCGAGATTAAGGCGATTCTTAAAACCGGACAATCCGCCACCCGCGTTCGCAAGGACAGCGACGGCGTGCCCTACATGATCCGTTCCGGCTTGATGGTAGACGAACGGGGGCATAAATACTACCTGGCCATCGGCCGCGCAATCGACTACAACGATCAGGTGATCCAAAATTTCACTCGCAACTACTTCCTGGTTGTGCCCGTGGTCATTGTCTTTACCGGAGTGCTGGGGTGGTTCCTGGCCGGCCGCGCGCTCAACCCGGTCAATTCCGTCGCCGCCACCGCCCAACGAATCACGCACTCCAATCTCGATCTGCAGATTCCACAGCGCGAAGCGGGCGACGAACTCGACCGGCTGATCGAAGCCTTCAACCACATGATGACGCGGCTGAACGCCTCGTTCGAGCAGATTCGCCAATTCTCCACCGACGTTTCTCATGAGCTGCGCACGCCGCTCACGGTGGTGCGCGGTCAATTGGAAGTGGCCATGTTCACCGCTCAGACGGTGGAGCAATACCGCGACGCGATGGCGGAAGCCTTGGAAGGCGTCGACCGGCTGTCGAATATCGTGCGTGCGCTGCTGATGCTCTCGCAGTCGGAATCCGGACAAGTGGTATTGCAGAAGACTCAAATCGACCTCGCGGAACTGCTGCGCGATCAAGTGGATCAGCACCAGATCCCGGCCGAGGCGCAAGGAGTCCGGCTATCGGCCGACTTGCCGCAGCACTGTCCGATCCAGGCCGATCGCATCCAAATTGAGCGGCTGGTGTCGAACCTGTTGGGTAATGCCGTGAAGTACACTCCGTCGGGCGGCGATGTGTCGGTGCGCCTGATGATGGACGGCGACCTGGCGACGTTCGAAGTGGAAGATACGGGGGTCGGAATCGCGGAGGATCATTTGCCGCACATTTTCGATCGCTTCTTCCGCGTGCCGTCGGCCGACCCGGAAAAGGGATTGGGGCTCGGATTGAGCTTCGTAGCTTGGATCGTCAAGGCGCACAATGGCAGAATCGAGGTGGAGAGCGAGCCGGGCAAGGGTACGCTGTTCCGTGTGATTCTTCCTGCCGGCCATGTCCCGCCGCCAACGGCTGATACACCGGCGCTCCCCATGCCCGAGCAGGTACACTAAGAGACTGCAATGAACCTGGAAATCCAAAGGCGAGACAAGGAAGGGATCGCAATCCTCGACCTCAAAGGGCGGCTGGTAGTGGGCGGAGCCTCCCTGCTCCGCGAGAAGGTGAATGAGGAAGTGGTGAACAACCACAACCAGATCATCCTCAACCTGAAGGAGGTCGACTACATCGACAGCACCGGGCTGGGAACCATGGTGATCTGCTACACCACGCTGCAGAAGAGCGGCGGCGGGTTGAAACTGGTCCATTTGAATCGCCGCAATATCGAGCTGATGCTGCTCACCAAGTTGTCCACCGTCTTCCAGATTTTCGGGGAAGAGCAGGAAGCCATCAATAGCTTCTTCCCGGAGCGCGAGATCAAGCACTTCGACATCTTGAGTTTCGTCCAACAGCATAAGGAAGGCGAACACAATTAGAGATGTGGGGACGCAATAAGAAAGTCGCAGTGGAAGCGGGCGCCGCGGCGCCGTCTTTCCAGTTGAAGAATTTGAGCGGCGCTGCCGAGTCGCTGGAGGACATATTGGCCAAGGGCCCTGCGCTGCTGGCTTTTTACAAGATTAGCTGTCCGGTTTGCCAGCTCACGTTTCCTTACCTGGAACGGTTGTCGGCCAGCAAGTCGATGCAGACGATTGGGATTTCGCAGGACGACAAGAGTTCCACGCAAGAGTTTAATCAGCGATTCGGCGTGACCTTCCCCACCTTGCTCGACCAATCGAAGGAAGGGTATCCGGCGAGCAACGCTTTCGGCATCACCTCCGTACCGTCGTTATTCCTGGTGGAACCCGGCGGGAACATTGCAAAATCGTTCAGCGGTTTCTCCAAGCGGGATATGGAGGCCCTGGGCCAACTCGCCGGAGTACGCGTTTTCCAACCGGAGGACAACGTGCCCGAATGGAAGGCGGGTTGAGGGTCGAAGAACTAGGGTCCCGTGCGGACCTGCGATAATGAGGGAGCCAATGTCTTCGAAATTAACAGAAGCATTTCAGGGAGTGAGCGCCGTCGCCAAGGGCATGAAGGTGACCTTCTCGGAGATGATGCATCCCACCATCACCGAGGATTACCCCGATTCGCCTCCGAAGTTCCAGGAACGGTATCGCGGCGCGCACGTTCTGCAGCGCGATGAGAATGGCCTGGAGAAGTGCGTGGCCTGCTTTCTGTGCGCGGCGGCCTGCCCGGCGGATTGCATCTACATCGAAGCGGCGGAGAACACCGACAAGCTGCGCATCAGCGGCGGCGAACGCTACGCGCATGTGTACAACATCGACTACACGCGCTGCATCTTCTGCGGCTATTGCGTGGAGGCGTGCCCCACCGACGCCATCACCCACGGCCATGGTTTCGAGATCGCCAGCTACAACACTTCGACGCTGATCTATCGCAAGGAGCAGATGCTGGCGCCGATTCCCGAGGGCGCGCACTTTCCGCTGAAGGCGGACGTGGAAGCGGCATCGGCGGACCACTAGATTTTCGTAACCCAAACCAGCTTCTGGCACTCGTCCAACCTTGTCGCGGACTTCCCGCCTGGTCGACCTACGCGGTACGAAGCCGTTTCGCGGGCAAAAATCGGATCCCTCACGATTGCTGAGGTCTCGGCGATGCGCGGCCGGCGGATGGGACTCGTGTATCGTGGAGGCTGCTTGCGTCTCTTTAACCGCTCTGCTCCATCAGCGCGGCAGCACGCCTACCGACCTTCTTAAGCGCCGCTTCCAGACCACGAAGCTCCTCCGAGCTCAGTTCCGAGAACACTCTTTTCATCTCTCCTGCATGCTTTCGGAAGGCCGGAACAATGAGGTCTCTGCCTCGCGAGGTGAGGGTGACGGTCCGCACGCGCCGGTCTTCGGTGCTCTCGACCCGGCTGACCAAGCCTTTCGCGACGAGACGGTCCACGGCAATGCTGATCGAACCTGGGGTGAGATTCACGATCGGGCCTATCGTATTGACGGGCAAAGGCCCCTTATGGAGCAGCACTTCCAGCACCCGGAAATCCGAGTCGCCAAGTCCAGTTCCTTCAATTCCTGCTGCTGCGTAGCGCGTCAAGGCGCGCATCGCCTTCAACATGACGAGCCAAACGTGCGACGTCTCCTGAATACCGTGGGCCATAAGATTTCTGAATCCTCCCGAAGTATACACCATCAACTATATTGACATCAATATGATTGGCAGCATTTAGTGGCTGCCAACCGAAAAGGAGAACTCGGTTATGAGAACCGTTTCCGCAATCGCCCGATACCTGGCGGGCGCGATCTTCCTTGTTTTCGGCCTGAACGGCTTCATGAACTTCATTCCCCTGCCCCCGCCGGGCGGCATCGCGGGACAGTTCATGGGCGCCCTGTACGCCTCGCATTACCTGTGGGTGATCTTCGCCTTTCAGGTCGTCGCCGCGGTACTTCTGCTGGTTAACCGTTACGTACCGTTGGCTGTGGCCGTGCTGGCGCCGGTGATCGTCAACATTCTTACTTTCCACGCATTGATGGCCCCGAGCGGGCTTCCGCTGGCCTTCTTCGTGGCTGTACTATGGGCGGTGATCTTCGTCGATGTGCGACCGGCCTTTGCCGGTTTGTTCCAGTCGCGCTTGCAGCCACGGGCCTGATTAACCCAGCATGATGCGCAAGATAATGAGGTTTCAGCGATGACAAGCAATCGAATGATTCTCATCACCGGAGTGACAGGCAATCAAGGCGGCGCGGTCGCGCAGGCGCTGCAGGGCGCGGGGTTCCATCTGCGCGGGCTGACGCGCAAGCCGGACAGCGAGCGGGCGGCGGCGCTGGCGCGCCATGGCGTCGACATCGTCAAGGGCGATCTGGATGACGAGGCGACCCTGCGCCGTGCATTGGCCGGTGCATGGGGCGTCTTCGGCGTCCAAAACGCGGGGGAGGCGGGCGTCGAGCGGGAAGAGGCGCAGGGCAAGCGTCTTGCGACGTTGGCCTGCGAGGCCGGCGTCGAACACTACGTCTACACATCCGTGGGATCGGCGCACAAGCAGACGGGCGTCCCGCACTTCGACAACAAGTGGCGCATCGAAGAAACCGTGCGCGGCCTCCGCTTCCCCTCGCATGTGATCCTGCGTCCGGTGTTCTTTATGGAGAACCTGCTGGCGCCCTTCAGTCTCCAGGGCTCCACGCTGGCCTGGGCGCTCGGGCCGGGCACGAGGCTACAGATGATTGCGGTGGACGACATCGGCTGGTTCGGTGCGCGCGCGTTCACCGACGCCGCCGCCTTGAACCGCCGCGAGATCGATCTCGCCGGCGACGTACGAACGATGCTGGAGGCGGCGGAGATCCTGACGGAGGCGCTGGGTCGGCCGATTGCGTTCGCGCAGACGCCAATCGAACCGGTCCGGCAGTACAGCAAGGAAATGGCGGTGATGCTCGAATGGTTCGAGCACGTCGGCTACAGCGCCGACATCGCCGGACTGGAACGCGAGTTCGGGCGCGCGCTCACGAAGCTCCCCGACTGGGCACGCGGCCACGCGCGGCCAAATGGGAAGACTCAAGGAGAGATCGCATGAAAGCTGTCAGAGTGTTGGAATACGGTGGGCAGTTGGTATTCGACGAAATACCGAAGCCGGCGATCGCACGCGACGAGATCCTGGTGAAGATCAAGAGTACCGCCGTCAATCATGTGGATCTTGTTAAGGCTTCCGGAACTGCACGACAGGTACTCCCGATCGACCTGCCGTGGATACCGGGTCATGAGTTTTCAGGGGTCGTCGAAGAGATTGGCAGTGACGTGGCTGCACATGCGCCAGGTGATGCGGTGTTCGGCGCCACCAGTGGAATGGGCGCGTTCGCGGAGTATGTGGCTGTCAAGGCGGCGGTCATCGCAAGGAAACCATCCAACCTCTCTCTTGAGGAGGCGGCATCAGTGCCGGTGGCGTCCCAAACGGCGTGGCACGGAATCTTCACTCACGGTCACCTGGAAAAGGGGCAAACGATCCTGATCCATGGTGGCGCCGGCGCTGTGGGCGCCTATGCGGTGCAAATGGCATCCAATGCCGGTGCCACCGTCATTGCCACGGCAAGGGGCGACGATGAGGCGTACGTCAAGGCCATAGGAGCCAGCCGGGTTATCAACTATCGAGAGGCGCAGTTCGAGAAGGTTGTGCGAGAGAAGGTCGATGTGGTCTTCGACTTGGTCGGTGGCGATACACAGAAGCGTTCGTTCCTTGTCTTGAAGGAAGGCGGCTATCTCGTGTCCGCCGTCCAGCCCGTATCGCAGGAAGAGGCCGCGAAGCACCTTGTGACGGGCGCGATGATGAGGCTAGCGCCGTCAGGGGAGGTGCTCGGCAGAATCGCGCGACTGCTGGAAGAGGGGACGATACGACCGGACGTCGCAAACATATACGCGCTCCAGGATGCGGCCCAGGCCTGGAAGGACATCGCCGGGAACCTGCCAGGGGTTCATGGGATGTCGCCCAGTGGGCCGGGAGCGGCAACAAGCAGGTCACACGGCAAGATCGTGCTTCGTGTGGCGTAGAGTGTAAGGAGAAGAAAATATGGCCGAACGAATTCATGAACTACTCCTGCGTAACCTTCAGGAAGTTTTTGGAGAGGGTGACGCTACGAAGCGACGCGCCGCCATCAAGGAACTCTATACGGATGACTGTGTGCTGTGTGTGCCCCCAGGTGCCTTCGTTGGGCACGATGCCCTCGATAAATTTTCAGGTGACTTGAGAGCCACGCATCCCCACTTCGCCTACGCGCCCCATGCTGCTCCCCAAGCTCTTCAGAACGCCGGGCGCCTAAAGTGGGGTTCCGGCCCTCGCGGAGGCGTGCCTGCCTATACGGGTGAGGATGTGATCATCGTTCGAGACGGAAAGATCGCAGCTCTTTACGTTTTTCTTGACGGCCCTCCTGCATGATCGGACTGGCTAGTCTGCTTCATCGGCCGAAAAAAGGAGCTCGATTGTAACAAAACGAAAAGACAATATGACAATTTCCGTAATCATCAGCAGCACGCGCCAGGGTCGGTTTTCCGAAACGCCATCGCCACGGCGCCGGCGTGGACCATCCTGCGTATGAACTTCTATGCCGAAGCTCTCGTGCAGCAGGCGCAGGCGGCGCTGGATGAGGGCGTGCTGACCGGGCTGGCCAAAAACCGGGTTGCCCTCGTTGCGCGCGGTGACGTGGCCGCCGCCGCAGCCGGCATCCTGATCGGCGACGGCCGTGCAGGCACCATCTACAAGGCTACCAGCCCCGAGCGTATGTCGGCTGCGGAACGCGCGGCCCTCATCGCCGAAATCACTGGCCGGCCGCCCAGGGCTCCCGACAACGTACTTGCCGGGGCCCTGAAATCTCATTCGGCCGGGGCCGGGCAAGCCGCCCCGGCCAGGGAGGATGCGTGATGTCAGGCAGGCTACGGGACAAGGTGTGCGTCATCACCGGGACGGGCGGGAGTGTGGGCCGCGCGGCCGCCTTGGCATTCGCTCGCGAGGGGGCGTCGGTCGCCGGTTGCGACGTGAACGCCGCCGCGGCTGAAGCTACGGTTGAAATGGTTCGCGCCCAGGGCGGAACGATGATCTCCCTTCAGCCTTGCCATCTGACCGAACCGTCCGAGTGTCAGGCGCTGGTCGATCTCGCCGTGCGCGAGTACGGGCGGATCGACGTGCTGTTCAACAACGCCGCGATGGCGTACTTCAACTGGCTCGAAGACATCACCGACGAAGAATGGAACCGCGATCTGCGGGAAGAAATAGACCTGGTTTTCTTTCTCACCCGCGCGGCGTGGCCGTATCTGAAGGCCAGCCACGGCGTCGTCGTGAACACGGCGTCGCTGAACGGCCTCATGAGCTTCAAGATGCTCGGCTCACTGGCGCATACGACGGCCAAGGCAGGGATCATCGGGATGACCCGGCAGCTCGCGATGGAGGGGCGGGAACACGGTATTCGCGCGAATTCCATCTCCCCTGGCTTGATTGAAACCAATCAGACGCGAGAACAACTGAAGGACCCCGAATGGGCGAGCGCGATGCTCGGCAAGACGCTGCTCGGACGTCTCGGCCGGCCCGAGGAAGTGGCGAACGTCGCTGTATTCCTGGCCTCCGATGACAGTTCGTACGTCACCGGCGTAGATATCGTCGTCGATGGCGGAATGAAGGTTTGGTGATCGGCGGCGGCCCGACTAGACCATTGAGGTGTCTAATTAGGGTAATAACTTACTTGACTAACTGGACGTTCTGGGGTAGACTTGAAGTATGGAAGCCGTCCACGAACCAAAGACCCTGCAAGACGCGATTGTCTACTTCGCCGATCCCGATAACTGCCTGAAGTACTTGGCGGCAAAGCGCTGGCCCAAGGGTGTTGTCTGCCCGACGTGTGGTAGCGACAAGGTTAGCTTCCTCGCGAACCAGCGCCGGTGGAAGTGCAAGGAGAACCACGCAAAGCAACAGTTCAGCGTCAAGGTTGGAACCGTGATGGAAGATTCTCCCATAGGCCTGGACAAGTGGTTAGCGGCCATGTGGCAGATCGTGAATTGCAAGAACGGAATTTCCTCCTACGAAATTCATCGTGCTATCGGCGTGACGCAAAAAACCGCATGGTTCCTGGATCATCGCATCCGTTTCGCGCTGGGCATTGAGTCTGCCGGAAAGCTTTCGGGCCACGTCGAAGCGGACGAAACTTTCATCGGTGGAAAAGCTCGGAATATGCATAAGGCCGAACGTGCCCGCAAGATCACAGGCACGGGCGGCAAAGACAAGACTGCTGTAATGGGGATTCTTGAGCGTGGCGGAAAGATCCGTACCGCAGTAGTTCCGAATCGGAAGAAAAATGCTCTTCAGGCAGAAGTACGAAAGCACGTGGAAGCTGGCAGCGCGCTCTATACGGACGCCTTAAAGTCCTACGAGGGGCTGGGAGAATTTGAGCACCAAGTGATCGACCACGCGGTAGCCTACGTCGAAGGTGCGATTCACACGAACGGCTTGGAAAACTTCTGGAGTCTACTCAAGCGCGGCCTGAACGGAACTTACGTGAGCGTGGAGCCGTTCCATCTTTTCCGCTATCTCGATGAGCAGGCCTACAGATTCAACAATCGGACGATGAATGATGGACAGCGCTTTGACTTGGCCGTCCGGCAGATTGTCGGCAAGCGTTTGACTTGGGACAATCTTACCGGCAAGACTACGGAATCACCAGTATAGATCACGAAACCGCGCCAGCAGCGCGGCAAACGTTCTACGTCGGAAGCGGACCAAGCCGTTCTAGGAATAGCGTCGTCTTTGGTTCGTCGCCCAAAATGATAATCTTGGTTGTCTCAATTATTCTCGCGCTGTAGCGGGCTGGAACCGAAGCGGCATGTTCGGGCGTGATTGCAGCGCCGAACGTTCCATAATACTCGTGTCCGTTGTCGCCCTTCAGTCCAAATTGCTTAGTGTCTGAGTTCACTAGGAATAATTCCCCCACTACGTCTAGACCCACAGCAGCGGTTGTCTCCGCGATGGTTCCTTGAAGTTTGGCGAGAGACTGATATTGAACTTCTACGGTTCTCTTAACGGTGCGCTGGGACCGCCACTCTAGGCCGATGCCGTACTGATTGTTGACATGGATACTGACCCACTGATGCAGTACCTGAATCGGACCTGGCCCTAGCGTGTCCGCGATTCGGCTCACGTTCTTCGCCTCGATTAGATCGAACACGGTATCTGATGCTTCCTCAATAGGGGACGTGGCGTAGAATCCAACATCGCGCGGCACGGTTACAACAACCCCTACTGATGAGGCAAACGAGTATCCATAACCTAATTCCAAGCGTTGAGGTTCGGCCGGTTTTTTCTTTGGCAGATTGGACTTGGTCAGAGCCGAATAGACTGAACCGAAGAACTCTTGGAACTTGGCCCACGCTTCAGCTACTCCAGTCAGCGTAACGCGATCCGACTCGTTCAGAAGCCGATAGCGATAGACTTCCAATTCAAGTTGTGCCGCTACGTCAAGGTAGTCCTCTTCGAGTCTTCGTTTTAGCTTCTCAAGCGCACGGATATTAGCTAGGAGGGAACGCGGGGGGGCGACGCCTATTTCCGCCACGGTCCGTTCGTGCTCGGCAATAAGTGCGTTTGTACTCTGGATGCGATCTTGAAGTTCGACTAGTGCGCTCATGATGTCGCCTCATCGCCAACCGACTCTTCGGGCACTTTCGGTTTCTCCAGCGTGACAACTACTATGCCCTTTGGTTCCCTAGTCGCCACGCTATAACCATAGACGTTCTCTTGCCAGTGCCGCTTCGTGTTGACAGTGAGCGGATACAACGGGGAGTCCGGTGGGTATACCAGAACTACGTCCGTATGGCAGAAGAACGCTTTCTTCGGATCGTCTTCGTTTGAAATAAGCCATTCAAGGAACTCGTTCTGCTCGTTTGTTCCGTCCTCATAAAATGCGGCATCCACTACGAATACGAAGTCAATGTCCCCTGGATCTATCTTCTTCGTCAGAAAACTTCCGTCAACCCAAATTTCTCCTTCGATGCCAATCGAAAGCGCTCGTTCGTAGATTACCTCGAATCCAGCCATGATGTCTGACCGGACCACGGATTCAGAAAAACCATCTACGCAAAGCTCGCGAAGTTCTGCAAATGAGAGCTTGTGAAAACCAGCAGTCAACAGCGGCGGATACTCCGGCTTGTGCGTTCTTGGACCCAAGGTCTATGAATCATTCCACACCGGCTTAGCTCTATGCAACCTGACCTAATGGGGTTACTATAGGGTTGATGAAACCAGCACCAGCGCCGAACATCCCCGGCACTACGGAGTGGGAACGGTTCGACAACGCCGTTAGTAGGCTATTCAGCGCTCCCAAGGCGGCATTTCTGAAACAGGACGCCAAAGCGCGGGCCAAGAACCGCCGGAAGCGATTGAGGGCCAAGAAAACAGCCTGACGGCTCGGGCCTGTCACGCCGAAACCAGCGTACCGGATTGAGACTCGGTTAGTCAAGTAAGTTATTACCCTAATTAGCCGTCCTCAGCCCGTTAGATCAAAGGATTTCTATGAAGTTCATGTTTCAGAGGAGACGCACATGGCATCGAAAGCAAAGTGCCGTACGTTGTAGGGTTTGCGAATAGGTGGCCCTGGCCAGCAACGCGCCGCGAAAAGCTGGGTTTGTGAATAAGGATGACGCGTTCCTATCGATGGTCGATTGCTTTGCTGCCGCTCGCCCTGGTGCTCAGCGGCTTGTTGCTCACGCCCCATGCGCGTACCGCGTCAGCGCTGGTAGCCCCGCCTGGGCTGGAAAAAATCGAGCATTTTGTGTTCATCATGCAGGAGAATCGCAGCCTGGATGAATACTTCGGCACTTATCCGGGCGTCGAAGGAATCCCTCCAGGTGTTTGCATTGCCGATCCGGGCGGAGGGCCGTGCATCAAGCCCTTTCACGACGCCAACGACGTCAATCGCGGTGGGCCGCACAACTGGGTGGACGCTAACGCGGACATCGACAACGGTAACATGGACGGGTTCCTGATCCGTTCCTACGCCAACTTCAACCCCACCTCGAAATGCATGCCTCCGGCGCCGAACTGCTCGCCGGGCACGGACCCGCGCGACGTGATGGGCTGGCACGATTTTCACGAAATCCCGAACTACTGGAGTTACGCCAATCTCTACGTACTGCAGGACCGCATGTTCGAATCGATCCGCTCGTATAGCCTGCCCGCGCACTTGTACATGCTGGCTGCGCAGAGCGGCGGCTACATCGGGAGCGGCCAGCCGAAGCCGACCAGCTACGCCTTTCCCGAGATCACCGAACTGCTCAGCAGCGGCAAAATCGACTGGAAATATTACGTAACGGCCGGCCAATCGCCCGGCACTGCCGATGGCGATCCGCAGGACCAGGCCTTCGACAAATACACGCTATGGAATCCCCTGCCCGCCTTCCCCGCCGTCAAGAACGATCCGGCGCAATGGAGCCGTTTAGTGGACGCCACGCAATTCGCCAAGGACGCGATGAATGGTACCCTGCCCCAGGTGAGCTGGCTGATTCCATCGAGTCCAGTGAGCGAACACCCGCCCGCCGCGATGAGCATGGGCCAGAACTATGTCACCGGCCTGATCAACGCCGTCATGCAAGGACCGCAATGGAAGAGCACCGCGATCTTTCTCTGTTGGGACGATTGGGGCGGGTTCTACGATCACGTGCCTCCGCCTGCGGTGGATCAATACGGCCTGGGAATTCGCGTGCCGGGTCTGGTGATCAGTCCGTATGCGCGCCAGGGCTACGTGGATCACAAGACCTACTCGTTCGAATCGTGGCTCAAGATCGTGGAAGAGCGCTTCGGCATCATTCCGATGCAGGCTCGCGACAACAACGCGCTCGACATGTACGACGCCTTCGATTTCACGCAACAGCCGCGCGATCCCGTGATCCTGATGCCTGCAGGATCAACCTATCCGCCGGCGGTACAAACCATCGTGCATCCGGCGAACCTGGTGAGCAGCACGTTGTCCGCAACGGGATCGTGGGGCTTAGCGGCGGAGGCTATTGCTTCCGCTTACGGATCGAATCTGGCGACAACCACGGCATCCGCGACAACTCTTCCGCTTCCCACCACGCTCGGAGGAACAATGGTCAACGTGCAAGACAGCACGGGAACCACGCGTGCGGCGCAGCTTTTCTTTGTGTCGTCCGCGCAGGTGAATTACTTGATCCCGCCCGGCACGGCGAATGGCAACGCGATAGTAACCGTCACCAATTCCGCCGGAACAGCGTCCACAGGCCAGGCGATAATCCAAAACGTAGCGCCGGGACTGTACACGCAAAATATGACCGGCCAGGGGGTTGCCGCCGCGAACGCGATTACCGTTCATTCCGACGGAACACGGGACGTCCAACCAGTTGCGCAGTGCGATTCTTCGGGGCGAAACTGCGTACCCTCGCCCATCGACCTGGGCGCTGCTTCGGATCAGGTCTTTCTGATTCTTTACGGCACCGCGATCCGCCACGGAAAGAATGTAGCTGCCACCGTCGGGCCCATGAACGCGCCGGTTACCTTCGCTGGGGCGCAAGGCTCTTTTGCCGGGCTGGATCAGGTGAACGTCCTGATCCCAAGCGCTCTCCGCGGCAAGGGGCAGCAAGTGGTTACCCTGACCGTGGATGGCCAGACGGCTAATATGGTTCAAATCGCGATCAAGTGAAATAAAAGAAGAGAGCGGCGAAGCCGCATTCCTCCCCTGACACCTGGAACCTGACACCTGAAACCTTCTTAAGCAATCCCGCTCAGTTCGTGGCTTCGGTTATCGTAATTTTGGGCGTAGTAGTTGAGATACTCGCCTGATTTCACGTGTTGCACCCATTCGCCCTGCGAGCGATACCAATCCACCGTCGCCGCCAAGCCGCGCTCAAAATCCATTTGCGGGGTCCAGCCGGTTTCCTTCGTCAGTTTTTCGCTCGACAGCGCATAGCGGCGATCGTGGCCCGGGCGATCGGTGACGTACTGGATCAGGCTCGTAGGCTTGCCGGTGATGGCCAGAATCCGATCCACCACGGTTTTGTTCGGCAGCGAGCGATTGCCGCCAATGTTGTAGATCTCCCCATCGCGGCCCTTTTCCAGAATCGCCAGCAGGGCGCGGCAATGATCCTCCACGTACAACCAATCGCGCACCTGCATGCCGTCGCCATAAACCGGCAGCGGTTTGTCCTCCAGCGCGTTGGAGATCATCAGTGGGATCAGCTTCTCCGGAAACTGATACGGGCCGTAGTTGTTGGACGCGCGCGTCACCATCACCGGCAGCTTGTAAGTTTTGAAATAACCCAGCGCAAGCAGATCGGAGCCGGCCTTAGCCGCCGAATAGGGGCTACTGGGCTCGAGCGGGAACTTCTCATCGGCTTCGAGCGGGGCCTCCAGGCTGCCGTAAACTTCATCCGTCGAAACATGAATGAATCGACTAACCCGCTGCGCACGCATCGCTTCCAGCAGGTTGAATGTTCCGCGCAGATTGGTTTCGAACACCGGCTGCGGCGCAAAAATGCTGCGATCGACATGCGATTCGGCCGCGAAGTGGACTACCGCTTCAGGCTTCACCTCGGCGAAGATGCGGCCCAGCCCATCGAGATCGCACACGTCCGCTTTGATAAAGCGGTACCGCGGAAGATCGGCCACGGCGGCAAGGTTTTCGAGGTTGCCGGCGTAAGTCAGCTTATCGACGTTGACGATTTCAACGGACGGGTTTTGAAGACTGAGGCGGACAAAGGAGGACCCGATGAATCCGGCGCCGCCAGTGACGAGGATCTTCATGCAAGTCTCTATTGTACCGTCCGGCGCTTCAGAATCAGCGGCCGTGCAGGATTCCGCTGAGTTCCTCGCAGACCTGCTGGATCAAAGGCTCGCCCGGATTGTGGGAGGCCAATTGAGAAAACAGTACTAAGGTCACCGCGAAGAAGATCAACGTCGCTCCGATTTCTTTCATTGTCTCCTCCTGATTGGGAAAACACGGCTTGGGCGGCTTCCACTCGGAGCTTATCGAGGATTAATGTTGGCCCCTGTAACGGTGTTCGTACGCTATACCGAGTGACATTCTAGAAATCCGATAGGAGTTCATCTATGTGGCTACGAACATCGATTCTGGGTTTGGTGGCTCTATTGAGCCTCTTTGCGCAAGCGCCGAAAGGGACGCCGTCGCCGTCCAGGCAGTCAACGAGCAAGACCTCGCCGCCGGATGCGGCAGGCAAGAAAACGCCGGTTGCGGCAGCGGACGTCGAAAATGGGGGCCCGGCAGATAAGCCGGCAATGTTGAAGATTACGATAGAGGCTTCACGGTCTCCGGTGATGCTGGGGACGCCGGCCGGGCTTTCGGCCGAGATCAAGAATGTCAGCCCCAAGGCGTTGAAGCTGAAGGAGAACGAAACGGTCTTTGTGGTGATGCCGGAAATACGTTCCGGATCGATGCTTCAAGGATGCGCAACTTTTCCCACCGAGGGGAACGGCTCGCCCCCCAAAAGACCTAGCGACGGCTATGAGTTAGTCCTCCAGCCGGGAGACAGCTATCGAGTGTATTGGGACATGAACACGGATGGGTGTGCTCGTGCCGCGGCTCTACAGACCTCCCTGCACGTGGGACCGGTTCTGTTTTCGCCGGGCAACTACAAGGCTTATCTAAATATTCGATTCTCTCCCGTGGAGTCGAACATAACGCCCGAGACCCATTACCGGACCACTTCGGAAGGTAAGGATATACTGGTTGCCGCCTCCTTTTGGGCTATTCTCATTGGATCGTTCATCGGTGGCATTCTCGCGTACATTATCAAATCCTATTCCGGCGTGGAGACCACACTCACACCGAAGCGGGCCTTGGGTAGATTCACGGGAAAGGGCGCGTTTGTCGCTGAGCTGATTCTCGCTGGCTTGTACGCCTGTGTCCTGGTTATTCTTGCCTCGCGTTTGTCCGATACATTTCCCATCAAAGTGAACGCCAACGACGTTCTGGGCGCGATTGCGCTGGGATTTGTCTTCCAATGGGCCGGCGTGAAGTTACTCGAGAAACTGCCGGGGATGAGCCCGCAGGGCGAGGCCAAAAACAAACCGGTTGCCGGAGCTGCTCCGAGCAATGCAGCGGTTGGGGGTGGGGCGGTCGCGGGCGCCTAACGCGAGAGAAGGGGCGCACTTCGTCCCCGGCGTCATGCTGGTATCCTATCGCCATGAAGCCGCATTTCCTGCTATCGGGCGTGTTGGCATTCGGCATCGCCGCCGCCCAGGATGCGCCCCCTGCCGGGTACCGCATCGGCAATGGTGTCAGTGCGCCGGTAGTGATCCAGAAGCAGGAGCCGCAGTACACCGATGAAGCGCGGATGGCAAAGATGGAGGGCACGGTGGTCCTGGCTCTCACCGTCTCGGCGGAAGGCGTGCCCGGTAATTTGCGAGTGACGAAATCGCTCGGCCTCGGCCTGGATGAAAGCGCGATCCAGAACGTGAGTAGCTGGCGATTCAAGCCGGGGATGAAAGACGGCAATGCGGTCCCGGTTTTCGCGAACGTAGAAGTCAAATTCCGTCTACTCTTGGAGCCGCGCCAATGGCACTTGTCGCGCGTGGCCTTTGCGGCTTCCGATGGCGCTTCCCGTCCGGTGCTGGTGAGAGCGACCTATCCTGATTCATCCGGGCCTTCGGAAGATGCCAGCGTCTCGTTGTCCTTCGATGTCGATGAGAAAGGCGAACCCACCAATATCCAGGTAGCGAAATCTTCGGATCCGAAGTGGGAATCCGAGGTCATCGCGTTAGCCGGCAAGTGGCGATTTGAGCCTGCCATGAAGGAAGGACGAACGGTTCCTGTCCACGCCACGTTGGATTTCGAACGCGGCGCTCGGGCGCAGAGAGCGTACCGAATCGGCGGTGGCGTCACTGCGCCGAGGGTGATCTATAAAGTGGAGCCGCAGTACACCGAGCAAGCGCGCAACGCGCGGTTCGAAGGCACGGTGATTCTCTTCGTCGTTATCACTCCAGATGGACACGCCACCGAAATCAAGGTTCTGCGACCGCTCGGTATGGGCTTGGATCAAGCGGCCATCGACTGCGTGAAGAAGTGGAAGTTTAGGCCAGGGTTGAAAGAAGGAAACCCGGTTCCCGTTCAGGCGACGATCGAAGTCAATTTTCGGATTAGGGAACGCTAGTTCAAGCGGATGCCGTTGCCGAAGCGGTCACGATCTCTTCCACAATCCGGCCGTCGAACAGTGTGATGCAGCGCTCGGCGCAACGGGCGTAGCGCGGATCGTGGGTCACCATGCAGATGGTGGCGCCTTCCTTGTGCAGCTCGCTCAACAGCGCCATCACCGCTTCGCCGTTGGCCGAATCCAGGTTGCCGGTGGGCTCGTCGGCCAGCAGGATGGAGGGATGCCCGCCCAGCGCCCGCGCCACGGCCACGCGCTGCTGCTGGCCGCCAGAAAGCTGCGACGGATAGTGCTTCATGCGATGCGACATGCCCACGCGCTCCAGCGCATCGCGCACCAGATTCTTGCGTTCCGACGACGGCATGTTGCGATAAGTGAGCGGCAGCTCGACGTTCTCGTAGACGGTAAGGTCGCCAATGAGGTTGAAGGCCTGAAAGATGAAGCCGATCTCGCGATTGCGGACGCGCGCCCGCTCGGAGAGCTTCATGCTGTCCACACGCGTGTCGTTCAGGGTGTAGGTGCCGTCCGACGGCGTGTCCAGCAAGCCGAGGATGGCCAGCAGCGTGGATTTCCCGCAACCCGACGGGCCGGAGATGGACAAATACTCGCCTTTGCGAATGTTCAGCTCAATTCCCGCGAGCGCGTGGGTCTCCACTTCGTCGGTGACAAACACCTTCGAGACGGTCGAGAGCGAAATCAGCGTCCTGTCATCTGTATGCACGGCTACTCCTTAATTGAGCGTGGCGATGCCGGTCCACATGCTCATCACTTGGACGTACGTTTTGATTGAGAGTTAGGTTCCGAAGAATGTTGCAGGCGCCGGCTAGTACTTTTACCGACCGCCTGGGCCGCTGGCACACCTCGGCCTAAATACTCAGTTCTCATTGGCTTAGAAATTCCGTGGACCCATTCAGGCCACAGTTATGGATACCGGCGGTCGCGTGGAAGGTTACTGGCGCCAACGGGCAAAGGCGGCCTTAACCTCGGCTTCGCTGGCAAACTCGCCGGCGTCGGCTTGGCGGATGCCTTCGATGATGTGCTCGATCTGCCATCGCTGATCTTCGAGATAAGCGTCCACGGCCTGGTTCAGCACATAGCTCCGATCCCGACCCAGGGCCGTAGCTACCGCGTCGAGCGCTTCCCTTTTGCCGGCTTCCAAGGTGAAACTGACGGTCTCCTGGCTCACTGCTGAATCCTCCCGTCGATGCGATCAACTCAACGGTAGCATCAACCGCGCCTCACACCCCGGCCCTTCCGCCGCGTTTTGCAGCGTCAAAGTACCGCCGTGCGCTTCGGCGATCTGGCGGCTTAGCACCAACCCGATGCCCGATCCGCTGGGCTTGGTGGTGAAGAACGGCACGAAAAGATTGGCGGTGTTCGGCAGGCCCGGTCCTTCGTCGCGGACCCAGACCACCAGATGGCCGTCCTGGCGATTCCAGCCTACGCGAACGCCGCCCGATGTTTCGAGCGACGCGTCCACCGCGTTGCGGATCACGTTGATCAGCAGTTGCTCCAACTGATCGGCGTCCGCCTGAATGGTTACATCCGGACCGGGCGCGAGCGACGGCGGCAGACGCGTTTCCAGCCCAACCACGCGGCGGACCAGTTCGCTGACGCCCACCGGCGCGAGCGTCGGCGGAGGCAGCTTGGCGAGGCGTGCGTAAGCGCCCATGAATCGGCTGAGCGCTTCACTGCGCGAGGCGATCACCGCCAAGCCACGGCGCATGTCGTCCTCCCAATCCGTGGCGCGAGGCTCGCGCGCCAGCAGATTCTCCAGGCTGCCGGCGATCGATTTGATGGGCGCCAGCGAATTGTTCAGCTCGTGCCCCAGCACGCGCACCAGCCGCTGCCAGGCCTTCAGCTCCTCTTCGCGCAAGGGGCGCGTCAAATCGGTGACCACTAAAAGCTGATGCGGCAGGCCTCCCTCGCGGAAGGTGCTGCGGCTGATGCCCCAGCGTGCCATGCCGCTCGGAAAATGGTGCTGGACAGTCTGCTGCGTTTCGCCCTCGAGATAATCTTCCAAACCTAGGGATTTGGCCGAGGCGCCCAGCAGCCGCTCGGCCGGCTCGTTCAGCAACCGCTCGGCGGCGCGATTCACCAGGCGCAGCACGTGGTCGCCATCGAAGGCGAAGACCGCGACGTTGATCTCCTCCATCACCTTGCGCAGCAGGGTTGTCGCCTCCAACGCACCCAGGCGTTGCGCGCGCAAAGTGGCGCTCATGGCGTTCACCTGCTGCATCACCTCGCCCATCGCGTCGTCGCTTTTTACGCCGCGGGCGCGGATGGAATAATCGCCTTCACGCATCGCTTCCAGGAGATTTGCCAGTGTGCGGAGTGGCGACGCCACGCGTTCGCGCAGACCGAAGGAAAAACCGAGCCATACGCCGATGATCAGCACTGAGAGCGTCCACTGGACTTTGGGAGTGTAGTCGCCCAGCCACCACAAAATGATCATGCAGGTAACCACAGCGGGCGAGCCGGCCAGCAGCGACATCATGAGGATACGCTGCTCGTGGACTAGTTGCGGTTTGTGGAATTTCATCGGACCGCCCTTGTGGCGCACGCACTCGTGCGTGCAGCGTTCACACTCGTGTGAACGCACAGAAAGTGTTCACACGAGTGTGAACACGGCACGCTTGAGAGCGTGCGCCACAAATGATTGGCAATCGGGTGGAATTTCATCGGACCGCTTCCTCACGGTCGCGGCTCAGTCTCATAAACCGTAGCGCTGCAGCCGGCGGTATAGCGCGCTGCGGCTCAGACCAAGAGCGCTGGCGGCGTGGCTCACGTTTCCACTATACCGGGCCAGCGCTTTCTTGATGAGGAACGCCTCCACTTCCTCAATGCTCATATCTTCCAACCGCGGACTGCCCTCGCGACTGGATCGCAGCGCCAGGTCGGCGGGCTTGATCTGGCTCTCCTGCGCCATCAGCACGGCTCGCTCGATCACGTGATTCAGCTCGCGCACGTTGCCTTGCCAGGGATTGTCCAGCAGCAACTGCATGGCAGCATGATCGAACCCGCTGATGCGCTTGCGATATCGCTGGGCATGCGTCGACAGAAAATGCGCGGCCAGCAGCGGGATGTCCTCGCGGCGCTCACGCATGGGCGGCAGATGGATCTCAATGGTGTTCAGCCGGAACAGCAGATCCTGCCGAAACCGCCCGCCTTGGACCTCTTCATCCAGATGCGCGTTAGTGGCGGAAATCACGCGAACGTCCACGCGCTTAGTCTTCGACGATCCCACGCGCTCCATCTCGCCGACTTCCAAAACGCGCAGCATCTTGGCCTGCAGATTCATCGGCACGTTGGCGATTTCGTCCAGGAACAGCGTACCGCCGTCGGCCAGCTCAAAGCGGCCCACGCGATCCGCTTTGGCATCGGTGAACGCGCCCTTCACGTGCCCAAACAACTCGCTCTCGAACACGCCTTCAGCCAGCCCGCCGGCGTTCACCGTGACCATGGGCTTGGCGCTGCGCGGCGAGATGGCGAATAACGTCTTGGCCACAACCTCTTTGCCGGTTCCTGGCTCGCCGGTGATCAGCACGTTCGCGTCCGACGGGCCGACGCGCGCGATCATCTGCAACACTGGCTGCATGGCCGGCGACTCCGCGATCAAAGCAGGGACACCTTCGGCCCGCAGCAAGCGATTCTCGGCCTCCAGTCGCAGCCCGCGGCGAATGGCGTTGCTCAAATCGATCTGGGTCTTGACGATGCTCAGCAGCCGCTCGTTCTCCCAGGGCTTCTGGATGAAGTCGCGCGCACCGCGGCGCATGGCCTCCACCGCGAGCCCGACGCTACCCCAGGCGGTCATCACAATCACCGGCAGGATGGAATCGATGGTCTGAATCCGGGAGAGCAGATCCAGGCCCTCCTGTCCGGAGGTGGTGTCGCGCGTGTAGTTCAAGTCCATCAGCACTACGTCGAAGTCGCGCGCTTCAAGCGCCGAGACAACCGCGCCCGGCGAAGTGGCGGATTCAATCTGGTAGCCCTCGCCTTTGAGCAGCAGGCGTAGCGCCTCTAGAACGTCAGCCTGATCGTCCGCGATGAGAATGCGCGGGGCTGAATCGGCAAATGATTTCATTAAAGATTGGTGTCCTGGTATCTTAACGCTACCATTGCAACCGCTTGCTAACGGTCGCGGCTCAGGTTACCGAGTCGTGACCGTCAGGGAGCGGACGTTGAATGGCCGTCTTTTAACATCCTAGAAGTTTCTGCGAGCGCCGCGCCGCAAATGGATGGCTCCGTTCACTGTTGCGATCCGCAGGTCGGGACCGCCGTGCCCGATGTCGCCGTCGACGTGCTTGCCGGGAAACTGGCCGCGCACGGGCAAACGGAAATCGGTCTGGATGGCGCCGTTCACTGTGTCCGCGTGGACCTTGGCGGCGGTATCGCGCGGCATCTCCAGGGTAATGCCGCCGTTCACCGTCGAAAATTTCAGCGGACTGGTGAATTTTCCAACCGACGCGAAGATCGATCCGTTCACCGTCTCACCCTGCCCCGCCCCGGCGGTGCTCAGCAGGACATTCCCGTTCACCGTGTGTGCTTCCGCGTCCGCGTCAAGCGACTTCGCTTCCACCAAACCGTTTACCGTGCGCGCGACGAAGCGCACGCCCTTGGGCACGTGCACCACGAAGTCGACGCTGACGTCGTTGTTGAGCGCGTTGCGGCGGCCGGCGGCGCCCGGCAGGCAGTCGTCGGCCCCATTCGCCGTTGGATACACAGCGCAGATGGTGACGCCGCCCTCGTGCTCTACTACTCGCACTTCGATATTCGAGGCGTCGTAGAGCTCGCCATTTTTGTAGGCGATCACGTCGACATCGTTGCCCAGGGCGGGCGCGGCGTGGATGCTGCCGTTGATTCCCCGGACTTCGATGAGCTGTCCCGGCGGAACCTTGCCGCTCCAGTGGAACGTGTCGTTGCCTACGGCGCCAAACAGCGCCATCGAGGAGGCTAGCAGGACGAGAACTCTTGAGAAGGACATGTCGATCTTCCTTTCTTATCTCTTCGCGAACGCAAGCTTCAGGCCGAAAGCGATCAGCAATCCACCGGTCAAAGTCTCCAGTTTCCGGCGAACGGAAGACCGTGAAAATACGCCGCTCATGGTGTGCAGCAGCGAGGCAAACAGGGTGAGCCAAACCAGACCCATGGCAATGTGAATCAGCGCCAGCAGCAACGATTTCTGGAGAACCGGCTCACCGGGGGAAATGAACTGCGGCAAGAACGTCAGGTAGAACAGAGCAACTTTGGGGTTCAATAGATTGGTGAACAGGCCTTCGGTGAAGCTGCGAAGCCTGCGCTCGTCGATCTCCACGGGTGAATCGGCGGCGACCGGTTGAGCACCACGGCCCCGTATACCGGACCATAGGCTCACCGCGCCAATGTAGATCAGGTACACCGCACCGGCCAGCTTCACCACGTCAAACAAAGTGGCGGACCGGCTCAACACCGCCGAGAGTCCCAGCGCCGAGAGCGTCGCATGCATCAAGCAGCCCAGGCAGATCCCGAGCGTGGTGAAGAAAGCCGCGGATCGCCCGCGCGCGATGACGTTCTTCGTCACCAGCGCCGTGTCAGCTCCAGGCGTAATGGTCAACACCGCCGCAATGGTTAAGAAAACGAGCATTACGTTATTGATCCTTGGTGCGGGATCAGTCGGACTGTACTACTACACTTGAGAGTGGTTGCAACCTGCGACGATTCGTGGGGCGGCCATTTCTGGCTGCCGCCGCCCGGCGCACAGACTAAAGAGGTTGCTGCAAAAAGGGCTTCACAGGCTGAAGCCTGTGCCACCAAGCGCATCAACTTGTTGGAAATAGGTGGCACAGACTTTAGCCTGTGTACCCGCTTTTCAGGGGGCGCTTGGTTGCGGTGATGCTGCTCGCTTGGCGAAGCGCGATTAACAATCGCGCGCAGGTTGGCAACCTGCCCCACAGGCTGATGATGTGATACCTGGAGACTCATTCGTACCTTAATGCCACCATTGGATCTACCTTGGTCGCCCGCAGCGCCGGAACATAGCTCGCCACCAGCGCCACCGCCGCAAGAAACAGCGACAGCAAAACAAACGTCAACGGGTCGGTTGCGCTAACGCCGTACAGCAAAGTAGAAAGTGCGCGCGTCGCAGCCAGCGATGCAGCGAATCCCACCGCGATGCCCACCAAAACCGGTACAGTCCCTTGCCGCAAGACAAGCAGGACGGCATCCCGCGGACGTGCGCCCAGCGCCATCCGGATTCCAATCTCATGCCCGCGCTGGCCGACGACATACGAAATCACTCCATAAATCCCAATGGCCGCGAGCAGCAGCGCGATACCCGCGAACACCGCGAGCAATGTTGTCGAAAAGCGAGTCCGCGCCAGCGAATCGCTCAGGCGTTCCTCCATGGTCGCGGGGCGATATACCGGCAGATTGCGGTCCAGCGCCTGCACTTCGCGGCGTATCGCGGGCAGCAGACTGAGCGGGTCGCCGGCGGCGGTTCGCAGCACAAACGTCATGGCCCGGAATGGCGCTTGGACCGAAGAATAATAAATGGTCGACACGGGCGCGACGGACAGGCTGTTGCTCTTTACTCCACCGACTACTCCGACGATGGTGTACCCGCCTGGATCGGGTCCGCTGAGCTGCATCCCGATCGGATTCTCCTTTGGGAAAAACTGATGCACGAAGGGTTCGTCCACCACTGCTACTTTCGGAGAGGCCGGCCCATCTTGCGCACTGAACACGCGGCCTCGCAGCACCGGGATCTGCATGGCCTGGAAGTATGCTGGACTGGCACGGCGATAAGCAACATCAGGCGTTGCCTGCGAATTGCTCCACGGATGGCCCACTATGTTGAACGACCCTCCGCGGTTCGAGCCGCTAAATGGGAGAGGATCCACTTCGCCAGTGGCAGTAACACCAGGAAGCGAAGCCAGGCGCGTGAGCAATTCATCCTGGAATGCGCCGATCCTGGCGTTCTCTCGATAGCCTGCGACGGGCAGAGTCACCTGAAACGTCGCCAAATGCTGGGCATCGAATCCGGGACTCGCTTGCTGCAGCCGCACAAAACTGCGAATCAACAAGCCGGCCGAGATCAGAAGCGTTAGCGACAGCGCGACTTCTGATGCCATGAGGATCGCCCGCAGACGCTGTTTGCCGGTACCTGTCGATGCGCCCCGTGAGCCTTCCTTGAGTGCGTCATTCAAGTCGGTCTTGGAAGCCGCTACCGCGGGAGCCAGTCCAAAAAAGAGCGTCGCCACGGCGGAGATCAGCAAAGTGAATCCGCCCACAACCAGGTTGGCCTGCAGATGTTGGCCCCGTAACAAGCCCTGCGGTCCAAAGCGCTCGAACAGATCCAGCACCCAGTTCGAAGCCAGATAACCTAACCCGGCGGCAGCGAGAGCAATGGTCGCACTCTCGGCCAGGAGCTGGCGGACAATCACCAGCCGTCCGGCGCCCAGCGCGGTGCGTATGGTGATTTCCTTTTGACGCGCCGACGCCCGCGCCAGCAGAAGGTTCGCGACGTTCGCACAACTGATCAGCAGCACCAGAGCAACCGCGCCCAACAGAACCAGAAGCGGCGTCCGGATCGGCCCGGATACGCTGGCCACTAGCGGAGCAGCCTCAATGGACCAACCCTTCGGATACCAGGTTGAATCCTGCATAGTCATTTGCGATGCGACGCGCTGGAGATCGCCGGCGGCCTGCGCCAGATTGACGCCGGGCCGCAGCCGCGCGACAACATCCAGATTCTGATGACCACGCCGGTTCGGAACCAGCTCAGCCGGCGAAAAAGCAAGGGGCAACCACAACTCGGCCCGACTGAAGAACGTCAGCATCGGACGAGCGACTCCGATCACAGTGTAGTTTTCGCCATCTAATTCGATTTGCTTGCCGAGAATCTCGCGGCCCGCGCCGAAATGGCTGCGCCACAGCGTCTCGCTCAAGACCACCACTCTATGGCGTCCGAACTGGTCCTCTTCCGGCGCAAATCCACGCCCGAGTACAGGCGTTACTCCAAGCAACGAAAACAAGGCTGGCGAAACCCGCATACCGGGCAACCGCTCGGGCTCCCGGTCGCCAGTGAGATTGAACTGCCCGCGTTCAATCGCGGCCATCTCCGAGAATGCCTTCGCCTGAGCGCGATAATCCAAAAAATCCAACGCCGAAGAATGCGACTGGAATAGCTCAAACATCGGCATGGTCTTGGTGACTTCCACCAACTGTTCGGGATGTGAATACGGCAGCGGATGCAGCAGCACCGCGTCCACGGCCGAGAAAATCGAGGTGTTTGCCGCGATCCCCAGCCCGAGCGTCAGCACGGCGACGATGGCAAAACCAGGGCTCTTCAGCAAAGTCCGCAGCGCATACCGCAAATCCCGGATCATTGGTTAAGACCGCTCCCTCGCGGTCACGGCTCGGTTACTCATAACGCAACGCCTGCATTGGATCTACTTCCATCGCTCTTCGCGCCGGCAAGTAGCTGGCGGCCACCGCGACAGCACACAGAATCACTGGCACCACAGTAAACGTCATCCAATCGGTGGGACTGACATTGAACAGCAGCGTCCGCAGATAGCGCGTCAAGGCGAATGCTCCCGCCAAACCGCCAACCGTACCAATCAACGCCAATAGAAGTCCCTGCCCGACAACCAAGCCCAGCACCTGATCCCGCTGGGCCCCGAGCGCCACTCGGATTCCCAACTCATGCGTTCGCTGCGCCACCGAATACGACATGACGCCGAAAATTCCGATCGATGCCAGCAGCAGGGCCAGTCCGGCGAAGCTCGCCAGCAGCACCGACTGAAATCGAGGCCGCGCCACGGATTTCGAGAGAAACACATCCAGCGGCTGAATATCGGCGATCGGCTGATCCTTGTCGTAGCCATGAATCACCTGCTCGGCCACCGAAGCGATCTTCATTGGGTCGCTGCCGGTTCGAAGCACCAGCGTGGCTTGGTTCTCGGTTTCTTGCGCGTTCGGGAAATAAACCGTCGCGTCGGACGCTTGGTCCAAACCGTCGTGCTTCACATCACCCACTACGCCAACAATTTGATAAGGTGTTTCCCGCCCCCACTGCACGAACAAGCCTTGCCCGATTGGGTCGCGATCCGGGAACTGTTGCCGCGCGAGCGACTGGCTCACCAGCGCAACTTGCGGCGCTCCTTCGCGATCGCGGTCCGTCAACAGCCGCCCTTTGATCAGCGGAATACCCATGGTAGAGAAGTAGCCGGGCGTGACGATGGAGACCGTCGTCACCGGCTCCTCGCTGGGCTTCGGCTTGGGCCGCGCGGCCACCCAAAAACCGGTCTTGGAGGCAAGCCCGCTCAGCGGTGGATATTGGATGGAGCCCACCGACGCGACACCGGGAATCTGCTCCAAACGGCGAACAATTTCCTCCAACCCGGCAGCCGCATTTCTCGACTCCCGGTAGCGAGCCGACGACAAACTGAGGCGCATGGACAATATTCGGTCTGGTTGAAATCCGGGAGCTACGTGTTCCAGGCGGACGAAGCTCTGGATCAGCAATCCCGCGCCGATCAACAGCATCACTGCGATGGCCATTTCGCCGGCCACCAATGCGGCTCGCATCCGGTTGCGGTTGAGACTAGCGGAAACGGCGCGCCCGCCTTCTTTCAATGAGTCGCTCAAATCCGGCCGCGAAGCGCGCAACGCCGGCAGCAATCCGAACAGCAATCCGGTGGCAAGAGAAAGAATCACGGTGAATGCCAGCACGTTGCGATCGATGGTCACGCTGTTCACCTTCGCTACTGACAAACTGTCCGGCAGCATGGCCAGCAAGCCGTCCTTGGCCCACACTGCGACCAGCAAGCCGAACAGTCCTCCGGCTGCGCCGAGGATTCCGCTTTCCACTAACAACTGGCGGACAATTCTGGCGCGCGTGGCGCCGAGTGAAGTACGAATCGCCATTTCACGCTGCCGCGCGTTGGAACGCATCAACATTAGATTGGCGACATTGGCGCAAGCGATCAGCAGCACAAGACCCACCGCGCCCAGCAGCACCAAAAGCGGCGTTCGAAGATCGCCGGTGAATTGCTCGCGCATCGGTACCACCGACGCGCCCCAGTTCGTATCGAATGCCGGATTCTCTCGCGCCACTTGAGCGGCGATGATATCCATGTCCGCCTGCGCCTGCGACAGAGTGACGCCGGGTTTCAATCGCGCGATGGGAGACAGATAGCGGCCTCCCCGCTGGCCTGGATTGAGGGTGGCCAATACCCATATGTCGGCCTTCACATCCGGCAACCGGAAAGTTGCGGGCAGCACGCCGACCACGGTAGTTGGTTTGCCACGCACGATCAGCTTCTTTCCCACGATGTGCGGATCGGCGCCGAATCTTCGCCGCCACAGCCCGTCGCTGATGATCGCTACGTCGGGAGCGCTGCGCTGGTCTTCTTCCGGAAGAAAGTTGCGACCCAGCGCGGGCTGCACGCCGAGGATGGGGAAGAACTCGCGAGTCGCGAAGTTTCCGGGAATCTCTTCCGGAGTTCCGTCGCCAGTAAGGCTCATGCTCAACTGGAACGGAACGTAAGCCGCCATCTTTTCAAACGACCGGTTGCGTTGCTGCCAATCGAGAACGTTCTGCGGATTGGCGACGTTGGTCTTCTTGGTCCGCGGACTCGTCTCCCAGACCATCACGATCCGGTCGGGATCCTGGAAGGGCATCGGCCTGAGCAGCACGGCATTCACCACGCTGAAGATCGCGGTGTTGGCCCCGATCCCCAGCACCAGCGCCAGCAGCGCCACGGCGCTAAACCCGGGACTCTTCCAAAGCACCCGCGCCGCAAACTGGAAGTCCTTCCAGAGACTGTCCATAATCCGGTCCATGAATGCAACTACGCTGCCAGGGCAAACTGTTGCTGGGCCTGTATTTGCGCGTCAAGGGTGTTCGGTTCTGGGACGTATGTGGACGGATGCGGGAAAGGTTTCAGGTTCCAGGTTTCAGGTGTCAGGTCGTCAAGTTTTGGGTTTCAGTGACCGCAGCTTCTTGCTGAGACCGGTGAGCATCCTGCCAACTTCGGCTGTGAGCGCGAAGGCTTGATCGAGGTCCTGGTTGGTCAGATAAGCCAAACGGCTGGCAAGTAGAAGGTGGGTCTCCAATTCCATGAGCGACCCGTTGGCGATGGATAGATGGCGAACATAGTCTCCCAGATGGTCGCGACCCTGGCCTTCAGCGATATTGGCAGGCACAGAGACCGCACACCGTTGCATCTGCGATGCAAGTCCGTACACTTCAGCCTTCGGTAATAATCGGCTCAGTCTGTAGCTCTCAACCACCAAATCCATCGCCTTCTGCCAGACGATGAGATCCCGATAACTCCTCACGTCCTTGCTGAAACCTGACACCTGAAACCTGAAACCTTCCCCCTCAGTCCGTAATCCACCCATCCACAATATGAATCACCCGATTTCCATACTCCGCATTTCTCTCGTTATGCGTTACTTGGATGATGGTGGTGCCGGCGTCGTTCAGGCGCTTGAAGAGTTCCATGATCTCCTTGCCCTGACTGGAGTGCAGGTTTCCGGTAGGTTCGTCGGCCAGGATGATTTTCGGCGTGGCGACGATGGCTCGGGCGATGGCTACCAGTTGCTGCTGGCCGCCCGAAAGTTGGTTGGGATAGAGGTCCTTCTTGCCGACGATCTGGAAGCGGTCCAGCACGTCGCATACGATGCTGTCGCGCTCGCCCTTCTTGATGTTGCGATACGACAGCGGAATGTCAAGGTTTTCGTAGACCGTCAGCGAGTCCAGCAGATGATAGCTCTGAAACACGAAGCCGAAATATTTCTTGTACAGCTCCATGCGGTCCTTCTTGTTGATCTTGTGGATGGCGTGGTCCAGCAAATAGTATTCGCCGGTCCACGCGCTGTCGTGCATGCCGAGCAGGTGCAGCAGCGTGGACTTGCCCGCGCCCGAGGGTCCCATGATGGAAACAAACTCGCCCTCCTTGATCTCCACATTGATGCGGCGCAGGACAAAGGTCTTCGTCGGCCCGTGCTCAAAGTACTTCTCGACGTTGCGTAGAACGATCAGCGGTGAACTCATAGTCTATCTTTCAATTGTCACTCATCTCGCAGCGCGATGACCGGATCGACTCGTGCAGTGCGGCGCGCGGGAACATAGCGGCCGACCACCATACGCACCACTGGCCGGGGTTCCGCGCCTGCCTTCGAAATTGGGGTTTGAGTATCCTGTCACCATTTTTGGGTCATTCGTATCTCAACATGTTGAAAAAACAGGGGCGACAGGAGCAAATGAGAACCAACAAACAAATGGGTGCCAGGATACCCTATTCCCGATTTCAGGGATCGCCGGCCGACTGCGAAATTGGGGATTGAGTATCCTGTCACCGATTTCTTACTCATAGCGGAGCGCTACCATCGGGTCCACTGTGGTGGCGCGTTTCGCGGGCAGGTAGCTGGCCAGCAAGGCGACCGCGATCAGGATCGCCGGCACGACTACGTAGGTAGCGGCGTCCGTGGGCTTGATCTCGTACAGCAGCTTTTCGAGCACGCGCGTCACGGCGAATGCCCCGGCAAGTCCGATGGCCACGCCTGACGCGATCACCACCGCGCTCCTACCGATGACGGAACGGAATATGTTCCCCCGCTGCGCGCCCAAGGCTACGCGAATTCCGATCTCGCGCGTGCGCTGCGCAACCGAATACGCCATCACGCCGTAGATCCCGATGCTCGCCAGCAACAGCGCGATCGCGGAAAACGATCCGAGCATCCGCGAATAGAATTGCGGCTCCACGGTGGTTGCGTCCAACAGGTCGTCCATGGCGCCGATCCTCTGAATGGGTTGGTTCGAATCCAATGCACGGAACCCGCTTCGCATCAAGCCAATGGTCGCGGAAGGATTGCCGGTGGAGCGGACCACGTAGGCCATGTGACTGAGGAAGAATGGCCGAGTCACCTGCGTGAGCGGCTGATAGATCGCCGGCATGGGCTTCTTCTCCGCAAGGCTCATCTGCTTCACGTCGTCCACCACTCCGACCACCGTAAGCCAGTCCTTCGGCTTCGGATCGTCCTCCAGCGTGACCCGTTTGCCGAGCGGATCTTCGTCGCCCCAAACGCGTTTCGCCACCATTTGCGAGATCACGGCCACGCTCTCCGAGTTTTCGGTATCGCGCTGGTCGAAGGAGCGGCCCCGCAGAAGATGGATGCCCAGCGCGCGCAAGTAGTCCGGGCTCACACCCGGCTTCATAACGCCGAACTGGGTTGCCTTCTTAGGCTGGCCCTCCACTTGAAAACTGCCGGCCGTGAACGAGTGGTCCATGGGAAGCCAGTTCACCGACCCGGCTGCGATCACCCCCGGCAGGGCGGCCAGTTTATCCAGCACCCGTTGATGGTAGGCGACAAGCTGGCCGGTGGTGCGAAGTTCGTTCGGTGGAAGATCCACCGTCATCACTTGGACGTGTTCCGGTTGGAATCCTGGATTTACGGAGCGCAGCAGGACGAAGCTCTTGATCATCAGCCCCGCGCCAATCAGCAACATCAACGACAGCGCAATCTCGCCGGCCACCAGCACGCTGCGAAGCCGTTGGCCGCCGGTGAGCCTCCGGTCATCCTGCTTTAGGAATTCCGCGAGGCCGGCTTTGGACAACTGGACCGCCGGCACTGCTCCGAAGAACAGGCTGGTCACCAGGGATAGGAACAGAGTGAAAGAAAGAACCTGACCGTCGATGCTCACTTCTCCAAGCCTGGGGACAATTCCCGGCGGCGTCAGCTTCAACAGGAGCGGCACGGCCCACAAGGCTATCAGCAATCCAAAGCCGCCTCCGAGCAGCGCCAGCAGCGAGCTTTCGGTCAACAATTGCCGCATCAGCCGCCATCGGGTGGCGCCGAGCGACGCCCGCACAGCGACTTCCTGCCTTCGCCCCGCACCACGAGCCAGCAATAGATTCGCGACGTTGGCGCAAGCGATCAGCAGAATGAAACCGACAGCGCCGAGAAGAATCATCAAAGATGGGCGGACCTTGCCGACCAGAAATTCCTGAAGAGATACCGTGACGACGCGGAGTCCCTTCGCCGGATTTGGAGTTGCAGCCTGCGAGTTGGCGACGATGGCTTGCGCTTCCGATTGGGCCCGCTCGATGGTAACGCCCGGCTTGAGCCGTCCAATCACCCAGCGCGCCATCATATTGTGGCCTCCCGGCTTCACGGGGGGCGTCCACAATTCCGCACCGGCCGGAAAGTTGAACTCCGGCGGCATCACGCCAATGATGGTATGCGTGTTGCCGTCCAGCCTTACCGCTTTGCCGACAATCGAACGATCGCCGCGGAAGTGCGTGCGCCATAGTTTATTGCTCAGCACCACTACCCGGCTCTGCTCGCCGTCGTCCTCCGCTGGAAGAAAAGTCCGGCCCATCAGGGCGCCCACGCGCAACGCGCGCCAGAACCCGGGGCTCACTTCCCTGCCGTCCACGCGAATCGGCTCCCCGAACCCGGTCAGACTAGTTCGACCGCGGCTCCACACGCCGATTTCCTCGAAGGACGAATTGCTCTTGTCGAGTGCTTCGCGATCCGGGTCCATCATGATGTCCTTGAAGAACGGCGCACCCGGAATGATGGTCGATATACTGCACAGCCGCTCAGGCTCCTGGAACGGCAACGGCCGGAGCAACACCGAATTCACCACGCTGAAGATGGCCGAGTTGGCGCCGATACCGAGCGCCAGCGCCAGCACGGCAATCGCAGTGAACGCCGGCGACTTCCAAAACGTCCGCATCGCGAACCGAATGTCTTGCATCAGAACGCCCATAGAAGCACACCTCCAGAGTTGATTGGGCCGCGCCCAACCTGACTGCAATTTATGCCACTGTTACTGGTTCAGAAAAGACTCGATGTTCGCCAGAACTTCGCGAACAATCGGACAGGGGTCGTTGGTGGTCGTGGTGACCACAACGTTGTTCGCGCGAACCACTTGCAGGCTCGGAACCGTCACGGTCCCAGCCTGGGAGATAGCGATCATCACCAACGCGATGAAGCAAACTGCGAAAAAATCAATGTGCTGTCGGAGCATTGAACTCTCCTACGCTTTCCTCCACGATCCGTCCGTCGAACAACCGGATGGTGCGATCCGCATACCTTGCGTAGCGGGGATCGTGGGTTACCATGCAAATGGTTGCGCCACCGCGATGCAACTCGCGGAGCAATTCCATAACGGCTTCGCCGTTGGTCGAATCCAGGTTTCCGGTCGGCTCGTCCGCCAGCAGGATGGACGGATCGCCGCCTAACGCTCGCGCCACCGCGACGCGCTGCTGTTGACCTCCCGAGAGCTGCGACGGATAGTGCTTGATGCGATGCCCCATGCCCACGCGCTCCAGGGCATCGTGTACGCGCTTCTTGCGCTCCGCCGACGCCATCCCGCGATAAGTCAGCGGCAGCTCGACATTCTCGTACACCGTCAGGTCGCCGATCAGGTTGAACGCCTGGAAGATGAATCCGATTTCGCGGTTGCGGATGCGAGCGCGCTCGGAAAGCTTCAGACCTTGCACCGCCTTACCGTTCAATACGTAGGAACCGTCGCTCGGCGTATCCAGCAGACCCAGAATCGCCAGCAGCGTGGATTTGCCGCAGCCCGATGGCCCGGCAATCGACAGATACTCGCCCTTCTTGATATGCAGATGAATGCCCGCCAGCGCATGCGTCTCCACTTCGTCGGTGACAAAGACTTTCGTCACTCCATCCAAGCTAATCAAAGCATCTGGGTCGTTTGCCATTTTGAGTGTTCCCTCTCCCCTAGTCTTAATTCAAGCGAATGCGATTATACGCATCCTGCGCCGACATATCCGACAGTACCACCTGATCTCCAACTTTCAATCCGTCCACCACTTCGATGGTGTTCACCGAGCTGCGTCCCAAAGTCACTGGCACGCGCTGGGCTTCCTTGCCATCCGGATCCAGCTTGAACAGCGTGATCTTCGCGCCCGGCTGTCCAATCACTGGCCGGCCTACGAACACCACGTCTGCCAGCCGCTCCAGGGTGATGTTTCCATCGACGCTCAAATCCGGCCGCATCCCAGGCGCTTCGCCTTCCAATTTGACGTCCACATCCACGGTTCCGTTCACCGACGCCGGGTCGATGCGCGTCACGTGCCCCGGAATAACCCCGTTGCGTGTGTCGATGGAGGCAACCTGCCCGATCGCCACGTCCTTCACCTGCGTTTCCGGAATCTTCAGCGTGGCCTTCAAACGGTTGGGCTGGGCGATCTTCGCCAGAATTGTCCCCGGCGCCACGCGCATGCCGGCTTCAAGCGGTGTAGTGGAAGTCCCCAGTTGCGTCACCACTCCTTCCACACCGGCGCGAATGGTCAACTGATCCACCTGTTCCTGCTTCAGCTTCAACTTGGCTTTCAGGTTGTCGATCAATACCTTCTGGGCGTCCAGTTGCGCCTTGATGGATTCATTGCTGATATCCAACTGCTTCTTCGAAATCTGATAACGGTTCTTCAAGTCTTCCCACTTGGCCGCCGACACTTTGGTGTCCACGTCCGACTTCAGATCCAGCTTGTTCAACTGCTGGTCGCGATCGGCCTGCAACCCGGCTTGATCCATATCCGACTTCACTTGCTCCGTGGTCGCTTGCTGAGCCAATTGCTGGGTCTGCAACTGGACTCGCAAATTGTCGTACTGCGCCTGCGCCTGCTTGACCTGCGCTTCCAGGTCCACTACGTCGAGTTCCATCTGCGGCTGCTTCAGGATCATCACCACGTCGTTGGGATGAACCTTGGCGCCGGGCAGGAAATTGATCTTCTCCACGCGCGCGTCGAACTGCGCCGGAATCCAGACAAACTCTTCCACCACCAGCGTGCCCAGGCCGCGAACCTCGCGCAGCATTGGCCCCCGCTTTACGGTGTCGATCCAAACCGTGGCCCGATCCACCGACGGCGCCGCCGGCTTAAGCCGCGAAAGCCCCCATGTAATCAACGGAATAGCCGCAAGTACGACTACGCCAGCGATGATCCGCTTGATCAGTTTCTTCCGAGCTACTTCTTTACCGCGTGGAACATCCATGGGGTTTTCTCCCGATCCTAATTGGCATGTATCCTGCCAATGACGATCTTACTGAAAAATAAGGGCTGGAAGCCATTCCAACCAGACCCGAGGACTAGCTTCTGTCCGCTTGTGGGACTCACTGTGTACGCCGTGGGACAGGCACTCCGATCGTACAAAACGAACCCATTCACCGGATTCCTAGGCCTCTATTGGAATTCTACCTCTGAACAGCGACGCTAGTGCTACCGATACAAATCATAATTGACATCAATCCTGGTGACGAC
Organism: Bryobacteraceae bacterium; assembly: GCA_035632375.1. Taxonomy (GTDB): domain Bacteria; phylum Acidobacteriota; class Terriglobia; order Bryobacterales; family Bryobacteraceae; genus Palsa-89. The sequence goes on along the minus strand of DASQGY010000318.1, from coordinate 5,260 downwards.
TTCGATCGGTCGTCCGTTCAAAGAGGTCGGCCGATACTGCCACTTCGATACCGCGTCCCGGGCCGATTCGTAGAGCGCCAACGGACCGCTAATCAGGCTCAGCGATTGAATTCTACCTTCGTTGTCGATGACAGTGAGGAAACGCACCGTACCCTGAATGCCCCGCGATCTGGCCCCCGAAGGATATTCCGGAGTAACTTTCTTCCTGATATTTGCCGCTTGCACAGTCCCGCCCACTCGGATGCGGGTCGGTTGCTCGCTGACTTCAGGCTCCGCGGCTTGCACATCGCAACTCGTCGACAGGTCAGGCACAAGCTCCTTCGCGTGACCCAACAATTCCTGGCACAATCCAGCGTAGCCCTCCGGAAGATGGCCCGCTGCGGAGAGCGATCGCCCCGCCACGTTCATGCTCGCCATGCCCGACAGCACCACACGCGCATCGGTTGAAACGGCGAGAGTCGACCGAGCCTTGCGGGCAAAAGCGGTCTCCGGCATTCGAGCGAGTGCGGCCACGGGGAGCCCCGTAGCGGGATCGAGACCCGTGACTCCGAGAGCTGCGAAGGCGTAGAGGTTTCCCATCCACTCGCCGGCTGTGTCCATCTTGCTCAATAACGGCAACAGCGCCTGTTCCGTCCTCTCCGGATCCGCGAGGCGCAGAAAATTAGTGGCGTGCTCCAGCACAACCTGGTCGCTGGGCGGATGAGCCAGTTGTTCCAGCCACAAATCCCGCACTTGCCGGTATCCCGCGTCGTCCTGAAGAGGGCCCGCGCCTGTGTTGATCAACGAATAAGGGCCACCCAGTATGTCCAGGTCCGGATGGTTCTGCACTAACCACAGAATGTTCTGGAGCCGTGTCTTTCGTACCTCGCCCGCATCGCCGCCCTTTGCCCCGGCCAGATACACCAGCATCGTCGCCCGTGCATTGGCATCGCTCGGATCTGCATCGATCCGCTGCGCGAGGCGGGTAGCGGAAGCGGCATCCAACTCCTTGGCTGCCTTGATCGCATCCATCGACTCTTTTGCTGCACGCCACCTCTGACGAAACGCTCGCTCCGGCCACCGACCGATCGCGCGCCGCACAGGCACCGTAAGCAGGATCGAAAACGCGATGTTCTGCCCGTTCTTTTTCTCCGGCCGGAATCGCCATTTGGAGAGCGCCTCGACGACATTGTCCGGAAGACTCGACACTGCTGGGGGGCTCACTCCGCGAGGCTCCGCGCTCAGCGAGAAAGGGACGCCTTCCTGATCGACAATCATCTCCACCTTTACGTGGTCGATGATGTACGATTTGCCGAGCGCCGCGTCGTATTCCGGTTCTACTCTACGTTCTATGGAGCCAGGCCCGTTATTCTGCGCACTACCGACGCCGGGAGCGAGTAGGATCGCGGCCAATCCTAGTTTGCGCAGGTGGAATACCTTCATACAGAGTCAGTTCAACGGATCGAGGAAATGTCAGTCAATACCTGAAGCGCGATCGACTTCACCTTTCGCACCGCCTTTTCTTCGCGGACGCCGCAGGCCATTACCCCGGGAAGGTCCGGCACAGAAGCTAGGATTCGACCATCCTCCTCCCGCTCCAGTTCAACGCGGATTGGCTGAATCTCAACCATGGCTACGCTAATGGTAGCGAAATACCACCACAAGAACTGGCGACGTCTGTGTCGACGGCCAGTCTTGCCGCCTGGTTCGGAGGCAACGTCAATGCGGCGCTGCTCATAGAGAACACTTATGTAGACTTCGGCTTCTTTCCTCCGGTCCTGGATCGACGTGGCTCAACAGCCCGTCGAGATCGAACAAGCAGCGTAACGGACACCGGACGATTCTGTCCTGATTCCGGCAGCCGTTCGCAGTCATCCTTTGATCCGCGAGACCCCGTTTCATCGGAGCCGGAACTTTCGAAACACCAGCGCCGTATCATCTAGCCCTTTTGAGCTAGTACCGCGGCGATGAACCCCATCCGCAACTTCCAGCGATTCTTCGGGTAAGAACATCTGGAGAGTCATCATCAAACTGCCGATGATATGCTGGCTATAGGAGCGTCAACGTGATCCCTTACACCGACCCTGGAAGTGGACTTCTTTTGTGGCAGGTTATCACGGCCGGCGCCATAGGCGGGCTCTATCAGATTCGTAAGTTCCTGCGCAAGATATTCCTTCGCAAACCCGACTAGCCGATGCCGCGTAGCTCTGCTACCCCGTCGTTCCGGGATCCGGCCGGACACGTGATCGTGCAGGACGGTCGGGTCCTCCGTGTCGTAAACAAGTCAAGTGAGGGAGAGCTCTGTGCCTTTCTCTCGTCTGAGGTTGGGCGCCAGTTACTGGAAAAAGGCGCCTTCGTTCGGACCGAGCGCGTGAGCGCCGATCTCACCAACCTTGCCGCCTCCCTCAACGACTGTTCAGTCTATGAACACGAACGCGTCCCCTTCCCCACCTATCCCTACGAGTGGCCACCGGAGATGCTCCATGCCGCCGGAATCCATACGCTGGATATTGCCGGGCAGTGCCTGGATGAAGGGTTTGGACTGAAGGACGCGAGTCCTTACAACATCCTTTTTCGCGGACCCGATCCGGTCTTTGTGGACGCACTGTCATTCGAGCAACGCGATCCCCACGACCCCACCTGGCTGGCCTACGGCCAGTTCATGCGCAATTTCTCCCTGCCGCTGCTCGCCAACAACCACCTGGGAATCCAGATAGACCAGATCTTCCGCACCAGGAGAGACGGTATCGCGCCCGCCGAACTCTGTTCCTGGGCCGGACCCTTGCGCCGGATGCGTCCTCACTTCTTCTCCATGGTCACGCTGCCCTACTGGTTGTCGAAGTTCGAAAACGACCGCCTGTACGTCAACCGTTCGATGGCGTCCGATCAATCGCGATTTGTCCTTCGTTCCCTGTTCCAGCGGCTGCGCCGGACACTACACCGCCTGGAACCGCGTCCACGCACCTCCGCCTGGTCCGCTTACGGCGACCATCCGGACAGCTATACCGCCGCGCAATCGGCGAAGAAACAGGCCTTCGTCGAAGCTTTCTTGGATCGTTGCCGCCCCAACAACTTGCTCGATGTCGGCTGCAACACCGGAGTGTTCAGCCTGATGGCCGCAGGTAAAGGTGCGGCCGTCGTGGCGCTCGACGCCGACAGCACGGTGGTCGGCAGGCTGTGGCGAAGCGCGCGGGAGCGGGCAAGCAATATATTACCCCTGGTGGTCGATATCGCGCGCCCCACACCGGCGCTCGGCTGGAGGAATCAGGAGAATATTTCCTTCCTCAGCCGTGCGCAAGGCGCTTTCGATGCGGTGCTGTTGCTCGCCATGATTCATCACCTGCTGGTGACGGAGTGCGTCCCGCTGGATCAGATCATCGCTCTCGCAGCGGATCTTACAACCCGGTATGCCGTCATCGAATACATCGGCCCGGACGACCCGATGATCCACCGGCTGGCCCGCGGACGCGATCACCTGCTGCAAGGCTTGACCGTGGCCGCATTTGAGAACGTCTGCCGTGAGCATTTTGAAATCGTTGAAAAGACGCCGCTGCCGGAGTGCCCGCGACTCTTGTACCTGTTGGTGAAGCGCTGATGGTGCGCAGGTACCTGGCCGCTTTGTCGTTTGCCAATCTGTGTTACTACGGCCCACTCTGGAGGCGCTTGCTGGACCTTCGCACCGCGCCGGAATTTGGGATGAAAAGCATGCCAGGCTGGGGTGAACATGCCGCCGCGATCTGTGGCGTCCTTTTGCTGGCCGCCTTATTTGTCGGACTGGATGCCGTCTTCCGCCGCGCCCCCGAGCCTCTTTGGAGTCTCGAAACTCCGCTCGCTTTCGTGTTACTCGCCGCAGCCACACAGGTGCTGATGGCCGGCACCGCACTGCGGATGAAGCTGGTGCATTTCGCGGAAACGCGGCAGCTCGTCTGCATCCTGGGCGGCATCGCTGTTCTCGCACTGCTGGCGCGTTATCACCACGCGATTCGGCGAATCGCGGCGCCATTGCTGGTGGCCTTGCTGCCCGTCTGCGCGGTCACGTTTGGGACCAGTTTATACAAAGCTGCCACTCACCCGGCTTTGAACGACCCGCCTCATGCCAACCCTCTCCAACACGCTCAGGGTCCGCGCGTGTTGTGGATTATTTTCGACGAATGGGACCAACGGCTCACCTTCGATACCCGCCCCACCGGTCTGGCGCTCCCCGCACTCGACCGTTTGCGCACCGAATCGCTGTTCGCTACCCATGCCCTGCCGCCGGCGGACTCCACCATCGTCTCCATGCCCACGCTCATCGAAGGACGCACAGTCCGCCACATCACTCCGATCGATGCCGATACCCTGCTTCTGGAGTACAACGACGGTATGAAGCAGCGCTTCGGAGACGAGCCTAACCTGTTTTCGGAAGTGCGCCGCTCCGGGATGAATGCCGCCGCGTATGGTTGGTATCTTCCGTATTGCCGCATCTTCGCCGGGCAACTCAGCGATTGCTGGTGGCAGGAGATGGGTACGGTGTGGAACAGCGGTGGGACCTCGTTCGCCTCGGCGCTCCTGACCCAGCCGCGAGCGATGCTGGAGACTTCCTTGTTCTCGCCATTCGGCCAATCTCTCACCGTATTGAACCATCGACGCACTTATGAGGAACTGATGCAACGGAGCAAGCGGGTCGCGATCGATCCAGATGTGCAATTCGCGCTGGTGCATTTCAACGTCCCGCACCCGCCTTATATCTACGACCACGCTTCCGGCCAGATGACGCGCTCCAATTCTCTGTCGGCCTATCCCGACGCGCTGGCACTGGTGGACAGGACGATCGGCGAGTTGCGCGCCCACATGGAACAAGCAGGAACCTGGAACTCGGTCATTCTCCTGCTCAGCTCCGACCACTTCTATCGTGTGTCGCCCCTGGTCAACGGCGCTCGCGATCAGAGAGTGCCTTTCCTTGTCCACTTTCCGGGGCAGAGCGCCGGACTCTCGTATGAGCCCTCCTTCAACACCCAGCTCAGTCACGATCTGATTCTCGCTCTCCTTCACTCCGAGGTCACTGACGCAGCGTCAACGGAAGACTGGCTCAATCGTCACCGCCAAATAACCTCGGAGCAGTAACGTTTCACTCCCCGTGACTTCGCTCCTTCCGCCGGCCCATACGATATACTTCCCTGATACAGGAGTATCGTAAGCAGCGTGACGGAAACCGGGCAATTTTATCCTGATTCCGGCAGCAAGCCTCGGCCATTCTGGTCCGGAAAACCCCGCTTCTATTGGTTTGTCCTGCTATTCACCG
>DASQGY010000317.1:0-24471 GCA_035632375.1 Bryobacteraceae bacterium | reverse complement strand
ACCGTACCCAATGCTGCCCGACAAGAACGAGCTGCCGTCGCCACCAAGGTAGGTGGAACTGAGCAGCGCGTCCCCCGCGGCGCTGATCGCCGTAACAAATGCATGGAATCGCCCGGGTCCCAGCGTGGACGGCAAGGCGTTGACCTGAGGTAGACCTATTTCTGAAGATCCGGTTACATACGCGTTGCCCACGGAATCCGCCGTGATGGCGATGCCCTGATCGAAGCCAATCCCGCCCAGGTAGGTGGAGTATACAAGCCCGCTGCCTTGTGCATTGATCTTGGCGACAAAGGCTTCGATATCCCCGGAGGAGGTCGGCTGCACCGCGTGAACCATGGGGAATTCGAACCCATTCGTATTCCCAGTCACATAGACATTGCCATCTCCGTCGAGCGCCATCCCAGCACTGTGGTCGTCATCTGGTCCACCCAGGTACGTGGAGTACACAAGCGAGTCCCCTTGCGGGCTGATCTTGGTAACGAAGACGTCATTGCCTCCGCCGAACGTTGGCTGGAGCGCGTTTGATAGAGGAAATCCCTGCCCTCCCGTAGTACCCACAACGTATGCATTGCCGTTTGAATCGGCAGCAATACCTGTCCCTGTGTCGTATCCGCTTCCGCCGAGGTACGTAGAGTAAATCACGGCGCCCTGCGGATTGATTTTAGTCACGAAGGCGTCAGTGCCGCCACCACCAAACGTTCCTTGAAAGGCATTGGCCACGGGAAAGCTCCCCGTTGTCGAGCCAGTCACATAAACATTGTGATTTGAATCGACAGCGATGCCGGTGCCACGGTCGGTGCCGCTTCCACCGAGGTAGCTCGAATACGCTACGGTCCCGCTGGGTCCCAACTTAACGACAAAAGCGTCGTATGCCTGTCCGGCTGGTCCCCCACCGAAGGTTGGCTGAAATGCGCTCGTCGCCCTAATACCATTGCCATCCGTTGTCCCAGTCACATAGGCGTTGCCGTCGGTATCCACAGCAATCGCGCTGACAGCAGTGTGGAAATCGGCAAAGTAGGTAACGTAAAACCTTTGGCCTTGAGGATTGAGCTTCTCCACAAGAACATTTGTTAGAGGACCATCCGGCGATATGCCTGAGCCGAAGAGCCACGTACCGGTGAACGCGGCAACGTAGATGTTCCCATTCACATCTGCTGCGACCGCGGCACAGTAGTCGTCCAAGTTCCCGCCAATGTAAGTCGAGTAAATCACTACCGGATCGATCACCAGCGGTTTACCGGAATCATACTCGCCGACCGTGAAAGCCAATTCGCCGTTTCCGCCTAGCGCATATCCGCCTTCGACGGACCGTTTCTTGCCTTCGACCACCTGGTACACACCCGGCTTTCGCAGCCGTAATTCGGCGGCACCCGCCTTCACAACCACGTCGCCATTTTCGTCCCGGTTCAGATTTTTCGCCGGCGACAACTTTACTCGAATCCGGCGTGGATCCGCCCCCGGCGATACGATCGCGTCGTATTCCAATTGCCGTTCGTTGCCATAGAAAACTAAATCAATTCCCGGGTAGGCGTCGCGTATGGCCACGCGCGCAAAGTGTGGAATACCGCTGCGCCATTTCGATTGATCGCTGCCGATAAAGTAATTGCTGATTCCCGGCGACTGGTCCAGCGGCTCGATCCTGGCGTGCCGATTGCTGCCCACCAGCTTCATTCGCAGCTTGCCCGCGCTGCCGGCGACTACAACTTCCGTCGAAGTCAAATAAATCGTGTAGCCCGGCCCGCGCGACATATATTTCGCGAGGCCGGCCGCCTGGCCCTGATTTTCCTCAAAGCTGAGCGGAATGTCGGCGAGTACGTTCCTAGCCTTTACCGTGGCATTAGTTTGCGACCATACCGGGAGGCACAATAAGAAGAAGAAAAGGCAGAGTCGATGCATCAAAACCGTCCCCCGTTCGGCCATTATCAAAGTCCTTGGTCTGCCATAGCAATTGGGATTCCAAAAGGCGAACAGGGTTATCTGGGCTTCAATTGTCGAACTTCCTGATTACATAGTAGCTGCGGGTGCGCGAAATAACCCTCTTTGCCCCGAATGGCGAAGAAGGTTGTGCCGCGCTGTTGATTCTACGGGACCGTCCACGTGCCGCGCAGCGCCCAGCCCGCGTCCGCCGCCGCGTTCTGCGCTTCCATGTAGACGTTTTTGGCTCCGGCGAACGCGGGTTTGAAGCTCAGGGCCAGGTTCATGGTCAGCGTGTTGCCGGACACCATTACCGAGGATGCCCCGGCATCCAAAGCGCACTGGCTGTTCTGCATCGTGCCCGCGCTTCCCAGGCTCGCCGACGGACCAAACGAGCCGGTGTCACTGGCCAGGTAAATCGCGTTCGCCGCCCGTGCGTAGTAGAAATAACAGACCCCGGAGGTCGCCAGGGTCGCTCCGAAATCCAGTTGCGTGGAGACGATGTTCGCTCCGCCGGCCGGATCGGTGAAGGTAAACGTGAAGGTCTGTGCCGATCCGCTTCCGCTCGATGGCGACACCGATACCGTGGTCGGCGGCACTGGCGCGCCGCCTCCGGTCACATTCAACGAAGCCGAAGCATTGTGAACCAGCGACCCGCTGGTCCCCGTCACCGTCACCGTGGAATTTCCCGCCGGAGTTCCCGACGTCGTATTGATGGTCAGCGTGGAAGAGCCGGACCCCGCCACCGACGGCGGATTGAAGCTCCCCGATGCTCCCGACGGCAGCCCCGACACACCAAAGCTCACCACTCCGCTGAATCCATTGCTGGCCGTCGCGGTTACTGTGTATGATGTGCTCCCTCCCGCGCCGACCGTCTGCGATCCCGGCGACATGCCAAGCGAGAAATCCGGTGTCGGCGCCGAGTTGTTCACCGTGAACGTGCCGCGCTGTGCCCAACCGCTGTCGAGCGAGGAGTTCTGCGCTTCCATGTACACGTTCTTCGCTCCCCCAAAGGCAGGTTTGAAACTGAACGCCAGGTTCATGGTCAGCGTGTTGCCCGACACCATCACCGATGATGCACCCGCATCCAAGACGCACTGGCTGTTCTGCATAGTGCCCGCGGCTCCCAGCGCCAGCGACGGACCAAACGATCCCGTGTCGCTGGCCAGGTAGATCTGGTTTGCCGCCCGAGCGTAGTACAGATAACAAGCCCCGGATGTCGAGAGCGTCGCTCCCACATCCAGTTGTGTGGAGACGATGTTCGCGCCGCCATTGGAGTCTGAGAACGTAAACGCGAACGTCTGCGCCGATCCGCTGCCGCTTGATGGCGACACCGATACCGTCGTCGGCGGCGACGGCGCGCCGCTTCCGGTGACGTTCAGCGATGCCGACGCATTGTGAATCAGCGACCCGCTGGTCCCCGTCACCGTCACCGTGGAGCCTCCCGCCGGCGTTCCCGACGTTGTGTTGATGGTCAGCGTGGAAGATCCAGACCCGGCTACCGACGGCGGATTGAAACTCCCCGTCGCTCCCGAAGGCAGCCCTGACACACTGAAGCTCACCACCCCGCCGAATCCATTGCTCGCCGTGGCAGTGACGGTGTATGAGGTGCTACCGCCGGCGCCGACCGTCTGCGATCCCGGCGACAGATTGAGCGAAAAGTCCGGCGTCGGCGCCGAGTTGGTGACCGTGAACGTGCCGCGCTGGGCCCAACCGCTGTCCAGCGACGCGTTCTGCGCCTCCATGTACAAGTTCTTCGCGCCCCCGAAAGCCGGCTTGAAGCTCAGCGCCAGGTTCATGGTCAGCGTGTTGCCTGACACCATTACCGATGATGCACCGGCGTCCAAGACGCACTGGCTGTTCTGCATCGTGCCCGCACTTCCCAGGCTCAGCGACGGCCCGAACGATCCCGCATCGTTAGCCAGGTAAATCTGGTTCGCCGCCCGCGCATAGTAGAAATAGCAGGCCCCCGATGTCGACAGCGTCGCTCCCACATCCAGTTGTGTGGAGACGATGTTCGCGCCGCCATTGGAGTCCGAGAACGTAAACGCGAACGTCTGCGCCGATCCGCTGCCGCTTGATGGCGACACCGATACCGTCGTCGGCGGCGATGGCGCGCCGCTCCCCGTCACATTCAACGATGCCGAAGCGTTGTGAATCAGCGACCCGCTGGTCCCCGTCACGGTCACCGTGGAACCTCCCGCCGGCGTTCCCGACGTCGTGTTGATGGTCAGCGTGGAAGATCCGGACCCGGCCACCGATGGCGGGTTGAAACTCCCCGATGCTCCCGACGGCAAGCCCGAGACACCAAAGCTCACCACTCCGCCGAATCCGTTGCTCGCCGTCGCCGTCACTGTATACGTGGTGCTCCCGCCGGCGGCAACCGTCTGCGAGCCCGGCGTCATGCTCAACGAAAAGTCCGGCGCCGGCGCCGAGTTGGTCACCGTGAAGGTCCCGCGCATTGCCCAACCACTGTCAAACGCCGCGTTCTGCGCCTCCATGTATAGGTTCTTCGCGCCGCCGAAGGCCGGCTTGAAGCTCAGCGCCAGGTTCAGGATTAGCGTGTTGCCCGACAGCATCACCGATGATGCCCCCGAGTCCAGAACGCACTGGGTATTCTGCATCGTTCCCGCGCTTCCCAGGCTCAGCGACGGACTGAACGAGCCGGCATCGTTCGCCAGGTAAATCTGGTTTCCCGACTGCGCATAGTACAGATAGCAGGTCCCCGACGTGGAGAGCGCCGCTCCGATGTCCAGTTGCGTGGAGACGATATTGGCCGCGCCGGTCGATTCGGTGAACGTAAATACAAACGTCTGCGCGGATCCGCTTCCGTTCGATGGTGAGACGGAAACCAATGCGGGCGGGCCGTTGAACGCCTGGAACGACGCGGTCTCCGTGATTGCTCCGTTCATGGTCACCGATGAGCTGCTGGCCGCGCCGGTAAACGAACCCGGTCCCGATCCACTCCATCCGCTGAACGCATTCCCGCTATTCGGCGTCGCTGAAATCCCCACCACCTGCCCTGCGTTGAACCAGTTGCTTGCCGGGTTCACCGTTCCGCCCGAACTCGCCGACATGGTTAGAAAATACTGTTGCGTGAAGTTTGCGGTGTAAGTGAACGACGACGAATTCGGCGCAGTGATGGAATGCGAAACCGCTCCTCCGTCGCTCCAGCTTGCCCACACCAACCGCGCGGCGCTCGAAGCGTTCTGCGGACTGCTCACCGCAATCGTGTGACCGGAGCCCGGCACCCAACTGAACAAGTGCGGGGCGGTGTAGTTGACGTTATCCACGGTAATGCCCAATCCCGATGGATTCGTGGTCACGGTCACTCCCGTCGCCAGAATCAGGTTGACGGTAGTCGCCGCGTCGTTGTTCACCACGACGCTATTGGCCGTGGAGCTTGGGAATCCCGAGGCCGACCCAGTCACCGAATAGCTTCCCGCGGGAAGCGGAATCGTCGAATAATTTCCGCCCCCATCGGTCACCGCTCCGGCAGAGTAATTCGTGCCCGTCACCACAATCTGTGCGCCGCTGATGGGGCTGTTGTTGGCATCTGTGACTTTGCCCGAAATCTTCCCCATACACGGCATCGAAATATTCACCGCCACGCTCCCGTTCGCCGTCACGTTTTGCGATGCAACCGTGCTGGTGACGCATCCCACCGTCGATGCGCGCAAATCGTATGTTCCGGGCGGTGACACCGTAACCGAGTACGCGCCGGTATTGTCGGCAACGGCAGTCTGCTGGATCAATCCGCTCGAAATTGCCTGTACGGTGGCGCCTGCTTTCGTCGTGCCGTGAAACTCGCCCGTCGTAGACCCCATCACGATAGTCAGGTTTGTGTCCGCCCCCGCCACCACAGCCGCCTTCACATTCACGGTAGTCTGGTTCAGCGCCGACGCCGTCACCGTGTATGTTCCGGCTGACAGGTTGCTGGCGCGATACATTCCCACGCTGTCCGTGTTGAGTGTCGTCACGCTCGGGCCGGTTGCCACGATGGTGGCGCCCGAAATCGGCGTCCCGCTGCCGTTCACCACCTGCCCTACAATTCCGCCAACGGTCGCGCTGCGCAAAGTTCCCGAAACGCCATTGAAGGCGTTGATCCTGCCGTAACCGTACGCTTGGTCCCAGCCTCCATTTGCAGTGCCCTGAACGTTGTCGGCGGTCCGCTGGATGCGCTGCAAAACCGCAGCAGCCGCGACATTCGGAGTTGTCATTTCAATCAGACCGGCGAGCGCCGCGACATGCGGCGTGGCCATCGACGTCCCGCTAAGGCTGCCGTAGTTTGTTCCCAGGCACCCTGTCGGGCACGTGTAGGACGGAAACGTCGACCAAATCCCCACCCCCGGCGCGGCAACAGCCACTTGCGGGCCTCTGTTTGAAAAGTTCGCGATGGTATCGGTATTATCGCTCGCTCCAACGCCGATCGCGTGGTTGTTCGATGCCGGATAAAATGACTCCACGACCGGCCCATCGTTACCTGCGGCAGCCACAACCAAGCAGTTCCTCTGCCAGGCATAGTTAACCGCATTCTGCAGGGTCTGGCCGTAGCCGGTGCTCCCCAGACTCATCGAGATTACATTGGCGCCCGCATTAGCCGCGGCGATAATTCCCCCGGCCACGTCGAAGTCAGTCCCCGACCCAGTGTGGTCCAACACCTTGTACTCGATCAACTCCAGGGGATAACCCAGCGACGCCACGCCCAAGCCGTTATTGGTCGAGGCCGCGACAGTGCCGGATACGTGCGTGCCATGACCGTTGTCATCTTGCCAGGGACAAACCGCAGGTGAGATAGTCGTGTTGTTTGCTGTACTGCCAGGGACGGCATTGATAACCTGGCTCGCGGAAAACCAAATCTGACCGCCCGATGCAGCGTCCGCCGACGAACCGCCATTCTTGAAGTCCTCATGTGTACAATCGGCGCCGGTATCCACGATCGCCACTTTGATGCGACCGGTTCCCGCCGTAGCAGACGTCAGAAAAACATTCGGGATTAGCTGCCACGCCTGCAGCGCGTTTACTTTTTGCAGGGCGTACTGATCGCCGGCAACATAATGCGGGTCGTTCGGCGCGCTGATCTTCAGCCCCCGGATCCGGTTCGGCTCCACATAATCCACCAGCGCGTGCTGGCTGAGTTGCGTGGAAAACGCCGGATCGGTCCCCGGCGGCAATTGCACCAGGAACACACCCGGCAGGCTGGCCGAGAGCGCCTGCACTTGTGCCCCCGCAACCAAACTTGCATTGATAGAACTGAGCGTGGTCCCCGGCAGATACCGGACCAGCAGTTGATTCGCGACCACCGGTTCGCCCGGCTTGGCCGGGAATTCCGTCCCTCCCCAAAGGGCGCAGACGAACCACAGGCCCACCAGTAAGGGCCGAAAACGCTGCCAGGTAAACCGCATTAGCGTGGCTCTGCTTACCTAGATTCTACCAGCCACTGAGGCCGACCCGCCTCAGGCATAAACCGCGATCCGCCACGCAAAGACACCTACTTCTGCCGCCTGCCGCCTGAAGCCTGCCGCCCGGCCGTTAAGGCATCACCACCAGCGGCGACCTGGCAAACCCCACCTTCCGCGCCTGCTCGTCGATCACGCTCACCTGGCACGTGTATTGCCCCGGCGGAATGTTCGCCAGCGGCATTTCGAACTGAAACGCCAGCGTGTTCTGCCGCCCCGACTTCACCTTGGTCTGCCGCACCGGCGCAGATTCGAACGCCTTCATCCTGCCCCGGAACACCATCAGCTCCGCGGTCACGCTGGGCGACGCTTCCGTCCCCGGGTCGTAAACCTCGAAGTACACATACAGCTTCTGATCCTTGCGGAACACGCGCGTGATATCCGGCACCAGCTTCTGCCCGTTCTCGACCAGCGGGTGCGCCTCCAGCAACTTCTTATTAGTCCCCGCCGACCCCACGCTGGCCGACAGCGGCTCCCGCTGATTGCTCCACACTACGGAGCTCATCCGCACGCCGTTCGCCTGCTTGCTCAGATCCGGCACCGTGAACTTCATCTCGAACGTGCCCATCTTGCCGTTCTGATTCTCGCGCGCCAGGAACTTCAACTTGTAATCGCCGGGCGGCAGCGTCACGCCGGTGTCGTATTCCAACTGCTTCCGCGCCAGTTGCGCTGCGTTGTCCTCGGTAAACTTCACCGTGATTCCATCGCGCACGCCGCCGATCAGCTTGCCTTGCGGATCGCGAATCTGCCCGATAAACTCCAGCTCCGTACTCGACTTCTTCGAGAGATCCAGCGCCGACCCGGCAATCCGCGCCGTGATCGGAACGAAGTACCGGTCCTTGGCCATCCGGAAATAATCTACTTCGAGCGCCAGCGGAAGGTCGGTGAACGGATCGCCCAGCGCCAGCGCCTCATCCAACTGCTGCTCCTTATCGCTGGCGGTGAACTTCGCGAAAACTTTCGACGCGAAGTAGCCGGGCCGGAAATCGAGCTTAGCCTGCAAGTCTCCTCGCACCCTCACCTTGATTCGCCGGTATTTGCCGTCCGTCGCGCCGTTGGTGCTGTAGTAGCCGAGGATGTAATAGGTGGTGATGTCGCGCTGCGCCTGCGTGATCCCCACCGTCAGGTCGTTCGAATCGAGCAGCGCCTTCCCGCCAGTGTCCGCGGCGAGCGTGGCGAGCGTTTCCTGCGACCCGTTGAATTTGTCGCGCAGCCCCTTCTGCGTCTTTCCGCTGAAAATGCCCGTGCCCGACGCCGAAGCCGTGCTGGCATCGCCACCCGGAGGCGTCGCCAAAAGCCCGCGCGTGTCGATGGTGTAGAACGCCACGTTCGCCCGCACCGCCGCGTTCACCGTCGCCCTGAGTTGCGATTCGTTGTCCACGCCCGTCCGGCTGATCCCGCTCGAAAAATACACCAGCGCCTTCTTCTCCGGATACATGGCCAGCTTCTTCGCCGCCGTCTCCAGGCCGGTAAGCTTCAGGTCCGTATTGAAGATGTTGAATTCCGTTTCATCCGGCGTGAAGCTGCCGCTGTCGTCGGTATCGTCGGCGCCGGTTGCGCCATCCACGGCGTTCTCTGCCGCTTCGCCGATGCGGAACGCTTTGATTTCGGAAATCAGCAGCTCGCGATCGTCGGTGAAGTCCTGCAGCACACGCAGGCGATTTGAAAACGTCATGATTGAAACCAGATCGGAGGCCGTCATTTCCGTGTCGAGAAACTTCAGGGCCGCTTCCTTCGCGCGGATCTGCTCTTGCGGCTGCATCGACGAAAAATCGAAGTAAAGCGCCATCAGCCGGCGATCCTTCTTCGGAACGGGCGCAGCCGGTTGGTTCACGGCGGGCACTTGCACAATCGCCGGAGTCTCTCCCCGGCGCACCAGTTCGCGCTGTTGCGGCCCTACATTGGTTGGCGGCAAAACATCGGAGCTCAGCCGCTCCAGTTCAAATATCGAAACACTCTGCGGCTTATCGTCCTCAAAGACGGTGAAATCTTCCTTCTTCAGGTTGTCGATCAGCTTCCCGTTTTTATCGCGCACGGTGACATTGAGCACCACCAGATTGGTCGTAGTGCTGAACGTAGGCGTCTGCGGGACCTGCGCACCCAGCGCAACACACAACAGCAGGAGTGTAGCGCACGCACTCGTGCGTGCCGCGTCGGCACTCATGCCGACGCTGACTAGCTTCCGTTCCAGCTTGTGTTCACATGAGTGTGAACACGGCACGCACGAGTGCGTGCGCCACAGCGAGCGGTTTTTGAGCATATTCAGCATCTTGCTAGAACCTGAACCGCACATTCAACAGCAGCGTCCGCATCGCCCCGGTCGCGCTTGGCAGCCCATAATTTGAAGCGTTCACGGTAGTGTACACATTGGTGTAGTTCACGTGATTCGTCAGATTATTCGCCTCCATCCGAAACTCGATCCGCCGCCGCTCGCTCAACGGAATCGACCGGCTGAGCGACGAATTGATCGAAAACGTCCCCGGCCCCTCGATGGTGTTCCGCCCCGCATTGCCGAATCGCCCGCTCGGCGGGATGGTGAATGCCGCCGGATTGAAGAACAGACCGCAGCAGTCGATACCCAGCCCCGTGGCATCCGCGCGCCCGCTGCCCACCGCGCCCGTGCCGCCCGTGTCCGATTGATTGCCCAACACGCGCGCCGTCAGGGGCGATCCGCTGGTCAGATTCGTCGATCCCTGCAGCGTCCAATCCTTGAGCCATTTGTTCGTCCGGTTCGGAGAGCTCCACGTCGAAGTCAGATTGAACGTGTGGCGATGATCGAAGCTGGACAACCCGCGCTCCGCATGCAGGTCCTTGTCATTCTGCGCCACCGTATTCCCCGCACCGCCGAAAGTAGACGAGTTGTCGATCGACTTCCCGAAAGTGTAAAAAGCCTGGAATCCCACGCCCCTGCGCATGCGCCGCGATAGCCGCACCTGCAGCGCGTGATAAATCGAATTGCCTTCCGAACTCTCGTAAGTGAACCCGGTGGCGTTGCCGATCTGCCGCCGTTGCTCAGCCGTTAGCGGCGATCCCGGCAGTGCGCGGTTCGGCAGACGCTGTATGTCCAGCCGCGTTCCCTTGGTACCCAGATACCCGACATCCAGCACCAGCGACTTTGGCAGATCGGTTTGCACATTCGTGTTCCAGGTCTGCGCATAACCCACGCGATAGTTTGGATCCACCGCGTAGGTGTTAAGAATCTGCTTCTGGCTCGGCGCACTCGCCAGGCCGTTTTGCAGCGTCAGCACATCCGTCAAACTCGTCGACAGACTCTGCGTCTTGGCGAACGGCGGTTGTGCAGCCATCCTGTTGGCGATGGAATTGTAGACCGACGGATTGTAGTACATTCCGTATCCCGCGCGAAGCTGCAGCGATTTGAATCGCGTGCTCTTCGGCAGCGGCTTCCACACGATGGCGGTACGCGGCGAAAAGTTATTTTTATCCGGATTCATCAGCGACGCCGGCAGCGATCCCGAGTACGGCGCGTTCATGCCCGGCGTAATCACCGACACGGCGGTGAATCCCGGCGCAACATCCAGATTCGCGACGTGCCCGTACTTCTCCGTCAGCGGACTGAAATACTCGTAGCGCAGCCCCAGGTTCAGGCTCAGGTTCGGCCGCAGACGCCAGTCGTCCTGCCCGAAAGCCCCGTATTGATTGCCGCGGAAGTAGGTGCTCGAATCGCCGAATCGCACCGAGCTCGATTGCGGCAAGCCGAGCAGAAAATCCGCGAAGTCGAAACCAGTGGATGGAATCGGATTGCCGGATGTATCGAACGCGCTGGTCGACAATCCCGAAAACGTGAACGTGCCGCGCGCATTCGAATCCGTTCGCACGTTCAACTGATTCCGCCGGAAACTGATGCCAGTAGTAATATTGTGCGCGCCCTTCGTGGTGGAAACGTTCTCACCGATGCTGAAGCCCTGGATGCGGCTCAACACCGGACTGGCGTCAGTCAGCGCGCCGAAGTTAGTGAACGATAGATTCGGCGGACCGAAGTTGATCGGATCGCTGGCCGTTCCCTTGATCCCAAGCTGCGCCGCCACATCGGTCTTGAAAGCGAAGAACGGCAGCGTATCGTTGCGATTGCGGTTGAAACCGAACGTCAGCACGCTGAGGGTCTTCACTCCCAGGTTGCGCGTATAAGAGAGGTTCACGTTGATACCGGTCCCGCTGGTGGTGTCGTCGAAGCCAAAAAGCTGCGCCGGATTCCCGTCGCGCCGCTGCATGTTCAGATTCAGCGCCACCCGGTCGCGCTTGGTGATGTTCTGGTTCAGCCTCACCGCCAAGTTGTCCGAATTGGATGGAACAGAAGTCAGAATCTGGTAATTCTGCACCAGACCCGCCTGATTGGGGAGAGGGAAGAAGTTCAGCAGCCCGCGCGACGCGAAATTGATTTTGCTGTCCGGGATGCGATTGCCGCCGAACGGCGCTCCAGTCGTTGTATCGAAGATCGTCACCGGACCATTCGCCACCGATTGCGAGAAGTCGCCCGTGCGCTCCAGCGGCGTAGGCACCGTCGCGGTGTTCTTGTAAGGGTTCTTTGCTCGCGTGAAAGCGTAATTGATGAAGAAGAATGTCTGCGTGTCTTTTTGCCAGATCTTCGGAATACGCAGCGGACCACCCAAGGACAGCGTCCCGCGCAGTTGCGCATAAGAGGCTTGTGGCACATCCTGGCCAGTCAGCGAAAACGGTTTGGCGTTCGCCGCCGAGTTCTGCAGACTGAACGACGCCTGTCCGTTGATGCCCTGCCGTCCGCGGTTCGCGCGATTGCCCACATACGTACCGTTGCCGCCCGGACGATCGCCTTGCCGGTTGCCTCTCTGCCCGCCGCCACCGGCGCCGCGGCCTCCGCCCGGACCACCGCCCGGGAATCCGCCACCACCGCGTCCGGCAAACCCACCTGGTCCACCGCCCGGCCCGCCGCCCGCAAATCGCCCTCCCGGACCACCGCCCGGTTGCCCTGGCTGACCCGGTTGTCCGGGTTGCCCTGGTTGTCCATCCGCGCCCGGTGGACCCATCATTCCAAACGGACGATCCATGGGCCCGCGCAACCCGAAATCGTCCTGCCCGTTCTGCAGCCCACTGCTCAGCGTTCCATTCACCAGGAAAGCTTCGTTGGAACCGTCCGTCCGCACTCCACTGTCCGGCGGCGGAATTTCATTCAACGTTTGATCCGCCTGCTCACCCTGATCCTGCGCCGCGCGGAATCCGGCTTGCTGCTGCTGTTGCATGCGCTGCGCCAGTTGCGCCGGACGCTGTTGCAATTGAAGAGTCCATTGCACGGGTTGCGACCCCGGACTAATCTGCACTTGCTGCCGCGCCGTCTGAAATCCGAACATCTGCACTTCCACCGTGTATGCGCCCGGCGCTAGATTCGTAAATTCGTAGCGGCCGTCCTCATCGGTGGTGGTCAGCACTCGCCGATCGCCTTGCGACGCCACCACGGTCGCGCCTGGCACCGTTTGGCCGCCAAACTTCACCACGCCCGTTTGACCGCGCAATCCCGCGCCGATCAAAGCCAACAGTATTAGGAAGACACCGCGCACTAGATATTGGGTGGTCCGGCGCGTCATGAGGTTACTCCAATCGGTGTAAAAGACCGTAAACGCAGCGCTATCAGCGCGCTTGCAGCAAAACAGTGGTGATGTTGTCCGGTCCCCCTGCTGCTTTGGCGGCGTCAATCAAACGCCGGCATTTCGACTCCAGCGACCCGTTTGCCGCCAGCGCCTCGGCGATCACCTTGGCCTCCACCACGCCGTGGAGCCCATCGCTGCACAGCAGGATCAGCGCGCCCGCCTTGGGCTTCAGCGCGTAGGAATGCACTCGAAGCTCCGGGCTTACGCCGATCGCCATGGTGAGCACATGACGCATTGGATGTGTCCGCAGACTAGTCTCATCGATCCCCAGCTTGCGTCCCACTTCGTGAACCCAGGTCTGATCCTCGGTGATGCTGATCAGTCCTTCGCCGTCGTACACATAGGCACGGCTGTCCCCGACGCTCGCGATCAGCAGTTCGGGACTCGATTCCAGCGCCGCCACCAGCGTGGTGCCCATGCCCTCCAGGTTCGCGTCGCTCGATGCCGCGTTCATCACGCGGTTGTTCGCTTCTTCAAACGCCCGCGCCAGCGTCTCTGCGTCGGCATTCCCACCACCGACAACTTCAGCTACGGTGTCCACCGCCAGCTTCGAGGCATGTTCCCCAGCCTGCGCCCCGCCCATGCCGTCGGCTACGACATAGAGTCCCTGCTCCGGCGACAACAGGTAGCAGTCCTCGTTATTAGGACGCACGCAGCCGGCATCGGAAATTCCGAACGCTTCCACCATAAGCTTCCTGGATTATACGAAACTGCGCCGCGAGCGGGTAAGCGCGCAGAACTCTCTATGCCCTCTCCCCCTCCACCGACGCGCGAATCTTGCGCCGGAACCGGTCCTCGATGTGGCGAAAGGTCCAGCCGGAGACGATTAACACCACTGCGGCATAAACCAGCACCACTGCGTCGCCCGTCCACACGCCAGTCGCGTAGTAGTCGGGCCGCGGCAGCTTCAGAACATATTGCAGGACAAATTCGAAAGCCCAGACCACCACGGGGTGAACCATGTAGACCGAATATGAAATCGTCCCCAGCCACACCAAACCGCGGCTGTCGAGCAAACTGGCCCCTTGTGAATCCAGCAGCGCGGTCGCCAGCACGATGCCCACAAACAGCGGGATCGCGAAAAAATCGGCCAGCCCGCGCTCCATCCAACAGAGGAAGACGACGGCCGCAACGCCCAGCGCCACGCTCACTCCAGCCAGCATCCGCCGGCCAAACCGTCCGCGCAGCCGGTCATAGCAATGCCAGGCGATTACTCCGCAGAAGAATCCAAGCAAGCCGCGAAAGAATCCATACTTCGCAGTACTGTCCAGTCCACCAGCCACCCTCCAGGAAGCCAGCAGGCCTACAACCGCCAGCGCTCCGGAAGTCGCCAACACCAGCGGCTTCTTCCGGAACACCCCAACCACCAGCGCAAACAACATATATATGTAAAACTCCACGCTGATGCTCCAACTCGGAGTGTTCCAGGTGGGCTGGTCGTAAATACCCAGGCCGTGAATCAGCAGAAGGTTCGCGATCAGCGCCCCGGGCGTATTCTGCGCGAAGGGTACGCTCGCCACGTTGGCGAATTGAAAACGCACCGCACTCCACTTCGCGCATTCGATAACAACGAATGCCGTGAGTGAAGCGAGATGCAGCGGATACAAGCGCCCAAAGCGAATCGTCATGAACCGCGCGGTTGCGGCCCAGGTCCCCAACTTCTGGCCATAGGAATGAAAAAGCACAAAGCCGGAGAGCACAAAGAAGAAGTCCACCATCAGCGCACCGTTCCGGACAAAGCTCCAGTGAACGAAATGGCTCTGCCAGCTCACGTGATACAGCGCGACGGTGAGCGCCGCGACGCCGCGCAGCGACTCGAGCCCAGGAAAGAACCGCGGCGGGGGACTCGGAGCGCTCACAGGACTCGCGGAATCCAAGAATTCAAGAATCCAAGAATCCCCCCGAAGGCGCTTCCTCGAATTCTTGAATTCATGAATTCTTGAATTCCTCTCCGCATCGATCCCTGGAATTCCACCCTCACTCTTTCTCCGGCTGCAGCACCGCCTTCAACTGCCAGTACGCGCTTTCCTCGAAGGTCGCCTTCACCCGCTCCAGCCCTTCGGTCCGGGTGTCGCCGGGACGCGGACCGCTTTGCTTGGCGCAACGATCCAGCAGCAGGCTCGCTTCCACATCCTTCGGATCGCGCTCCAGCACGGCGCGAAAACTCCGCGTCGCATCGGCGAAGTTGCCCTGCTTCCAAAGCGCGTATCCCACGTTGAACAGATACCCTGTGTCGTTCGGATCGCCTTCCAGCGCGCGACGGAAATTGTCCAGCGCTTCCGCGGCGCTCACCCGCGATTCAGCCGCGCCCAGGTTGTTGTACACCTCGTTCAACGGCACAACGCTCGCCACCAATTGGAACGCTTCGCGCGCGCCGGCGTAATCGCCCCCGTAGTACCGGCACAGCCCCAGAAAGAAATTCGCCTCGTGATAATGCGCCGCCGTGGGAGCCACTTTCTGGAACCATTCCCCGGCCGACTTGTATTCCTTCTTCTTCCACAGCAGCCTCCCGAGCTGAAAGCACGGCTGCGAGTAGTGCGCATCCAGCCGAGCCGCTTGTGTGAAGAAGCGATGCTCCTCGTCCTCATTGGACGCCAGCAAGCCGCGCACGTAGTTCTCGATTGCATCCACCCGCACTGCGGGATGCCGCTCCCGGAACTGAGACTCCGCCGGCGCCGAATTGGGCTTCAGAAAACGCAGAGTTTGCCAGGCCAGGTGCCCCTCGATCGCCGCCAGATCTTCCAGCGCGCCCAACTCGCGAAACTCCGGCCCTTCCTTGATCCGTCTCAGATCCACAATACTGGCGGTGATCGCGAGCGACCCCCTGCTCTTCGCCGCCGAGTCCGGCACCGCCTTCAAATCGAACTGCCCGAAGATCACATGTTCGGCATCCAGCTCCTGGGCGATCTTCACCACCGAAGCCTTGGTCAGCAGCGAATACGGCCGGATCCCCAGTCGCCGGTACGCTTCCACCCGGTCGTCCCGATTCAGCACCATCAACCCTTCGGAACCCAGCGACTCCCCCAGCGTTTCCGCCACGCTCTCGCCAACCCAGTTCAAGTTCGCATTCTTAGTGAGGTTGAAAAACGGAAGGACCAGATACGTATCGGCCCGCGCCGCCGCGAGAAACAGCGAAAAGCAAACCGAGCCAAGCAGAATACGCCGCACGCACTTATCTTAGCGCGGGGCGGTGATGAGGCCCCTGTTGAGATTATTGAAGTCAACCGATCTCCACCCGTGACTGTGCACCGCCGCACTCGCCTCGCTCCACGCGCAGGAAACGCCGTCCGATGCTTCACAAGTTGGGCCGAGGACACGATGCACACAAGCTTCGACAACGATTCAAAACCCTTTGGCCCAGGTCGATCCCTATCGCGTCTCCCACACCATCTGCGTGCCTTCGCGAAGCCGGAACCTGGCCCCTTTCACGAAGAGCGTAGCGACGCCGGGCACATCCGCAAGATGAAAACTTCCAACTCTCGATTCGTTGATGCTGTTCTGTTGCACCCTGGTTGTTCGAGTAGAACCCATAAACAAATCGATTTCCACCTCCTCCGCGCCTGCGCTCTTCAGCGAGCCGAAGAATCGCGCATGATGGCCGGGAAATTCGATGTCGTCGAATTCGACGCCAACAATGAAGTACTGAGTGCCGTCGTCGCGCTGCTCCAGCCGCCGGATTCGCCCGGTGAGCAGCGCACCGCTGGGAATCAGCATACTTCCGTGATCGCTGACATCGGCGGCGATCGTCGCTTCCAATGCATCCCCGACCACGGCTGTCTTGGAATCAATCGGGGATTTCAACTTCACCCGAACCGTCAATCCCGGCGGCAGCGATACTTCGAGGGGCTTCACCGGCGCTAGCGTTGGGGTCGCGCCCGCTTCGGGCGCCGCTCCAAATGAAATCTGCGCCTCACCTGAGTACCGGCGGCAATGGCTATATTCGGTGAGATTGCTTCTGCGCCCACCATCGGCGAGTTCCATTGTCAGCAGAGCCGTCTGTGGCAGCAGCACGCTGCCGGAACCGGTTTGCGTTTGTGCATAGTCGATCGTCTGTGCAGCGTTGCTAAGCGGAAAGTCGGGTGGTAAGCCGTCGGTGCGGATTTCGAGCCGCAGCACGTCCAGCGTGTTCGCATCGGCCCAAAACGAACCGCTGGAGCCGGCCACAACGGATCGCCCTTGGGACACGATGGTCCAGCCGCTGGCGAAAACCGGTATCGTGAAATCCCAGCGGAGCGCGCGCCGCCCCTCCAAGTCCTGCTCGCCGCCGAACTTCACATTGGCGTTTCCATCCACGAAGACGGCCCGTGCATGCAGCGCGAAATCGGCTTTGCCGATCACTCCGTTTTGGACCATGCTGGTGAGTGGCGTGTCCTGAAATTTCGCTGCGCCCGGCCACGCCCACAGCTCTTTGCCGTCAAAGTGGGCAATCTCATACCGCAGAGTGTCCGCGACCCGTGCGCTGTGTTCCTTGGAACCTTGTGCGATTCGTTGCGTGGTGGCTACGCAGGTGTAGTCCGGCAAATGGGTCAGCACTTGCGCCATTTTCCGCCGGGTGCGGGCGAGTTGCAGCACGCGTTCGAAGGGTTCCTGTGCGGCGCAAGTTGCGGCGGCGAGCAATATCGGGATAATTACTCGCCGCATTCACTCCAGTGTAGTCTTTAATTCAGCGCTTCGCCACGCCTGGTTTGTCAAACACCACTCGCGTATGCGTCCCGCCGATGCGGATCTCGTCCAACTCTCCTTCGGTGAGCTTCAAGCCGTTGGTGCGAAACTTCTCCGCGTTGTTCTCCAGCTTGACCGGCGCCTCCACCACCGTCTTGCCTTGCTTCAGCGTTGCCGTGCCTTCACTGAGCTGAACTTTGTACTCCCCAGCCTTAAGTGTCGCGCCGTTGATCGTTACATCTTTCGAAAACAAAACCTTGTAACTCGTCGCCGCGTTCGCCACCGCCAGGCCCAGAATGACCAAAGCGAATAGTGACTTCTTAATCATTTTGTTATCTCCTCAATTCGTGCTTACTAACTTCACTTGTAAGTACGTTGAAATGGAGATTCAGTGCCGAGGAATTTATTGAATTATCGCCAGGGCTTGCTGCTGTACCGCCGGATCGTCTCCGAAACCTGCGATCCAGTGCACGTTTTGTTCTTTTCGAAACCAGGTTAGCTGCCGCTTAGCGTACCGTCGCGTTTCCTGTTGCGTGGATTCCAGAGCCTGCTGCATGGTGAGTTGCCCCTCCACCACTTGCAACGCTTGTTTGTAACCGAGGGACTCAAACGGCTTGGCGTCGCGCGGCACCCCGCGGGCTAAGATGCCACGCACTTCCTCAAGCAAGCCCTCTTCGAAGATGCGCTCGGCTCGAGCATCCAATCGCCGGTACAGCATCTCGCGCGGCGGCGAAAGCCCGATCTTGATCGGTCGGAATCCGGTCAGCGGATCCCGCCCCTGTTCGAACATCGCCGTGATCGGTTTCCCTTCCACCAACCGCACCTCCAGCGCCCGGATGAGTTTGTTCTTGTCGTTCGCATGGATGCGCGCCGCAGCCACCGGATCGAGTCGCGAAAGAATCCGGTGCAGCCTCACGGAAGTGCGCGCCGACAATTTCTGGCGAATCGATTCATCCCGCGCAGGACCCGGAGACAGCCCCTCCAGCAGCGCGCGCAAATAAAAACCCGTCCCGCCCACCACGATCGGCACACGCCCGCGCCCCGCGATCTCCCCCAAAGCCTGACGCGCAACGTGCCCGTACTGTCCCGCGCTGAAAAGTTCGCCAGGCTCAATCAGATCGATCAGATGATGCGGTACGCCCCGCCGCTCCGCCTCGGGCACTTTGGCCGTCCCAATGTCGAAGTGCCGGTAAATCTGCAGCGAGTCGCAGTTGACGATTTCCCCGCCGATAGCCAGCGCAAGCTCAATCGCCAGATCGCTCTTACCGGAGCCGGTAGGGCCCACCACTATAGGCAGCGCAATCAAACGGAACCTTTCGTCTCCTCCCTGCGTTTTCCAACACAGCCTATTATGGACCGCCTGCTGCTAGATCTCCGTCTCGCCCTCCGGCGACTTCGCCAGAATCCCGGCTTTGCCGCTGTCGCCATCCTTACGCTGACCCTCGGAATCGGCGCGAACACCGCGGTCTTCAGCGCCATCAACGCCGTCCTCCTGCGCCCGCTTCCGGTCGCCGACGCCTCCCGGATCGTCAGCGTCAATGAGACGCTCGGCGGCAACACTTTTCCGTCGCTCAGCTTTCCAAACTACCGCGACATCCGCGACCGCAACACCGTCCTCTCCGGCCTGATGGGCTACCGCATCCTGCCCGTGAGTCTCGGACTGCCCGGCGCCAGCCAGCGCATCTGGGGCTACCTGGTCACTGGCAATTACTTCGACGTGCTGGGCGTCAGCGCCATCGCCGGCCGCGCCTTCAAGCCCGAAGACGATGTGAAGCCGGGCGGCCACCCGCTCGCTGTCCTCAGCTACACATGCTGGCAGAAGCGCTTTGGCGGCGACACCAGCGCCATCGGCCGCGTGGTCAAAATCAACGGCATGGACTTCACCATCCTGGGCGTCATGCCGCGCGGTTTCTTCGGCACCGAACTTTTCTATGAGCCCGAAGTCTTTTTCCCCATGATGATGCAAAAGGAGCTCGAAGGCGGCTCCGGCAATCTGGATGTACGCGCAAACAGCAACACCTTCGTCGGCGGCCGCTTGAAGACGGGCGTCAGCATGGCGCAGGCCGAGGCCAGTATCAACAGCGTCGCGCGTCAGCTCGCCGAAGAGTATCCGAAGGTAGACGCCGGCATGAAGCTGGTTCTCACGCCGTCAGGACTGGCCGGTAACTACATCCGCGGGCCCGTCATCGGATTCGCGTCCGTGCTGTTCGGCGTTTCCAGCCTGGTGTTACTCGTCGCCTGCACCAATCTGGCCAGCATGTTGCTCGCCCGCGCGGCGGATCGCAGGAAAGAAACCGCCATCCGACTCGCCCTCGGCGCAGCTCGCGGCCGCCTGATCCGGCAGCTTCTTACCGAGAGTATGGTGGTCGCCCTCATCGGCGGCGCTGGCGGCGCTCTCCTCGCCCGATGGATTACCAGCGCCCTCGCCGGCTGGCGTCCTCCCATCGACTTTCCGATTCTCGTGAACGTCACGGCAGACTACCGCGTGTTCCTGTTCGCCTTCCTGGTATCGCTTTTCACCACGGTGCTGTTCGGATTGTTGCCCGCCTGGCAGTCCACGAAGACCGATCTGGTCCCGGCGCTCAAGAACGAGGCCGCGTCGGAAAAGCTGCGCCACTGGCACTTGCGCGATTACATGGTCGCGACGCAAGTTGCGCTATCCGCGCTGCTGCTGGTTTGCTCCGTGCTAGTCGTCAAGAGCCTGCAAAAGGCCTTCGACGCACCCATCGGTTACAACCCCAAGGGCGCGGTGACAGTTTCCTACGACTTGAATATCCAGGGCTACAAGCCGCCGCAAGGCCGCGAATTTCATCGCCGCCTGCTCGAAAAGGTGCGCGCCATCCCCGGAATCGAGTCCGCCGCGATGGTCGACATTGCGCCTCTGTCGCTCAACAGCTCGTCGTCCAGTATCTTTATTGAGGGCCAACCACGGCCAAAGCCTACCGATGCACCGATCGCCTACGACTATACGGTCTCACCCGATTATTTCAAGACGATGCAGACCCGCCTGTTGAACGGGCGCGAGTTCGATCTCCGCGACAATCGGGATGCACCCCGGGTTGCGATCGTCAACAAGGCCTTCGCCGACAAACTGCTGCCTGGTCAAGAGCCCCTCGGCAAACGCTTCACCATTGGGCCTGACAACAGGCCGTACCAGATCGTCGGGCTCGCCGAAGATGGCAAGTACTTCTCGCTCACCGAGCATCGTCAGAGCGCCTATTGGACGCCGCTCGAGGCGTCTTATAGAGCGAACGTGTCCCTGGTGGCGCGCACGCCGCTCAGCTCCAATGAAGCCCTTCGCCTGATCCGCGCCGCGGTCCGCGAGCTCGATCCGAACGTCGCTCTCTACGCCACCGGATCCATGGTCGACATGCTCAACCTCCCGCTGTTCCCCGCGCGACTTGCCGCCTCCGCCCTCGGCGCATTCGGCGTTCTCGCCGCCATCCTCGCGGCCACGGGAATCTACGGCGTGATGGCCTACGCTGTCTCCCGCCGGTCGCGCGAAATCGGAATCCGCATGGCCATCGGCGCCAGCCAGAGCCAAGTCCTCGGCATGATTGCGCAACACGCCGCCATCCTGATCGGGTCGGGCACTGTCCTCGGTCTCGGGGCCGCGCTCGCTCTCGGACGACTGCTGGGTCAGATCCTCTACGGCGTCCAACCGACCGATCCGCTTACCTACGCGGTGGTCTTCCTGATGATGCTCTCCATCGCCATCCTGGCCTCCTGGATCCCGGCCCGCCGCGCCATCCGCATCGACCCGATGACTTCGCTGCGCCAGGAATAAGAGCGCAGCGACCCTAATCCAGATTCAGGGTTATACTGAAGGTAACGACACGCCCGCCCCCGATCCTGCGATCTGGGTCAGGGAAAGAGAGCGCTTCTTCATGATCCCAATACAACGGTTCGCAATCCTAACTTGCCTTCTGTTCACGGCTGCGGCCTCCTTCGCCCAGACCACGCCCGCGCCAAAACCGGAGGCAAAGACCGACAAAGGAGCTGCTTACTACAATTACTCGCTCGGCCATTTGTACGCCGAACTCGCGGCTGGTTCGGGCAGCCGGGATTATTTCAACAAGGCGGTCGAGAACTACCGCGCCGCCATGAAGGCCGACCCGTCCGCGATCTTCATCGCCGAGGAACTCTCCGACCTCTATATCCAGTCCGGGCGTTTGCGCGAGGCCGTCCTCGAAGCCGAAGATAACCTGAAGCAAAATCCCACCGATCTCAACTCCCGCCGCTTGCTGGCCCGCATCTACACGCACCTCATCGGTGATGCCCAAACCAACCGCGTCGACGAGGGCATGATCAAGAAAGCCATCGAGCAGTACGAGAAGATCACCGCCGGCGATCCGAAGGATGCGGAGAGTTGGCTGATGCTGGGGCGTCTGGACAAGATCGCGCAGAACTCCACTGGCGCTATTACGGCATACAAAAAGGCGCTGGAGCTGGATCCGGAAAACGAAGACGCCATGACTGGTCTCGCCATGGTCTACACCGATCTCGGCGACAGCAAGGCCGCGGCCGACCTGCTGCGGAAAGTAGCTGACAAGAATCCCAGCCCGCGGAGCCTCACCAATCTCGCCGGTGTCTACGAGCAAATGAAGGACTACTCGCTGGCAGCCGAGATGCTGCGGCGGGCGCTGCTGCAACAGCCCGGAAACTCCGACCTCAAGCACGCCCTGGCGCAGGACCTGCTGCTGTCCGATCAAGCCGACGACGCTCTGAAACTTTATGAGGAACTGGTAGGCGAAGATCCGAAGGATGCGCCGTCGCTGCTTCGGATTTCGCAGATTTACCGCACCAAGCGCGATTTCGCTAAAGCGCGGCAGGCCGCCGAGAAGGCCAAGGAAGTGGATCCCTCCAACCTCGAGATCCAGTACAACGACGTCACGCTGCTCGAGGCCGAAGGCAAACTCCCCGATGCAATCAAGACCTTGAAAGGCATCCTCGATACTACGGCGAAGAAGACCTACACCGCGGCCGAGCGCACCAATCGAGCGACGCTCCTCGACCGGCTCGGATTCCTCTATCGTTCGAGCGAGCAGTACACGCTCGCCGTCGACGTCTACCGGCAGATCGCCGAACTCGATCCCGACTCGGCCTCGCGCGCCTCGGCGGAGATTGTCGAAACCTACCGCTTGGCCAAGGATTTCCCCAAAGCGGAAGCGGAATCCGAAGCGGCCATCAAGAAGTACCCCACCGACCGCGTGGTCCGCGCGGTGCACGCATCGCTGCTCGCCGACTTGGGAAAGATCGATCAGGCCGTTTCGGAAACCCGCAAACTGATGGACGGCAAGAACGATCGCGAGACTTACGTCAGCTTGGCCCAGATCTACGAGAAGGCGAAGAACTTCAGCGAAATGGCCAAGGCGTTGGATTCCGCCGAGAAACTGTCCACTTCGAGCGAGGACAAGGAAGCGATCGTCTTCATGCGCGGCGCCATGTACGAACGCCAGAAGAACTACACCGCGGCCGAAGACGAGTTTCGCAAAGTGCTGGCCATCAATCCGGACAACGGATCGGCGCTCAACTACCTGGGCTACATGTTCGCGGATCGCAACATTCGCCTGGAAGAAGCCCGCGACATGATCGTCAAGGCCCTGGCGCGCGAGCCCAACAACGGTGCGTATCTCGACAGCCTGGGATGGGTTCTGTTCCGCCTGAACAAGCTGCCTGAGGCTGAGGAAAAGCTGCGACACGCGCTGCAGTTCATGTCGCGCGACGCCACGGTTCACGACCATCTGGGCGATGTCTACTTCCACGAGGGCAAGATCCGGGAAGCGATCGCGCAATGGCAGAGTTCGCTGAAAGAATGGCAGACCAGCGCGCCAAGCGACCTGGATCATACCGAAGTGGCCAAGGTCCAAAAGAAGCTGGAAGACGCCAAAGTCCGCCTGGCGCGCGAAACAGGAACCGCGAAGCAGCCGCAATAGAGGCGCTCCACGACTCGTTTCCTTCCGCTCCTTCTCTTCATACTGGCGCTGCCCGCCGGCGCGCAGAAATACTACACCTACGTCACCGACTTGGGGCCCGACTACGTCGAGCTGTCCTGGGGCACGGCCGATGGCGTGAATACTATCGGCCGCACTGCACCTTCGCATGGGGAAGCGACCGTCGAAATCGCCGGCCGTAAAATGCTGACCCGCGCGAGCCAACTGGTGGTGGCCGATCTTGCGCCGAACCGGTCGTACAGCTACAAGGTTTCGATCGCTGGCGCGGTGATTGGGCAAGGGGACGTTCACACTTGGGAAGCCAAGGCCGAGCGGCTGGTCTTCTTCGTCATCGGCGACTTCGGCACGGGGAGAGCCCCGCAGTATCTGGTGGCGCGCGCCATGTGGGACGAGTTCCAACGGCGCGCCAAAACCGACAACCCGGTGCGCTTCATCCTGAGCCTGGGCGACAACATCTACGGCAACCTGGCCAGTTTCCTGGGCGGCATCGGACACACCGGCGCCGACGATTCGGATTGGGCCACCAAGTTCTTTGAGCCTTATGAGCCGCTGATCGCGCGCGTGCCTTTTTACCCGACGCTGGGGAATCATGATGGCAACGAGACGGAGCAGCGTCGCGACCTGCCGGCGATTCTCGACAACTTCGCGTTCCCGCAATCCAAGCCCGCGCGCTACTACACGTTCACTTACGGCGGCCTGGCGCAATTCTTCGCGCTGGACAGCACCACGAACAGCGAATCCGGTCCGGCCCGGCCGGCTTATCTGGAGGACAGCGCGCAGTTCCACTGGATGCAGACCGAGTTCTCGAAGCCGCATCCGGCTTGGGTGATTCCGTATTTCCAT
>DASQGY010000316.1:0-32424 GCA_035632375.1 Bryobacteraceae bacterium | reverse complement strand
CTGGCTGCCCAAGGTATAGCGGTGGTAGGCAAGCCATGCGATTGATATGAAATCGCGTGCTTTGCTGATAGCAGGCGCCGTGGGTGTGATTCTCTTTTCCTATTCTTTCGATGTCGTTGAGGCTAAGTCCACGTCGATGGAGCCTGCAATTCACGACGGAGATTGTCTATTAGTTTTCAAGTTGGGGGGCGCATTGGGAAAATTGTTCTCAAGGCGGCTGATTCTCCAGCGCCACACAGTTGTCGTCTTCACCGCCCCCAATCGGCCGGCAACTGAGATGTATGTCAAGCGTGTCGAGGCGACCTCCGGCGATCGTGTGCATATCGACTCCGGGTCGCTGGTCTTGAATGGTGTTCCAGCCGGCGACCCCCACGGATTCTACGCGACACCAGTGCGAAAACAGCAGGACAGTTGGCCGGTGGGAGAAGATCGGGCGCGGGACGTGGAGATTCCGTATGCAAAGTTATTTGTATTAGGCGATAACAGGGCAGGGTCGCTCGATTCCCGCGCGTTTGGACCCGTGCAGGAGTCCGCGGTCGGCGGCATTGTGGTTGTCACTTTCCATTTGTAGTAAAAGACATGAGCATGTCAGTCTTGCTGGTGGATTGAGAAGAACAGATGTCACAGCTTCTACACTACGCGTTTCGTTCGCTGTACCGAAGCCCTCGGTTCACAATTCCCGCCCTGCTAATGCTAGCCTGTGGGATTGCTCTGTCCAGTGTCTGCTATGCGGTCCTGGAGGTGGCGGTTCTTAAAGCGATCCCGTACGAAGGCCCCGAACGGATCGTCGAAGTGGTGAAGAAACGCGGTGGCGCTGGTGACGCCCATTGGCGCCTCAGCCGGGCCGATTTCGCCGTTCTGAGAAATCGAACGCGCTGCTTTGAGGCGCTCGGATATCAACAGGAGATACAAGGCTCCATGGCGGCGAAATCCGGGAACCCCTCGGGGATCACGAAGTCGGTGATTTCGCCAGGGCTTTTGGAAGCTTTGCGGCTGCGGCCGGTGCTGGGCCGGCCCTTCAGCATCGCTGACTTCGGTCCGAGCAGCGCCGGAACGGCGATCCTGTCCCATGCGCTCTGGTCGAACGAGTTCTCAGCGGACGCTGCCGTTCTAGGAAGACATATCGGGGTCGACGGTAAAGACTTCATCGTCATTGGCGTCATGTCTGGCGCGTTGCACCGTCCGGTGAGCGCTGCGGACATCTGGGTTCCCGACCAAAGCCCCGACGACCCGGCGGAAGCTTGGAAGGTCGGCGACAAACTGGCTATCGCGAGGGTCGCCCCACGCTTCTCTCCAGCGGATGCCCAACGTGAGATTGCAGCTCTTCAGCCGGTGTCCATTCCTGGACACGCGAGTTCCAACGCCGATCGCTTTGAAGTTCTTTCGCTCGCCGACCAATTGGTGGGTCCGGCTCGACGAATTCTGGCCTTACTATTGGGCGCCTGTTTGGCCATCCAACTCGTGGCATGTTTGAACGTCGGACAGCTCTTACTCGCGCGCCGCATGAGGAAGGCGCGCGATCTGGGAATTCAACTGGCGCTGGGGTCGAATGCTGCACGCATATCGCTCGACATGCTTTGCGAGACCCTATTTTTGGCGCTGGGGGCTGGGTTGATCGCGATCGTTTTGTCTCTTCTGTTGTTACCGGCTGCGGCCGCTATTGCCGCTGTTGCCCTGGGCGCCGAGGTTCATGTGTCGAGCATGAGCGGTTCTGTCTTCGTCTTTGGCATCAGTCTGACCATAACGTCGAGCCTGGTTTGTGCGGCGACGCCCACGGTTCTACTTCGAAAACTGGAAGTAACCTCCCTGATCAACAAACGCTGGGAGAATGGCCATCTGTCATTTACGGCGTCGCGGCTCCAGGAGTTGCTGATCGTGGCTCAGGTGGCTGCAGCCGTGGTGCTTATGTCCGGCTTCGGTCTTCTCGCAAAAAGCGTGTACCGGCTTTCCAACGTTAGTTTCGGATTCAACGCCGGTGGCTTGTCGTACGTTGTGTTCGACCGTGGAGGCTTGGGTTTTCCGGCCTCTATATTAAAGCTGCATGAGTCTCTGAATAGGCTCTCGCGTTTACCAAGCGTGGAGTCCGCCGCGATAGGCAGCACGCCCATGCTTACCGGTGCGCGAATGTCTCTGGGGATCTCCGCGCGAACCGATGAAGGGGCTTGGCTGCGGCTGCCACCCATCCCGATTCAATCTGTTAGTGGCGGCTATTTCTCGACCATGGGAATTCCATTGCTGCGGGGCCGGACCTTTGACCGCCACGATACGCAAGGCGCTCCCTGTGCAGCGATCGTGAATCAGTCGTTCAGCCGTCTCATTTGGTCGAGCGACAACCCCATCGGTAAACAGATCGACTTGGCAGCCGGATCCGGCTCTAGAGCCTGTGAAGTCGTTGGCATGGCCGGAGATGCCCGCGAGATTGCCATTGCGGCGCCACCCGAGCCAGAACTGTTCTTTTCCGATATTCAAAAGCCCGCGTCCGCGAACGCCGTCATTCTCATTCGAACGTCGGGAGGTCACGCTGTGTCTCTCAAGGCTCTGAGCCAGTTGGTGGCGGCAGCCGATCCAAGCCGGCGGCTGGTCTTCTCGACAGATGTGGGGGCACTGGTGGCTTCGGCACTGAGTCCGTCGGAAACGCGCCGAAGATTGCTAGGGATTCTCGCCTTTGTGGCGCTGCTGCTGGCTGCTGGAGGCATGTACGCGGCCGCTACTTATAATCTCAGCGAGCGCAGGCGTGAGATTGGTGTAAGGATGGCCATGGGAGCCGGGCGTGCAGACATCGCCCGAATGGTCTACCGCCACTACGGCAGGCTGGCCGCGATCGGAGGCCTAATTGGCACAGCCACCGGCGCGGCGCTAAGCCGCGTCTTCGGGAGTGGCTTGAACCTCTTCGAAACCAGCGGCTTTGACTTGCAGGTTTTCGCCATTGTTCCCGTTGCTTGCGCGATCGTGGTGCTAGCCTCCGTTGCAGCGCCGGCGTTGCGCGCCATGGCGGTGAACCCGGGCCAGTTGTTGCGGGACGACGCGTTCTAGACTCAAGTTTCTGGGTCTTGCCGGCGCTTATAAAGGGCTTCGAGTCCGCCACCTGACGTAACCCCCGATGCCGTTCACTTTTCCAAGTTCCGGTCCGCATGGGTCCATCACGCTTCCTACCAGTGCAGATCCGATCGTTAACACATCGAAGGCAATCCAGGTCGCTTCAACCTTGGTTACGAGTATTGACCGCTTCGGCCTTCCTGTGATCTAATCGAGGCAACAAAAGCCGTCTCGCAATCTCAAGACCGGATGTGTTCCAAAACCTGAACCGGGCAGTGCACGGACAGGAGAGTTCAATGCTGAAAACGACGCTCAGTTTCTTCGCTTTCGTATTCCTCGCGCACGCGGAGAATGCTTCCTATCCCACCATGGCCCCGCTTGATCGGTACCTGATATCGGACCAGCAATCCGAAATCGCGCTGGCGCGCACCGCCGCCCCAGCATCCATCTCCGACGCCGCTGAAGTGATGGTGCTGAGCCGGGCCGGATACGTCACCGCAGTGAAGGGCAGCAATGGCTTTCTCTGCCTGGTGGAGCGATCCTGGGGCGCAGCTACCGACCAACCGGATTTCTGGAATCCCAAAGTGCGCTCCCCCATTTGCTTCAATGCGGCGGCTGCAAGGACCTTTGTGCCCATCTTCCTGATGAAGACCAAACTGGTGCTGGCGGGAAAATCGAAGGAGCAGATCGTGCAAGCCACCTCCTCCGCTCTGGATAAAAAGGAGCTGCCCGGGCTGGAGCCTGGAGCGATGTGCTACATGATGTCGAAACAGCAGTACCTCAGCGACAACGACATGAGCTGGCATCCCCATCTGATGTTTTTCGTTGCGGGCAACGCGGAGAAAAGCTGGGGAGCCAATCTGCCGGGTTCGCCTATTATCGCGGCGGCCGACCCGGAAGAGCGCGCGACTATCTTTATGGTCTGGGTCGGCAAATGGTCCGATGGCACACCAGCGCCCCACGCCAGGCACTGATATCCCTTCGCCTCCCCCAAAACCCCAGTGACGCTCCATGCGAAAAAAACTTTCCCGTTCCCAATCAAGCACCTAGGTCCGAATCACCCAATCAAATCTCTCCCGGTTCAAACCCCGTCTGCTAATCTGACCAAGACCTGCGCGCCGGTCGAACGCTCCCATAGGTAAACTACGTGGCGCATCGCATCTCAGAATGAAAAACGCAAAAGGCCGTAAGTAGGATTCGAACCCGCCGATTTGAGGTAACGGAATCAGTCTCTCTTCGCCGTCCACTGCATATAGGGCTTGTACTCCGCGCCTGGCGGCGCGACTTCAAACTTCCCGTCGAGCGCGCGGCCATTGAGCCAGTAGGACAGACGATACCGCGGCCCGGGCTGGGTTCCATCCGACTCGAAGACAACATTATTGGGCGCCGGAAACGTCAGGTTATAGCGAATGATGTGCCCTTCGGTATCGAAGTAGATGGCACGCGGCGTGTCCTTCGGTTCGTCCAGATAGATCACCATCAGATCGTCGTGGCGCAGACCGGAGTTGTACGCGGCGTTATTCTTCCTAATGACAATCTTCCGATTCAACTCCGGCTCAAACGAAAAGCCGCCTCCACCCGCGCCGTGCGGCGTGTCTTTCTCGCCGGCAGTTCCGGTCCATTTGCCCAGCACGAATTCGAGCTTCTTCCATGCTGAATCGTCAGTTTTTTCGGAGACGCTTTGCGCCGCTAGGGGCAGAACGCCGCATATTATCACGCTTAGAATTGCAGTTCTTATCATTGTTATTTCCCTCCTACGGGCATGCCCAACCGCGCGGCAATCTCTTCCGGAGCCAGTACCTCTTGCACTGCCGTGATGGCCCATACGTACCCGAACGGATCCTGGACCAATCCATAACGGTCGCCCCAAAACATATCCGTGGGCGGCATAGTCGGCGCGGCGCCGGATCGCACCGCGCGCTCGAATGCTTCGTCGGCATCCGCAACCCGAACCTGGAATATGCAGGTGGAGCCACCCAGCGTCCCGGGCGATGCGAGCATGGAGTACTCCACGCGGTTCGAGCGCACTTGCGGCTCTTCCTGCGAAAGGCACACCAGCGAATTCCAGATGCGTACGTTTACATGCAGGCCAACGCCGCCCGCGCAGGGCGAGCGATAGAGCTCTTCGGCGCCGAAGGCCTCTCGATAAAATCGCAACGCTTCGTCTACATTGGCCACCACCAGGCACGGCACGATTACTCCCAGTGACGGTTCCGATCCCTTTACAGCCATGACTGCTCCTTCATTTCGAATCTTCAGTCTCAACCGGTCCGATGGCCCAATGATGCCCAGCCGGATCGATCAGATGGCGATACTTATCGAGCCATGCGACCACCTGGCCAAGCGGCGCACTGGTCAAGCGATAGCGGTTCTCGCGATGGACCCTGCGCGCCACCACCAGCTTTGCCAATCGCAGCTCGAGCAGATGCTGAGAAATGGCGGGCTGCGAAATGGAGAACGCCGCAGTCAGCTCTTTGACCGACCGTTCCGAACCGGCGAGCAAATCCAGGATGCCGCGCCGAGTGCGGTCTGAAATGGCGCGATAGACTTGATCCGGGGTTGTACTACTCATAACCACTTTCTTATGGTAGACTATATTTCATAAGTTTGCAAGCGTTTTGTGAGTGCTGCTTCCGCGGCGCAGCTTTCGAGATGGGAGTGTTGAAGGAGTCACCGATCTCTCTCAAGATCCGGCGGCGCGGGCCTGGAGCGCGGGCTCCGGCATCCCCGCTTCGACGGCGGCCGGCTTGCGAATCGGAGCTTCGTATTCCGTGGGGCAACCGTTGGGGCAAAACAGCCAGGCGGTTCCCTCACGCTCCTCGCGTTGCATGTGCCCGAGGCAGAGCGGGCATTCGGATTCGTGGAGTTCCATTGGGTTCTCCAAGGCTGTTGGAAGAGTACCACCATCGTGGTCCGGTGACAAGGCCAGCCCGGTTACAGATGTTACAGCTCTTATCCCTGCAACAGTATTTTCAATACACCCGGCATCGCCGCGCGCCGGAAGGCGAGTGGTGCACGGCTCAGCGGCAGTACCTCAGAGATGAGCCGGTCGACTCTTACCTGGCCGTTCTTCAACAAGCGGATGGCGGGCTCGAAGCGGCCACAACGCGAGCCGACCAGTGTGATCTCATTCACGATCACGGGCGCCGAGTCGATCGCCACTAAACCATGTACTGTCGATTTCATTACCACTGTGCCGCGTGGCCTCGTCATTTGCACCGCTTGCCGCAGCCCTTCGCTCGATCCGGTGGAGTCCACCACCCAGCCATACTCGGCGGCGGGCAGCTTGCGAACCAGGCGCGCCTCGATGCCGTTGGCCATAGCGATGTTGAGCTTTTCCTTGTGATGTCCGTATTGGTGCACCTCCGCGCCATGCGCGTGCAACACCTGGCCGATCAGCAGACCCAGCCTTCCGTCGCCCAGCACAGCGATCTTGGCGCCGGCTGGAATCTTAACCTGATCCAGAATCTCGCAGGCAGCGGCGAGCGGTTCGATGAAGACCGCGTGCTCGGTCGGGATGACGTCTGGAACCCGATGAAGATTGTGCTCCGGCAGAGTGAGATATTCCCGGAATGCGCCGGGATGCTTGACGATCCCCAGCACGGTGCGCCGCGGGCAATGACGGCCGAGCCCTCGCCGGCACCACTCGCACTTCCTGCAGGCGAGGTTGATTTCACCAACCACGCGGCGGCCGATCCAGGCGGAGTCATCCGCGGCGACTACCTCGCCGACGAACTCGTGCCCCGGCGTCCCGCGAAAACCGTAATAGCCACGCTGCAGCTCAAGATCGGTGTTGCAGATGCCGCCATAGAGCAGGTGGATCAATGCGAAACCTTCGGGGCGGCGCGGGCGCGGCTGACCATGCAAAGAAACCACGCCATTCTGAAGACTGACGGCGACCATATTGGAGATACTTAATCATGCTAGCCGAGTTGATCTGCTTCGAGCAGAAGTGCCGCGCGCGTTTTACGATCGGCGAAGCGATCTACAATTGCCCGCATTGTGGCGCGCTGCTTGAAGTGTGCTTCACCGAGGCGCCGATCGACCCGGAAACGCTGCAAGCTACCTGGCGGCAGCGCCGGATGTCGAACCAGCCGCTGGATCAGAGTGGTGTGTGGCGTTACCGGGAAATGCTGCCCTTCGACGGAGCGCATCATCAAGTTGTCACGTTGCGCGAGGGCAATACACCACTTCTGGATGCTCCGCGCGCGGCGGAGTACGGCGGCTTGGACCACCTGACTTTCAAGCACCAGGGTTTTAATCCGACTGGATCTTTCAAGGATAACGGCATGACTTGCGGCGTGACGCAGGCCATCCGCCTCGGACGCAAGCGAGTGGCTTGTGTTTCCACGGGCAATACCTCGGCCTCCATGGCCGCTTACGCCAGCGCCGCCGGCCTGGACCCGATCGTGTTCATCCCGCACGGCAACATCTCCTACGGCAAGCTGGCGCAAGCTTTGGAGTATGGCGCGCGAACGCTGCAAGTGGAAGCCAACTTCGACCAGATCCTGGCGCTGATACGAGTATTGGCGGATCGGCTGGGCATTTACTTGCTCAACTCCATTAATCCGTTCCGCATTGAGGGACAGAAGACCATCATGATCGAAATGATGGATCAGCGCGACTGGAATCCTCCGGATTGGATTGTGCTGCCTGGCGGCAATTTGGGGAACACGTCGGCGTTCGGCAAGGCTCTGCGGGAGTTGCACGAGCTTGGTTTCATCAAGAAGGTCCCGCGGCTGGCGGTGGTTCAAGCAGAAGGCGCCGCGCCATTCTATGAGTTCATGCGGGCGCGTGGCGATTTTCACAGCGTGCCCGAACCCAGGACATTGGCTACGGCGATCCGCATCGGCGATCCGGTATCGTGGCCCAAGGCGCTGCGCGAAGTGACTCAATCGAACGGCGTGGTCGAAAAGGTCAGTGAACAAGAAATCGCCGACGCCAAGGCGATCATCGGGAAGTGCGGCATCGGTTGCGAGCCGGCGTCGGCAGCCACGTTAGCGGGCATTCGCAAGCTCACCGGTTCAAAGACGATTGATCGAAATCAGGATGTAATTGCGGTTCTGACAGGAAACGTTCTGAAAGATCCGGATTATATTTACCGCTACCACACCGGTGAATTGAAGGATCCCGAAGGCAGCCGGATCGAGGCTCGCTTCGGTAACCAGCCCATTGTCGTTGCGAACGACGCCGATGCGATTGCGCGAATCCTGGAAAGTTAGAGGCGCTTAGTAGCGATTGCGGCGTCCACCACCGCCACCTTCACGGCCGCCTTCCCGCCGTCCACCACCTCCACCGCCGCGGTTCTCGCGAGGAACCATGGGACGAGCTTCGTTCACTACCAGGGCGCGGCCCATGAGGTCGCGTCCATTGCAGGCTTCGATGGCTTGGTTGGCTGCGGCGTCGTCATTGATTTCCACGAATCCGAACCCGCGGGCATCGCCGGTGAAGCGATCCCGCATGACGTTGACGCTGTCTACGGCGACCCCCGCTTGCGTGAAGAAATCGGTGATGTCGGCTTCGGTAGCCGAATAGGGGAGGTTCCCGACAAAAAGTTTCATGCTTGAATTCTCCTTGACGTCATTCGAGAGGCAGGGCTAAATCCTGAAGACAGACTGACTCCGAATTCACTTTTTCAGTTTGCCAAAACCGTCCGGGTCTGTCAAAAAAGCCGGTCGATCATTTGCTCGCCGCTCGTGCCGACACGAACAAGCAATCTCCTGGAACCAAGCTCAAAAATACAGTTTCAGCGCCATCTGCACCAACCGGGCATTGTTCTGCTCGGTTGGATCCACCTTCCCGAAATTCGAGCTGGTCGGATCGGCGTTCGGCGCACCGAACCGCACGTGATTGAACACGTTGTAGGTCTCAAAGCGGTATTGCAAGCGAAAGCGCTCGCGGATGGAGAAATTCTTCGCGATCACCGCATCCAGATTGTTCACGCGGCTGGCGCGGATGTCGGACCAGCGCGTGGGGATGGTGCGCACGTACGTTCCGAAATCCTGATAGACGCCGTTCTTGATGGTGTCGTTCGCGGCGGGCACGAAGTTGTAACCCGGCAGGTTCTGCACTCCGGTCCAGGCCGGATAGGTCGCCAACGTCGCGAGAGTGGTGTTCTTGTCTGGGAAGCGATAGAACTGGCTGGTGTCGAACCATTGCGACAGACTCTGTCGATCTTTCGGAAGCGCGAAGTCTTTCCCCGAGAAAAAGAAGCTGTCGTTTGCGTTGAAGGTCACTGGAGCGCCGGATTGTATGGTGTACTGGCCGCTTAACTGCCATCCGCCTAGAAAAGCATCGACAATCTTCGGCATCTTCGACCACAACTGCCGGTCCCGCCCCACGGGGATTTGCCAAATGGGAGCGATGGAAAGACGGAAAGGGCGATCCTCGCCGCCAAGCCGATGCTCGATGTGCCGCCCGGCGATCTCCGGGCCGAGATAAGAAATATCTTCCATCAGCTTCGACCAAGTGAAGGCGTTGATCACGCTGAAGCCCTTGGTGAACCGATGCTCGGCCTTGGCTACCAGCGCATCGTATTGGGTTGTGCCGGTCGGATTATTGTTCTCCGTAATGCCGCCGAGGATATTCACCGGATTCAGCAATTGGTTGAAGGAGATTTGCTGATTGGTGGCGACGGTGCCCGATACGTTGGGCAGATTCAGGAATGGATTCGGTACCTGTACATCCCAGGTCAGCAGATCCGCAGGCCGGCCGTTCGCATCGAAAACCGGACCGCGAAACTGCTTCCACAAACTGAAACTCGGCAGATTCCGATTCTGATCCATCGCGATGTTGTAAGTCTTGTTGTGCACGTAGCCGGCCTCAAAGAGCCAGTTCTTCCACTGCTGCTGGAGATTGAGGCTGTACTGCCAGGCGTAAGGCCGCTCGACGTTCGGATTGGTCCAACTGACGCCTTGGCCCAGGTTGGTCAGCGGCCCGAGCGAGTTTCCGGTGGGATTGAGAATTCCATTGCGGAAGGGATTGTCCAGTGTGTCGTAAGGCGTGAGGTAATTGTCCTGCGTGGCGGTCAGAAGAGTGGTGCGGCTGTACCCGTTCTGACCGCCAGTGATAAAGGAAGCCTGCGTAAACCGGCCAAACCCGCCCCGGATAACGGTGTTCGGGCCCAGCCGATAAGCAGCGCCGAAGCGCGGTTGGAATTCGTTGTAGACGGCGTTGAGTGTGCCTTTTTGCACGCCGTTCACACCGTTGAACAGTTGGGCTCCGAGGACTTGAAACGAGGCGGGAGGCACTATTTGCGCCAGCGTCTGCACCGTGGCATTCGAAGGATTGCTGGACACGATCTTGGCCCACGCTGCTTGAGCCAAAGGCGTAATGGGATTGACAACCGCCGGGTCGAAGAGCGAACTCACGCGGTTGTAGCGTTCGGTGACGGGCGACTCGACATCCCAGCGGAGGCCGAAGTTCAGAGTGAGCTTCGAGGTGACGCGCCAGTCGTCTTGGAAATAGAGTCCGGTGAAATGCTGCGACCAGAATGCGTCCGCATTTCGCGGAAAGTTGCTGTTGCTGCTGTTATGCGGCAGTCCCAAAATGAAGGAGGCCAACGTCGAGCCGTTGCCGGTGCCGCCGCTGACGGCGTTTTGTTGGCGCGTCCATTCGCTACCGAAATCGAAGCGTCCCTGGTTCCCGATGCTCTTGTTGGCCTGCTGCAGAATCCAGTACTCGGCGCCGTACTTGAAAGTGTGGTTGCCCTTCACCTGGGTCAGGACCCCGGCCCAGGTGTAATTAGACGTGTCCACGACACTGCCGGCCTGGTTCACACCGATATCGCCGAAAAGCCCGGAGATGCGCGGGGCCGATGGCACTGCTTGTTGCGATGTGAAGCTTGAAGGGAAGCCGAGTACCGATGGATCGAAGCCTACGCCGTGATCGTTGTTCGGTTCCTCATAGCGCGTCAGATTTCCCCGCAGATCCAGAATCATGGTCGGGCTCAGTGTCCACACGTGGTCCACGCCCAGCCCTTTGGTCATGCGGTGCTGAAACGCGCCCGTGAACGCATTACCGAAATAGTCGTCGCTCAACTCGTCTTCGTGATACCAGCGGACCGTGCCGAAGGTCTTGTGAGAGTTGTTCCAGGTATGGTCGGCGCGCGCCATGATGTCGGCCATTTTGTTCTCGCGCGACGAGTGCGGCACGAAATCGTTGGCGTCCGTGCTGGTTCCGTCGCTGGGAGTATTGGGGAGCGGGACGTAAGTCAGGATGTTCTGCGCCACTTTGCTCAACATGCTGTCCGGAATCTTCATGTTCCCAAACAGCGTCCGCGTGCCCTTGGAATCCACGCTGAACGGATTGTAGACCTGTATCGGAAAGGTGATGCGTTGGCCGCCCACCACCTGCGTGGTGAAGCTTTGGCTGAAATCGCCTTTGCGCTCCAATGCCGTGGGCAAAGAAAGAATCTGGAAGCGGGGATCCTTGTTGCGGATACCGTCGAAGCTGAAAAAGAAGAAGGTCTTTTCTTTTCCGTTGTAGATTTTCGGAATCCGAACCGGACCACCAATCGTTCCGCCGTACTCGTTGTAGTGGACTGCCGGCTTTTCTCCACCCGTGAGATTGGTCTGAAAGAGATTGGCGTTCAGGATGTTGTTCTGGTTGTATTCGTACAGGTTGCCGTGGAACTGCGAGGTGCCGCTCTTGGTGGTCATCTGAATGGTGCTGCCCGCCTGCCGCCCGAGCGAGGCGTCGTAGGCGTTCATCACTACGCGAAACTCCTGAATGGCTTCGGGCGCGGGAATGAACGCAACCTGGCCGCCGGTCTTGATGTTGGGCATGCCGTCCAGTTGATAGTCGTTCGAGCGATACACAGTGGACCCGTTGCTGTTGGTCGCGCCGGTGGCGGCTTTGGTCTCTCCGCCTTCCGCACTGAGCTGTGAAGCCGCGTCATGCGACCATAGGTGCGCGACGTTCTGATTTTGATCCTGCTGCAGCACGCCGGGCGAGAGCGTCGCCAGAATAGTGGTGATGCGCGACATCGACGGCATCTCCTCGATTTGCTGCCTGGTGATGACCGTTCCCGAGGTGGCTGCCGTGGTATCGATCAACGGCGTTTCCGCCGTCACCTCAACCTGCGTGCTGGTGGAGCCTAGCTCGAGTTGCGTGTCAAACTGCTTTTGGTCCAGGGTCTGCAAGGTGATGCCGCGGCGCTCCACCTGCTTGAAGCCGGGCGCAGTGATCCGGAAACTGTAGTTGCCGGGAATCAGGAATCGAACGCTCCAGTTGCCCTGGTCGTTCGTCTTGGTGGTTTGCTCGACGCCGGTATCGTCGGACCGTACTACTACTTCGGCATTGACTACGATAGCGTTCTGCGGGTCAACGACGCGTCCGCTCATGGTGGCTCGCGCTTCCTGCCCCCAGGACATCTGTGCCCCCAGCGCCAGGAAGCACACGAGAAGTGTATGTTTCATTCGACCCCCTTGTTACCTGCCCCGTATGCAACTAGGTGCCCATTCTACCTGATCGCGTAGCAGCAAAGTGAGCGCTATAGATATAGCCTAGGAGTCGAGATCATCTGATGGGTGAAATCACCCAATGGGGATGGATTCGGACGACCGTTAGCCGCGAAGATCCGCGAAGGCTTCTTCGATTTCCTTCTTGGCCTCGGGCATCGGCACGATCAGCGGCAGGCGCGGCGGGCCACCGTAGTATCCCATCAGATCCATCGCGTACTTCAAACCCGGCACGCCGTACTTCGCCGTTACCAGATAAGCTGGCCGGCCGATGCGGTTCTGCCAATCGGCTGCGGCCTCGGCTTCGCGCGTGCGGTGCGCTTCCCAGATGGAGATGGTGGCGTACGGAGCGGCGTTGGCAAAGGCGAGTACAGCGCCCACACAGCCCACGGCGAACGACGGCGCAAGCGTGGGAGCGGACCCGGTGAGCACCTGAAATCCCTTCTTCACCTCGCGGATCATCTGCATGACTTTTTCCAGATTGCCCGAGCTTTCCTTGATGGCGATGATGTTGGGGTGATGTGAAAGCTGGGCCACCGCTTCAGCCGGAATGTCGACGCCGGTAACCTGTGGCCAGTTGTAGATGAAGATCGGGATCTTCGTCTGATCGGCTACGGTTTGGAAGAAGAGCATCTGCGCCGCCGCGTTGTTGATCAGATTCTTGTAGTAATGCGGCGTGCGCACCATGGCGCACTTGTAGCCGATCTCAGCGGCG
The DNA here is from genome assembly GCA_035632375.1 of Bryobacteraceae bacterium. Lineage (GTDB taxonomy): Bacteria > Acidobacteriota > Terriglobia > Bryobacterales > Bryobacteraceae > Palsa-89. The sequence goes on along the minus strand of DASQGY010000316.1, from coordinate 19,212 downwards.
CGATTGGTGAGCGCAACGGTCTCGCGCACGCTCTCCACACCGGTGCCGGCGATCAGCAACTTCTGGGACGCGGCGTACTCGGCCACCCATTCCCAGAGCTGGATCTTTTCTTCGGTGGTGAGATGGACGCTCTCGCCGGTGGATCCGCAGACCACATAGCCGGAGAGCCCCGTGAGATTCAACTTTTCGATATTGTGTTGGACCTTGATCTTCCAGATTTCGCCTTCGCGATTGAAAGGTGTGGTGATCGGCGGGAAGATTCCGTGCAGCTTCATTTTGGGAGGATGGGGCAGCCCCGGAGAACTGCCCCGAGTGACTTACTTCGCTAACACGTTCGGGACGTATCGTGCGACATAGGTGATAACCAGCGTGTAGAGGGCCAGCGATTCAATCAGCACCAATCCGAGAATGAGTGCGAAACGGATGCCTGCCTGGGCGCCAGGATTCCGTGCCATTGCTTCAGCGGCCGAAGCGACAGCTTTTCCCTGTCCCAGTCCGCAAAGACCGGAAGCGATTCCCATGGCGAGGTAAGCAAACGGCAGGTTGAGATCGGTGCCGCCGCCGGTAGCGGTGCCTTGAGCGAAGATCGGGCTGGCCAGCAGCATGAATGCTATGGTCAGAAAGATCATTTTGCGTGTCATTGTGTTCTCCTGTTTTGAAATGGTTCGCGAGGAGGTGGTTCCCAATCTGCCCTGGGGGACGACGGGCTCACGCTCGGAACGGATAAAGCCATTAGTGTTCGTGCGCAACTGCGCCGCTCACATAAATAGTAGTGAGCAGCATGAATATGAACGCTTGTAAGAATGCAACGAATACGTGCAGCCCCATAAAGATGGCGGGTGCCACGATAAAGGTCAACGACAGAAACGTCATGGTTACCTTTTCGCCGGCGAACATGTTCGCGAAGAGACGAATGGTCAGGGACAAAGGGCGAGCCAGGTGGCTGATGAGTTCGATAGGCACCATCAGTGGTGCAAGCAGCGGCATTGGACCGGCGAAGTGCATGAGATACCTGCCGACGCCCTGAGCACGGAAGCCCATCCAGTGATAGTAGAGGAAGACAGTACAAGCCAGGCCAGCGGGGACAGCGGGCGTCATGGTGGGCGACTCGAGCCCCGGAATGATGCCGATCAGGTTCATGAAGAGGATAAAGATGAACAGCGATCCGAGGAACGGCACATACTTCGCCGCGCCGTGATCCACGGCATCGTGCGCCTGGCCGGAGACAAAATTGTAGACCGCTTCGAAGGTCATCTGCAGCTTGCCCGGATTCTCGGCCGACAGCCGCGTTCTCAGAAATCCGAACAGCACAAGGATGATGGCCACCACCAGGAGTTCGATAACGATCCAGTTCTCCCACGGGTGCGCGGGCTTATCCGGCGGTAGACCGATCGCAGTCAGAAACGACGTGAGCGCTCCACCCAGGTACTCGTTGAACAGCCGCGTCAGCCAAAAATCAACTTCGTGTTCCATAGATCAGTTGGTAGATAATTTCGATCGTGGCGGCGGCCCCAGGCAGCAACAAACCGCCGAGCGCAGCCCCTTGATTGACCCCAGTAACTTCGATTATAACGAAACCCGCGGCGATCAGCACGATGAAGCGGATGGCCAGCAGCCACGGCGCGCGGCGCTTGATTTCGGTTCCAACCGATTCCACCACGCGCTGCCAGCGCCAGAAGCTGATGTAGGAAGCGGCCGCACCGATGAGGAATCCGCCGCCGTAGCGCCATCCTTTCCAGGCAGTAAGAATGATTGCGCCGGAGATGCCGAGAATAATTATGATGCGCCGGATGCGCCGCAGAACGCCTTCGTAGAAGGCCTGGTCAACTGGGGGCATCGTCCTTGCTCAGTTCGCGAATCACTTCGATGATGCCCGCGGCGACGCCGAGGAGCAGGAAGACGATCTTGAGAACGCTGGTCCCGAACGCTTTGTCGAGAAAGTAGCCGATCAGGAAGCCGACCAGTATGCAAGCAGGCAGCAGGAATGCCAGCGAGTAGTACTTGCCGAGTTGATCGATCAAGTTATCTTTCGGCATGGGCGGCGCGCTTTCGTTCGAGGACTTGCGAGGCTTGCTCGGCGGTTTCTTTTATCAGGAAACCCATCTTGGGATGGCTGGGCGTGATGTCGGCAGTGAGGCCGAATTCTTCGAGCGCTTCACTGGTGGTTGGTCCGATGGAGGCGATGGCCATTTTTCTGAAGCCGTCGCGGAGCGCGTCTTCCAGTCCCGCTTCGGCGGCGATGCGGAACAGGTGCGCCAGTTGTATGGACGTGGTGAAAACCGCGACGTCCGCTCGTCCGTCGGCGATGCGGCGAACTGCTTCGTGCAGTGGTTGTGTGTCTTCGGGCAGATCCCACTGATAAACGCGGACGGTGGTCACTTCCGCGCCACGGGCTCGCAGGCCGTCGAGCAGTTCGGGGTTCGATTTGCCGTATTCCTGGACGGCGATGCGACGCTCGGGCCGCGCGGCGGTGGCCGCCAGCAGCTCGCGCCAAGTATTCGGCTCGGGAACATTGACTGTGACGGGCACTTGCATTTCGCGCAGGGCGGCGGCGGGTTTCGGGCCGCGGGCGACGACGCAGACCTTGCGTAAGGCCTCGCGGAAGGCGTCCGGCGGATATTTCGATGCGAGGACCTTGTCCAGCGCTTTCGTGCCGACACCGGTCAACAGCACCATCATGTCGAACTCGCCTCGAAATAGCTGCTCGGCGAAGGCGAACGCTTCGTGGTTGTTCTCGAGCGGCGCTTCGCGCATGGAGGGCGCGACGAACGGGTCGCCACCTTGACGGCGGATGAGTTCGGCGATTTCGTTGGCGCGGCGGCTTTCGAAAGCGATCACGCGCAGGCCGTCGAAGGGCATCAGCTTCAGGTTAGCAGTGCCACGCCCGGCGCTATGCAGACTGACGTCTGTGTTTGCACAAGCTAAAGCATGTGCTACCAGTTGCTGACAAGTTCTGAAGGTGGCACGGACTTTAGTCTGTGCGTGTTGGAAATGTAGACCTTCAGCCGATACGAATGTCTATCGAATGTCTGAGAACGGGAGCGGCCGCAGGATGGCGTTGCTGATATTGGAAACGATCTCGCTGTCCGCGTTACCGGGCTGCGACCGCAGCTTCTGCCACTCCGGATCGGCGCCGAAGGCCTGCCAGAGCTTTTCGCGCGCCGCCAGATTCTCGAACGAAAGCATGTACACCAGGTTCGGCATCCGCGCGCCGACGATGGTCTCGCCGAAGAACACTGGCTGCATGCCCAGCCGCTTGAAGATCTTAATCTCGGCGTCGTTGAACATTTTGATTTTGCGCGCCAGCGTGGAACCGTTGTTGGATTCGTACATCCGCAGTTCAAAAATGCGCGCTGGGCGCTGGGTTTCGGTGGGCCCAACATCCACTTGCGGCATGCCCTCAAAGCAGCGTAGGAGCGAGCTTTCCAGCCGTACGTAGCCGAGGCCGGGCAGCGAGTTATATTTATCGCGGGCCGCGATGTACTCTTTGTCTTCAGCTTCTTTTTGCCTCGCTGTCTCCATCGCCGCGAGGCTCGAGAACGTTGCCAGCGCGAGGATGAACGGACTCTCCTCCGCAATCACGCTGCCGAAGAATCCCAAGGGACCGATGCCGGCCCGCTTGAGCGCGGGAACGGCAGCGCGCAGAAATTCGCTGGCTCGCTGCATCTGGTTTTCGGGAGCGTTACGCATCCGCAAGTAGCGCAGTTCGATGATGCTTCGCGGCGCGGGAGCGGCGGCCAGTGGTCCGGCGAAGGCGAGGCCGGACGCCGCAATGGGAAAATCTCGTCGTTTCACCTCGACTATGCTAGCGCAGCTTTTGGAACCGCTCCAAACCGGCGCTCACGGGAATGAAACTCCTCCACCGCAGCGGCCAAATCGGACTCGCCAAAATCGGGCCACCTAACCGGCGTAAAAATCAGCTCGGCATAGGCTGCTTCCCACAGCAGAAAATCGCTAAGGCGCTTCTCGCCGCCGGTGCGGATCAACAGATCGACATCCGGGCCACCGAGCGCGGCGGAGAAATCGTCGCGCGTGGATTTGCTGCGAAGCTGCCGTGCGGCGCGAAGAATCTCTTCGCGCGACGAGTAATCCACCGCGAGCCGGAGATGCAGCTTACTGCCGTGACGGGTGGCTGCCTCGGTGTCTTCGATGGCCGGCAGCACCAGCGCGGGCAAACGATCGCGGCGGCCGATCACGGAGATCCGGACGCCGTTCTCGACGCACTTGTCGCGCTCGCGCCGCAGATAGGTGTGGAAGAGCTTCATCAGCGCCGACACCTCGGTGCGAGGCCTGCGCCAGTTGTCGGAGGAAAACGCGTACACCGTGAGCGTACCGATACCAAGGCCGGGCGCGGACTCTACAGTACGGCGCAGGGCTTCGGCGCCGCGGCGATGGCCGGCGACACGGGGCAATCCGCGGTCAGTGGCCCAGCGGCCGTTGCCATCCATGATGATGGCGGCGTGCAAACGATCAGAAGAACTTTGTTGCATAAAGCATGACTCCAAAAAAAGAGAACTACAACTCGCGCATGGCGTGAATCAAGGCTTCCATGTGATTCAGATATTTTTCGAGCGCGCGGCGGCCGGGCTCGGTCAAGCGATATTCGGTCTTTGGCATCCGCCCTTCAAACGACTTGGTGCAGGCGATATAGTTGGCTTCCTCCAGCTTGCGCGCGTGCACGCTCAGGTTTCCATCGGTAGTTTTCAACAGCTTCTTCAGCTCATTAAACGTCAGCGTGGAGTTCGCCGCGAGAGCGCTGACGATTCCCAGCCGCATGCGCTCATGGATCAACCGGTCGAGATCGGGAAGCGTCGTATTGCCGCCTGCGACTGCGCGGACCCGCGCGCCCGGCGCTTCTTTTCGAGCAGTATTATTTCTAGCCACCGTACCTCCTGGCAATGACAATTCCGAAAATCAAATGAAGGCCACCGAAGCCGGCACCCAGAAACGCCGTGCTCCAGGAAACCGGACAAAAGAGCGCCACCGCGCCGATCAACATGAAACAGAGCCCCATCACGGGCACTACGCGCACCGAAAATGCGCCGCCCGTCACCACGCCCGTGCCGTAGAGCAGCAGCCATGTTCCGGGGATGGCCCCGGTCAACCCCGCGCGATAGAGCACCAGCGTCAGCAGCGCGCCCACCAGCAACGGCGGTGCAAAGCTGAGCACGAATTTTCGCGCCGGCGCGGACAGCAGCGGAACCTGCGCGCGATTCGCCTTGCGCTTCATGGCCCACGCTCCCAGCGCAATGGCGAAGACGCCTTCCACCAGCCAGGTCATGAGCCAGGCATCGGAGCTGGATTGCCGCGCTGCAATCACTGTAGCGGCCAGCGCGCTCACGCCCATCGCGAATCCGCCCCATCCTGGCACCGCGGTGAACGATCCCGCGCGCTCCATGGTCTCGCGAATGAAGCGCAGATTATCCATCGCGTGGGAATGCAGCGACACCGGTTCGGGGTGCGCCGCACGAATGGGCTGAACGGAAGCCATGAGAAGATTATACGCTTTCTACTTTACGTTGTAAAGTAGAAAGCGTAGGTGGTGGGTTGTGGGTTGTAGGGGGTGGGAAAAGCGGGATTTGGTCTTCGAGTGGCCACTCCGGGCCTTCCACCGGCGCAAACGCATGAGTACCAGCAAAAAAGTACTACCGCCCGACGCCGCAGGAACTTGGCGTGTGTCGAAGTAGGTGACGGTGCTTGACCGGTGTACGGTAAACGCTCCCTCTTGGTTTCTTAAGGATCCGAGCATCCGTAAAATCATCTGTGAGGGCGTTGTCGTCAGTTGCGAGCGTTCGCGCTCCGCTGACCAGGGCCAAGGCGATCACATGGAGATCATTAGACCTGCAGACAGCAGCCTTCCGAAGCTGCTTCTCCATTTGATCAAGCTGCGGCTGCGGGCAAGACCTCAGCCTCCCCGCTCTCTCCAATTCAAGAAGGAAGCCTTTTACATCAGCAACCATCGTGAGCTCCGATCTTAGTCTCCCAGCAGCCACTAGCCGTGGACTACCATTTCGACCACGGAGCCACTTGCGTATTTCACTCGACTGCGCGAGAAAAAGGCCGCCAACGCTGGCGTCAACAATTAGGCACACGTTTAAACGTCCAGAAGATTATCTGTTTCATTCAAGAAGAACTGACGATACCCTTTCGGTGGATTGGTTATGCTTCCGTCCCCGGCCAATTCAAGGTTGTGGACCATCGCTCCCCTCTTCCGGCGCTCGAAGTAAAGGAGCGACACGTCCTCAGGACGCAATGTCTTGCGGCGCACCTCCAGCCGAATTCGATCGACGATGTAGTCGCTGTGAGTCTCGATGACGAAGCGGCCATTTTTTCGAGCTTGACGCGCAAAATAACTCCCCAGCTCGGCCTGCGCGCGCGGGTGCAAATGAACCTCTGGTTGTTGCAGTAGGAAAACGTCATTCACTCTGGATCGCTGCAATGTATCCACGAGGATCGGAAGAACTTGGCTCACACCATATCCGACATCCACGAGATTGAAACTGGGCCCGCCTGTCTGCACTGCGATTTGGAACGGGTCACTCTCCTTCTTTCCCTTACGGATCACGTTAATGCGCTCGAACAAACCGGACCTCTTGCCGAACTCGCCGAGGCTCGATTCCAGCCTCGTCCAGTCCTTCTTGACCCGTGGGTAAGACAACTCCGCCAATAGCATTGGAACGTGAGAACTTTCCGGTGTTGGAGTTAGGCGGATGGGATCATAGGTTCGTTGAGGGTTTGTACGGATGGGGCCAAAGGCGTAAGGAGTTCGGCCAAATTCAGACTGGATTGATGCCATAGTCTCTTGCAGCATCCCGAGCTCGCGCTTCGAAACTACCTGCCCAAGCTCCTTTTGGTCCTGCTCGCTCATCCCCAAGTAGTCCTTGTTGAACAACCAAGACAGCGCCAACTGAACATGCTCTTTCTGGAACGCCTGCTTCCCACGGCTGCTACTCCACGTAAGAGTAACGCCTCCCGAATGTGGCTCAGGCTCGGCTGTAAGACTGAGATCTCGCACGGAGAGACGCCATCGCTGCAATATGGGCTGGCCCGCATTTGGGATGAATCTTGCCTCGATCTCACCATGACCATCCACGATGAAAGTCATTGAGAAAGACCTCGCGGATTCGCCTCCGTAGTACGATGCTATCTGGTCGTACGCGCCAAGCCGGAAAGGCGGGCTATTGAACGACGTTTCCCCCGTGAGAGACAGGATCGCCGATGAGGCGACATTACACAAGGCCAAGAAGGTCGACTTACCGGAACTGTTCTCGCCGACAAGCAGAGTGATCGGACGGATGATCGCGTCCTGTTTCTTAGGGAAACACCTGATTCCCTCAAACTGCAGTCGGACGCTCATCGGCAGTACCAGAATACCCTATGAAAGAATCGGGAACAGCGGGATTTGGTCTTCGAGTGGCCACTCCGGGCCTTCCACCGGCGCAAACGCATATTTCGCTTTTATCTTTTGAACACGTTCCTGCAGCATTTCGGGGTATTGGCCCTTTAGGTACGCGTGCTTTTCGTAGCGCTCCCGGTACTTGCGTACTAGATGCGGAAAGTGACGTTCCAGGAATGGAAAGAAGACTTGTTGCGAGCATGGCTTCAGAAACAGCGGGGCTGCGCTGAAAGCAGAGGCTCCGTTTTTCACCGCTGCTGCGCACACTTGGTCGATGCTTTCTTCGCTGTCGTTGATCAACGGCATCACCGGATGCGCCAGCACGCTCACTGCTACGCCACTCCCGGTAAGTTTGCGGACCGCTTCGAGACGTAATGCCGGCCGCGGCGCGCGAGGCTCCAGGATACGGGCCAGGGCTTCGTCCAGCGTGGTTATGCTCATGTGCACTCGCAGCTTGTTCTTCTTCGCGATCGCCGCCAACAGCTCGGCATCGCGCCTCACCAGATCGGATTTCGTGGTCAGCCCGAATTCCAGGCCGCGCTCGCGCGCCAGCACTTCCAGGATCTGCCGCGTGATGCGGAACCGCCGCTCGGCTGGTTGATAAGGATCGGTGGCGGTCCCGATCCACACCGATTCCCCGCGCTTCACCCGCCGCAGCTCGGCGCGAAATGCCTCGCTCTGGAATCGCTTGGCGTAGATTTTGGTCTCGAAAAGCTCCGGGTCGCGCAGTTCCATGAATTCGTGCGCGTAACGCGCGTAACAATACTTGCAGCCGAATTCGCAGCCACGATACGGATTGATCGTCCATACGAAATACTGCTGCATTCCGGAAGAGCGGCCGATGAATCGGCGTGTTTCCAGTTCCAGGTACTCCACTTTCCGCTTGGCTTCGAGCAGATCGGCGGACGCAGCCAGACGGGCGATGCCAACCAATTCCACCGGTCCATCTTCGCCTTTTATTCGCCTTCCTGTCAAGTGCTTTGTATCAACCCACGCGTGTACGGAGTCACACAGTTGAGGGCCGGTATGTTGGGTTGGGCAATTGCATTCGTACTCGCCGCTATCACCGTGGCAATTCTGGGGTTTACGGGTGCGGCGACCACTCTCGGGGCGATGGCGAAAGTGCTCTTCTGGGTCTTCGTCCTCGGGTTCGTCATCAGCCTGGTGATGTATTACTCGAGGACCCGGGCTTGATTCCGGCTGCGGCTTCAAAGAACGATGCGGGAGTCGCCGTCACGGCGCGTCACACGCTCGCGATCCAGGAACTCCAGTAACGGTATGGCGTATTTCCTGGAAATCCCCGTCCAATCCTTGAACTCCGGAACCGCAAATCGCAAGCCTTTTTTCGCCGCCAGCAGCTCGCGCAGCGACTGGATGGCTGACACGTGAAAAACCAGTTCATCGCCGACGCGCACCAGCCGTCTGTCGCGCAGCAGCAACTGCAGGATGTTGCGCGCCCTTCCCGGCTCTACGCCCGATTTGCCGAGCACCTCGGTCAGCGATGGAACCGCGAGGCCGGCAGTGCGGAAGGCAGTTTCGATCTTAGCAGATGCCTCGGCTTCATCCTGCTTCAACGCGATCTTGTGGGATGCGAGCCGCAGTGTTTCGCCATCGGAGGCCAGTGTCTTGTCGCGCGCAAGAAGCGCGTCCATCAGCCAAGGCGCGGCGCCGGGCAATTGCTTGCTTCGCAGCTCTTCCTTGGACAGCCCTGCGAGCAGCGGATTCTTGCGATGGAAGGCCTTCAGCGATTCGTGGATCGCTTCCAGTTGCGCCGCGGTCCACTTGGCGTCCAGTATCCAGAACTGCGGCGCGTGCAGCGTGATCAAAGCAGCGGCCGCGGCGGCCTTCTGTATGTCGGCTTCGAGCAACCCGGTGCGCGCCACCAGTTCCGGCATCCCCATTCCATAGCGCGATTCGCTGACCAGCAGAGCGATGCGCTCGGCGGCCGGCGCGGTTTCGAGAATCGGCAAACGGTCCACGGGTGCGCGGCGGGGCGGCGCGATGTCGATCACCACACCGCCTCCGATGGTCACCACCGGCGAGAACATGCGCACGATGAAGCGATCGCCCGGCAACAGCAGCAGCGGCTCGCTCAGCAGCAACCGAACGTAGGCGCGAGTGCCGGGCTTGAGTGGCTCGGTCCCTTCGAGGCGGCGGACCTCGGCTTCCACTTCCGCAGTACCCGCGTGGAAATGTACCGGCGCGCGATGCTTCAGCGGCTTGGCCGAGGCGAGCAGATGGAACGCGCAGTCGATTTGGCTGGTGGTTTGAAACCGCCCCGCTTCGGCCAGCATCATTCCGCGGCGCAAATCGCCGGGTTCCGCACCGGCAATATTCAGCGCTGTTCTCTGTCCCGCGGTCGCCTGGTTGACGCTGGCGCCGTGGACCTGAATACCGCGCACCCGGACCCGCTGCCGCGAGGGATGCAATTCCACTTCCTGCTCAACGCGCACCGCGCCCGAAATCAGCGTACCGGTGATCACCGTCCCGAAGCCGCGCATCGAGAAGGCGCGGTCGATGGGAAGCCGGAAGTATTGCGACGCGTCTTTTTCGTGAATCGACTGGGCGATGCCCTCGATCTCGGCGCGCAGCTCGGCGATTCCCGCGCCAGTGGTCGAACTCACCGCCAATACAGGAGCACCTTCGAGAAATGACCCGCGGACAAACTCATCTACTTCCAAGCGCACCAGTTCCAGCAAGTCGCTGTCGACGAGGTCGGATTTCGTGAGCACCACGATGCCGTGCCCGATGCCCAACAATCGGCAGATGTCGAAATGTTCACGTGTCTGTGGCTTTATGGACTCATCGGCAGCTATAACAAATAGAACGAGATCGATGCCACCGACGCCGGCCAGCATGTTTTTGATGAACCTTTCGTGGCCGGGTACGTCTACAAAACCGAGGCGTACATTCTGCGAAAGCGGCAGATGCGCGAAGCCGAGATCGATGGAAATCCCACGCTGCTTTTCTTCTTTGAGCCGGTCCGTGTCGATGCCGGTGAGGGCGCGCACGAGAGCGGTCTTGCCGTGGTCGATGTGGCCGGCAGTGCCGATAATGATGTTCTTCATCTCGACGCTCTTCATCGTAGCGTCTCTGCGCGCGCAGGATTCGGAGGTGACGTTCAAGACCGGCGTGGCCGACGTGCGGGTGGATGTGCAGGTGTCGCAAGGTAAGGACCTGATCAAGAGTCTGACCAAAGACGACTTTCAGGTGACGGATGAAGGGCAGGCGCAGAACATTGTTTCGTTCAGCCGCGGCGACGAGCCGTTAAATCTAATTCTGCTGCTGGACATCAGCGGCAGCATGCAAAGGCTGATCCAGGAGATTTCGAAGACCGCGCGTCAGGCGCTGGAACACCTGCGGCCGGGCGATCGCGTAGCCATTATGGTGTTCGCCAAGACCACGGCCGTGCATCAGGATTTCAGCGACAACCTGGCGGAAACGGCCCGCCAGATTGGCCTGGCGGTGGAAAAACACGACGTGGGCATCACTACGCAGATCAATTCCGCGGTAGTGGATGCGGCGAAATACATGCGCGAGCACGCCGACCCGACGGGCCGCCACGCCATCCTGATTCTCACCGACAACCTGAGCATGAGCTACCAGCTCACTGACGGCCAGGTGATCCGCGAGCTGGACAAGGCGGACACGGTGTTCAACGCCATCGTGACCGGCCGCGCGATTCGCCCGAAACCTCCGAGCGCGAGTATGTATCCGAATCCCGATTTCACTCCCGCCAACGTGATGCACCTGGCCGAGGAAACGGGTGGTGAATGGGTGAAAGTGGGCCGCGCGGACGCGACGTTTAACGAAATGATCGAGCGCATCCGCAGCCGGTACATGCTGGTGTATCACGAGCCGCCGGCAACGCAGGGCACGTTCCGGCACATCAGTGTAACGTTGACGGCGGATGCGAAGCGGCGATACCCGTTAGCGGACTTGCGCGCACGCAATGGTTACTACGCCGAGTAACAAGACCGCGATCTAGCGGACATGCATCATGGGAAGTTGCCCTGCACCAACAGTTCCGTGCGTAACTCAAGGCGGCGCGCGTCGTTGATAGCGAGCACTTGAACCGTTGTGCGGCCGGTGGCAGTTATTCCTTCGATCCGCACACCATCGATACGGAAATGATCTCCCCACGCGTCGCTACGAGGGTGGAAGAGTGGAACGACCTCGCCAGTCAGCGGATCGATTCCCGTGAGATTCGGGCCCTTGCGTAGATTGCAACGGTGGCAGGCGAGAGCAAGATTGGCGGGTTCATCGAGCCCACCGTGTTGTTTGGCGGTGATGTGTTCCACGTGATGGCTAAGATCGCTATGCTCTTGTTTAAGCAGGCAGTACTCACAACGACTGTTCGCTCGCCGGCGAACCAGATCTCTGATCTCGGAATGAATCACGGAGGCGACGCTCTAGGCCAGCCGCCGCCGAGCCTTTAGTTTGAGGATTGCAATGAAGTCCGCCGCGTTGATCAGCGCCTCGTACTCTATCCGATGGGCTTCGGTGAGCTGACCTTCGTTCGCCTTTTCAGCGAGCGCGTCCACCCTCTCCTGAACCGATGGCGCAATTCGGAAATCGGCCACGCGCTGAGCCGATTCTCGATCCAGACAATGGGTAAAAGGTTCCAGCAGTTCGTCGAGCAAAGCGGTGTCGCTCATGCCATCACCGTACCATGAAACCTATTTGGGCAGTCTGAAGAGCCGTAAACACAGGCGCGTGAGGCGGAACCAGCACGGTCGATCGGGCTGGTTATTACGCCGCGTAGCTGCAATTTCACACGCTGGCTCGCTGTCGCGTTGCCGGTTCACACAAGCTGGATCGTGACCCGTCGGCCCACCACGGCCGCAGCCCGCTGCAGGCTCGAAAGAGTGATGTCGTCTTTGGCATCCAGCAGCCGGTCAACCTGTGTCCGGCTGGTCTTGAGCAGCGCCGCCATGCGGTTCTTCGATATCTTTTTCTCTTTCATGGACTGCGCGAGCTGCCACGCGACTACCTCTTTGATCGCCTGCGCTTGCGCCTCCTCCAGGATTCCTTCCTCCTTCAGGAAATCATCGATGCTGGATCCCATATGTTTCTTGCTCATCGCATCAGCTCCTTCTGGCGCCTGCGCGCCAATGCCAGATTCTCATCCGGCGTTGCCCGTGTCTTCTTGATGAAGCCCTCGAGCGCCGAGCGCCACTAGATGTTCGCGGTAGACACACAGCAACACTCGCGCCGAGCGTTTTGTCGGTAGATCGGTGCGGATTTCCCATAGGCCGGTTCCCATGGGCCGAGACAGCGGCATGCCTACCGGCCAACGCCATTGCGCCCGCAGCAAGTCTTTCCCTACAGCGTGACGTTCGGCTTGCGGCAGTGCTTTGAGCTACTCGCGCACGGACTCGCCGCCCACCCCGTACGGAAGAAGATCAGCGGGATTTTCTGTGGCGACGGCTGCTTCGTCATTCCCGATCACTTCCTGTACCTTCAATAGTACATGTACCATAAAATGTGCATACGCGGCAACCCCTCGGTGCTACTGTAATCTCGTATGTCCACCGACCGATTCGCTGAAGTGCGCCGCCGCCATGCCAATGCCGAAGCCGGGGGCGGCAAGGAGCGCACCGAGCGGCAGCACAAAGAGGGCAAACTGTCGGCGCGCGAGCGGATCGATTTGCTGCTCGATGAAGGCACTTTCGAGGAGATGGACAAGCTGGTCCGGCACCGCTGCCGCGACTTTGGCATGGACGAGCAGGTGATCGACGGCGACGGTTTCGTCACCGGCCACGGCCGCATCCACAACCGCTTGGCCTACGTCTTCGCACAGGATTTCACGGTGTTCGGGGGCTCGCTATCGGAAACCAACGCGCTGAAGATCTGCAAGATTATGGATCTGGCGATGAAGACCGGCGCACCGGTGATCGGGTTGAACGATTCCGGGGGCGCGCGCATCCAGGAGGGCGTGCTTTCGCTCGGCGGCTATGCCGATATCTTCCTGCGCAACACGCTCGCTAGCGGGGTGATCCCGCAGATCTCCGCGATCATGGGCCCCTGCGCGGGAGGCGCGGTCTACTCGCCGGCGCTGACCGACTTCGTATTCATGGTGGACCAAACCAGCCACATGTTCGTCACCGGTCCGGACGTCATCAAGACCGTCACTCATGAGGATGTGACCAAGGAAAAACTCGGCGGCGCGGAGACGCACAACTCCATCAGCGGCGTGGCGCACATGCTGGCGCACGACGACGCCGAGTGCCTGCGCATGATCCGCGATCTGCTTTCGTACCTGCCGCAGAATAATCGCGACGACGCGCCGGTTCGGGCGACCAGCGATCCCATCGACCGGGCGGATGCGGCGCTCGATACTGTCGTGCCCGCCGAGTCGAACGTGCCATACGACATCAAGGACATCATCCATCGCGTCGTCGACGACGGCGAGTTTTTCGAAATCCACGAACATTACGCCAAGAACATTGTGGTGGGGTTCGCGCGGATGGATGGGCGTACCGTCGGAATTGTTGCCAATCAGCCGGCGTTCCTGGCCGGGTGTCTGGACATCAACTCGTCAGTGAAGGGCGGGCGGTTCGTGCGCTTCTGCGACGCGTTCAATATCCCGATTCTGACCTTCGAAGACGTGCCGGGCTTTCTTCCGGGGACCGATCAGGAATTCGGCGGCATCATCCGGCAGGGGGCGAAGCTACTGTACGCTTATGCTGAAGCAACGGTCCCGAAGATCACAGTGATCACGCGCAAGGCTTACGGCGGCGCGTATTGCGTGATGGGGTCGAAGCATCTGCGCACCGATGTGAACTTCGCGTATCCGACGGCCGAGATCGCGGTGATGGGGGCCGAGGGCGCGGTGAATATCGTGTACCGGCGCGAGATCGCGGCGGCTGAAGACAAAGAAGCGGTGCGTAAGCAAAAGGTGGAGGATTTCCGCGACCGTTTTGCAAACCCGTTCGTCGCCGCCGAACGCGGCTTCATCGACGATGTGATCGAGCCACGCGAAACGCGGCCCAAGGTGATCCGAGCGCTGCGCATGCTGGCGACGAAGGTAGATACCATGCCGCGCAAGAAGCACGGAAACATTCCGCTGTAGTTGGGTGACCTTCCTTGAAGAAGTACACCTCGAATACTCCCAGAGCGCCGTATCCCGGGACTGGAATGGCAGAAGCACTTCTACGTGTTGCTCCGAGAGACCGAAGATTGGGATGATGGCGGCAAGTGAATGTTTACATCAACGACCTGGCTCCGTTCTGTGCCGACGGCTGTTGGATGTTGGTTCTGCTGGCTCGTCAAGCCAATGTTGGAGTCATCCTGAGACGCGGACCAACCAAATGGTGGCAGGTCACCCTGTGGGACACCCGGCTAGACCAATTCACCAGAGGCCAGAGGTTTCACGGGCAGATGTACCCGGACAGATGCGATCTTTCGCCCGATGGAAAACTGTTCATCTACTTCGCCGGCAAATTTCGTGCCCGCGAGGTCGCCAAAGGATACGGCCGCACCTGGACCGCAGTCAGCCGTCCGCCGTATTTGACAGCGCTGGCGCTATGGCCCATGGGTGACACTTGGGGCGGTGCAGGGGTTTTCCTGGACAATCGCACTGTACTTTTGACGACATCTTCGTTGAGTTTTGGTGCCAAGCATCATCCTGATCATCCGCCCGGTCCACTTACCGTCGTGGAGCATTACTCTTTACGCGATGATGACCCGAGGCGCGGCGCAGTCCCTTGCTGGCTTTTTGGTTGGGAAAGGACTTCGGGCTCGTGGAAGAAAACCTGCGGAGATCTAACGATTGAAGGGCAAGGACGATTCAGCGGGAGTTACCCATCGCTCTACACGCTGTATCGAAATGAAGGAGAGCCACTCGGCACGTTCGAGGCGCACTGGGCGGATTGGGACCAGCAGGGTCGTCTGGTTGCCACAGCGGGAGGTCGTGTCCTGGAAGGGAATCTCACGAAAGACCGTGGGCTCTTGTGGCGGCAATTGACCGCGATGAATGAGGAGAAACCCACGCCTATGGAGACACCGGAGTGGGCGCAACGGTGGTGATCTCGGGTGATCCCGGCCAAGCTGGAAGCGACTAGCACAACATATTTTGGCGAGGGGCTCCGCTTCATTCACCAGACGATGGTAAGTTATCAGCTCCGAAGGGAACTCGGGATGTAACGCCCGATCGGTAAATGTAAGAAACGCGAATTGTCTGAAGTCAGGTTGCGGTAAATTGGCTATTGCCGCACTCGCAGTTCAGCCCACCCAAAGATCCGCGCGCGCATGCTGGCGACAAAGGTGGACACCATGCCGCGCAAGAAGCACGACAATATTCCGTTGTAGTTGACTCTGCTACTGGCCGCAATGGTCGCGTCCTCCGTGGGCGACGATTGCTGTCGTGATGGATCTGTTTTCACCCGCAAGGGCGGCGTGTAGCGGACTGACGCCGGACTTGGCGCAAATGTTGGGATTCGCGCCTTTCTGCAACAAGAGCCGGACAACATCCTCGCGTTCCAGCGACACGGCGAGATAGAGCGAAGTCGCCCCGGTTTCGGTCTCCTGGCCATCGATCCTGGCGCCATGATCCAGCAAGACGGTAACAATGCCAGCGTGCCCCGCGAGGGCGGCACTGTGCAGGGGAGTTGCTCCTGCTTGATCGCGCGCGTTCAGATCCGCTCCCCTGGCCAAAAGCAACTCGACGATCTCAGCGCGGCCCTGACGCGCCGCCAGATCCAGCGGGCTGGATCCGGAAGTCAGCTTCGCATTGACGTTCGCTCCGCTGTCGAGCAGCAGCACGATCATGTCGGCGGAGCCCTTGGCGATCGCCTCCTCCAACAGTCGAGAACTGGAATCGGCGGAGGCCACCAGCAATCTGGCTGTGTTCGGCTGATCGAAGCGAACTGCATTGGCGAGCGGAGAAAAACCGGATCGGTCCTTGATTGCAATGTCCGCGTGGTGCGCAAGCAGCAACTCCACGATCTTCGGTTGGTTCCTATAGACGGCTTCGTTCAGCGGCGTTGCGCCGATTCTCCGGTTTTCTCCGTTAGGATCCGCGCCAGCGTCCAGGAGAACCCTGGCGCAATCTACGAATCCCCTGATTACCGCATCGTCCAGCGGAGACACGCCTTGCTTGTCGCGCGTGTTTGGGTTGGCTCCTTTTTCCAACAGCAGGCGAGCCACTTCGGTCCGATCGTTGAGGGCGGCGAGATGCAGCGCGGTCCTACCGGTGGGAAGCACTTTTTGGATGTCTGCGCCGTGCTCGATCAACGCTCGTACCACCTCGACATTGCCGCGAGCGGCCGCGATATCGAGAGGAGTGGAGCCGCCCCAGATCGCGTTGACGTCCACCTTGTGATCCAGCAGAAACTTCGCGAGCTCGGTGCGGTCGTAGAGGATGGCGTTGTGCAGCGGTGTAGCGCCGTCGCCATCACGCGCATTGAAATTCGCGCCGGCGTCGGCAAGTGCGGTGATGCTCTTCATGTCTCCACGCACCACTGCCAGGTACAATTCGCGGGTTTGAGCGAACGCGCCAAGACCTACGAATAATGCAATGGCGCAGCGGCTGGACATGAGATGATTTTACTCTCTCGCCATCATGATGGACCGCTGAGCCCCGGTGGTACCAAGCCGTTTCGCCCGGGTCGGCTCAGGCGTACGCCTTATTTCAAGGAGCCTGTCGAGGCGCGCAGAATCGAGAGATGAGGACCCGAATACTCCTCTTATGCCTGGCTTGCGCGGCCAGTCTTTGCGGCCAGTACCGTGGCCATCGCTTTAGTTGGCAGGAGGCCTGTTTCAAGAACCCCGGAGCTCCCTTCTGCGCCGGGCACGACTTCGCGATCAAGCCTCAGCCAAAGACAAAAGACGGTGCAACCCCGGGCGCCGTGACAGATCTGAGCCCCGTCCCAGCGACGCCACAGAACGTGACTCCCTCGCTGATCGTTGTAGGTGGCATCGATTGGCGATTCACCGATCCTTCCGCCGACGCGCTCATGGGCTTCAATTTCGGCAAACTCTCGGCGTCGCCCGCAGCCCGCGGCTTGATCGCTCAATTGACGTCCAACCAGGGCTTGCCTGAAGCGGAAACGCAGAAAATCTTTGACGCACTCTGCGGCGTGGATCATGTTGTGCTCTCCGTCCGCGACAACCAGATCGTCATGTTAGTTACCGGGCGGCAGACAGATTCAATTCTCCCGGCACTTGATGCGGGTTGGAAATCGGCGCCGGTTGTCGGGAGCGCGATTCTAGTTGGGAATTCCGAAGCTGTGGACCAGGCGCTGCAGCGCATTTCGACGGAGGCGACGCCCGGCGCATTGACACGCCTGGCCGAAGAGTGGCAGTCCACCAGCGAATTTTGGGCCGTCGGATTGGCCGGACTCGCTGGCCCACAAGCCGTGAGTGCGGGGCTCAAGCGATTCTCGCTGTCAGTCTCCATGCTGGACCGCCTCGTGAGCGAACTGGCTTTCGAATTCAGCGGCGTGCCGGACGCGAATACGCTCCGGCTGTTGCCGATCGCGCCGGATAGTTCTGTGATCGACGGTCACGTGGTCCACGCAATGCAGAGCTTCGACCAGATTGCTGCCAGTCCGCTGGGTCAACGACTGGCCCCTATGGTCAAAGCCGCGCGATATCTTCCAGTGCGCGACACTTCGGGAAAGGCGCGCTCCAAACCCGTGATCTATGGTTTGGATAGCGGTCCGAAGGAAGTGAATCAGAATCCAAACAACTAGGGTGATTTACCCGAGTTGGATTTCCGGTGGAACCTCCGGGCTCATCAGCGATGCGCCGCCGTCCACGTAGATCACTTGCCCTGTGATCCAACTGGCTTGCTCCGAGCAGAAAAGCGCCACGGCATTGCCGACGTCTTCCGGAGTTCCCAGGCGGCCCATCGGCGTCCAGCCGCGAGTGTGCCAATTGCGGATCAGCTCCTGGGCCTGCGTTGGCAGAGTGTTCAAGACACTGTCCTCGGTCCAACCGGGACTGATCGCGTTCACGGTGATGCCGCGCTTGGCCAAGGCTACGGCGAAGTACCGGACCAGTGATTCCATCGCCGCCTTCGCCGAACCCATGCCGACCCAATTCTGCACGCCGCCCGTACGGCTTCCTTGCGCGTAGGTGAGGGCAATGATCCGGCCATGATCCGGCATCAGGGCGCTGGCCTCGCGCGCGCCCACCAGAAAAGCCTTGCCCTGCGAATCGAGCGCGGCGTCCCATTGGGCGAGAGTTAGGTCCATGGGCGGCTGGAAAAACTCGGGCACCTCGGGGCGAGCGTTGGCCACGAAGATATCGAGCTTGCCGAATTGCTTCTTGACCTCGCCGAACATTCGCGTGATCTGGTCCATCTGGCACACGTCGGCCTGAACGATGAACCCGTCGGAGCCGCGCTTCCTGATTTCGGCCAGCGTATCGTTGGCCGCGGCGACGTTTTGATAATAGTGGACGGCGATCTTGACGCCATCCTCTGCCAACTTCAGCGCGATCCCGCGGCCGATGCCGCGCGAACCTCCGGTGATTAAGGCATGTTTCATCGCCACAAACCTCCTGTTGGTTACAAACTGCGGACGCCCATGGCGGTGATGTCGTCCACGCGCATCGCTTCTTTCACCACGAACGGTTCGCCGTATTGTACACCGATCAGGTTGCCGTAGAATCGCGCTATGGTCGGCGGCCGCACTGGTGCTTCCTCATCCGATCGACCAAGAAACCCATCCCGAAGCCGAGAACCGCGAACTCAAGACCTGCCGATACAGTGAATGCACCGTCGAAGAAGGTCGTTATGTCGACGACTCGGTGTATGAGGTCGCCCGGAAAGACCAGTCTCGTAATCGCTTCAGCCATAACAAACGACC
>DASQGY010000315.1:0-19304 GCA_035632375.1 Bryobacteraceae bacterium | reverse complement strand
GGACGATCCCGGCGTCAAAACAGGAGAGGTGTGGGGGCCGGATAAGAAGAGGATTCCCGCGAATCAGGGGAGGAGGTTCGGCAAGATCGACGTGGCGCGGTTGATGGACGCAGGCTTCGGATTTGGAACCATCTACTACGGAGACATCGACCCCGATTTCCTGGGCGGCATCCCCTACGGAGTTCGCTCTCTGTATTTGAAAGCGGGTGAAAAGGAGCCGGCGCCCGATGAGTGGGGCGCCATTTCGGCGTGGGCCTGGGGATTGAGCCGCGCGATGGATTACCTGGAAACGGATCAGGGCGTGGACGCGAAGCGCGTCGCGATTTTGGGCGTATCGAGGCTGGGAAAAACAGTGATGTGGGCGGGGGCGCACGACACGCGCTTCGCACTGGTGATTGCAAGCTGTTCGGGCGAGGGCGGCGCGGCGCTCAGCCGTAGAAATTATGGAGAGACGGTGGCGCACTTAACCGCGCCCACGCGGTATCCCTACCAGTTCTGCGCCAACTACGCAAAATTCGCCGAGCATGTCGACCGGATGCCGGTGGATGCGAACATGCTGGTGGCGTTGATGGCGCCGCGACCGGTATTGCTGCAGACCGGCGATACGGATTACTGGTCGGACCCGAAGGGCGAATTTCTGGCTGCCGTCGCGGCCGGACCTGTATATCGGCTATTCGGGAAGCAGGGACTGGAGACGGACGAGATGCCTCCGGCGGGGACGGGAATTTTCCACACGATCGGGTATTTCGAGCACGCCGGCGGGCATGGCACGCTTCCGTCCGATTGGGATCAGTATCTGAAGTTTTTGCAGATGCACTTGCAGCGCTGAAGTGCCGTCGCGAAATGCACTTCCCTGCTTTCCTAAGCGCAACTTCGATAGTCGCAAGCGGCAAGAGCGGAGCTAACGGGCGCGTCCAGGAACGGCGATCACGGCATTTGTCGGCCGGACGCCATCGAGGACGTTGCCAGAAGACTGAAACGCCCCCGAAGCTTCCCAGTTCGGCTGTTACTTGACGCTCCTAAGAAACTAGCGGCGGCCTGGACGCCGATGTATTCGCATGGCTTTCAACAATACCGCCCAGGCTATTCCACTCTGTATGAATCATGTCAACCGGTGTTCGGCATCAGCTCCGCGGAGTCACGCTTCAGCCATTCAACCGGCCAGTCGTCAAAGCTGCCTACGCTGCGGCCATTGATCAAAAGCGTGTATAAGTGTTCGTCGGGAAAATCGTTTAACCGTAGCGACCAACGGTTTCTTCCCTGTTGCGAACGCCACGGCTCCATGACATCGCCCGTTGGACGCCACTCGACGTGCGTGTGCAAAAACTCCTCCAGCGCCGGAGGCGTCATCGGGCCACCTGTCACTCGCTCGTTCATAGCGCGCCCTCTAGTGTCATCATACGGCAATCCAGCGTCACTTTGGCTTGTCTCCCGAGTCACGATCCTTCGGCCGCATGTGCTCATTTATCTCGGCGTTTGTAGCCTGAGCTTCTATAATAATTCGTTCGAACGCCTCATCGTCGCTGCACCCGTCTTGCCGATGCGCCTTTAGCAACTGGTCGAACGTCGGTCCGTCCGGACGGCCGTAGACTTGCTGGTCCCTCGCTCTCAATTGTTCTACTTCGCCCGGGTCTCCCATCATTTCCCGAGCGTGAAGCCGCGCATCATGCCGGATTTGGGAGGCCCGGCGAGCCCTCTCTTCTAGAGGACAGCCCTCTTCGGTCCATTTCAAGTTGAGCGCTGCAATCTTCGACAACGTCCGCAGATACCAGGCTCGGACTTCCGTGTTCGTCATGTGGGCGGATCAATGTATGCGGAAATGGCAACACTCGGCATCACGCCGCGATAAACACGAATCATGATCGAAGTTTACAAAAGTCTCGGCAGCGTTCGCTCGATGAACGCGCCCTTGGCGTTGCAGTAGTCGAGCGAATCCGTGATGCCGTCTCGCAGAATCCGCTCTTTCTCTTTTTCGTACGCGGCGCGAAGCTGGGGATCGGCGCGGAGCGCATCGCGAAAGGCGATTAGCTCGCGATGCTCCTGGCCGCCTCGCTCGATCACGTGTGCGTGGACGCGAAAAACTTCGCCCAGCGCGGAAATTGCCGCCGCCCGCATCGGCCGAGTCTCGGGCCAAGGGTCGCGGCCCGTTTGCCGCTGGAATCCCAAGGCATCCAGCGCGGCTTTCGCGTGTTCCAGATCGCCCGGTGCGTAGGTCACGGCGAGATCGATGATGCCCTTACCGCCGCAACCCGGAACCGACGTGCTGCCGATATGGTCGCCCGCGATGCGCGGATCTTTCTTCACGATGGCCGCGATCATCAGCCTCGCTACTTCCGGCGCCCTCCGGTCGTATGCTGCGAACACTGCTTCCGACGGCTCGTATTCGCGAACGTCCAACTTGTCGAGCAAATGCTTCTGGATTTTTCCGAGGGCATTGCGCGGGAGCTTGTCCACAACGATAAACGATCGCGGCACTTTGAACGACGCCAGTTTCTCGCGGCAGCGCGCTTCTAGATCGGCTACATCCACAGCACCCTTGGCGACGATATAAGCGACCGGCACTTCGCCGCGCACGCGATCCGGCGCGCCAGCGACCGCTGCTTCGGCCACGCCCGGCTGCTCCTCCAAAAACTCCTCGATCTCGCGGGGGTAAATATTGAAGCCGCCCGAGATGATCAAGTCGCTCTTGCGGCCGCACAAGGTGTAGTAGCCGTCGGGCGCTCGCACCGCCAGGTCGCCAGTTCGGAAATAGCCGTCCAGGAAAGCCGCGCGAGTCGCTTCCTCGCGACGCCAGTAACCGGCGAAAATGTTCGAGCCTTGAAGATAAATCTCGCCGGTTTCGCCATCGGCTACCGCGCGGCCTTCGGCATCGCACAAGCGCACCGACACGCCCGGCATCGGGAGCCCCACGCTTCCCGGCCGCCGCTCCCCATCATATGGATTGCCGATATTCATCAGCGTTTCGCTCATGCCGTATCGTTCCAGAATCGAGTGGCCGAAGCGCACGCGAAATTCTTCGAACACTTGCGCGGGCAGCGGCGCGGAGCCCGACACAAAGAGCCGCATCCGTGCACCGATCTCGCGAGCCTGCTCGACGGGAATATCGAGCAGCCGGACGTAGATCGACGGCACACCGAAGAACAGCGTGGGACGAAAATCGAGAAACTCCGCCGCCGCCTTCTGATGCTCGAAGCGCTCCAGCAGCCGCATCCGACACCCGCTCGCCAGCCAGCAATGCAGCCCGTTCCCCAGCGCGTGGACATGGAACAGCGGCAGCGCCAGCAGGAAACGATCGGCCTCCGCGATTCGCCAGCAATCCAAGAGGCTGAGCGCGTTCGCCGCGAAATTGTTGTGAGTCAGCACCGCGCCCTTTGACGCGCCCGTGGTCCCGGACGTATAGATGATGCCCGCGGGTGTCTGATCGCGAAGCGCCACACTCGGCCGTTCGTTCGGAAACGACACTGCCTCGCGCGATAGGTCGCCGTTCGTGACCATCAGAGCCGGCTCGGCATCGCTGACGATATGCGCGATCTCGCGCTCGCGATACAGGATGTTGATCGGCACGAAAATGACGCCGAGCTTCGCGCAAGCCAGATACAGATCGATCATTTCGACGCAGTTGGCCAGGTACACGCACAGCCGGTCGCCGGGCTTGAGACCCCGCGTCACCAGCAACTGCGCCAGCCTATTGCTGCGCGCGTCGATTTCGCCGAACGTATAAGTGACGCCCTGGAATTCCAGCGCGACGGCATCGCAACGTCCAATCAGCGACCGGTCGAATAATTCCGGAAGAGTCACGCCGGCAACTCCTTGTCGCGGGTCTCCTCGGCTAACGGAAGCAGGAAGAGCCCAGCGAGGAATGCGAGCGCCGTGATGGCCACCGGCTTGCCAATGGTTTGATAATGCGCGACGCCTGCTCCGACCAAGAACGTAACGCCCGCTGCGAGGAAGCGTCCGAACGAGGTCGCGAACGCGAACGCACTTCCGCGGCACTCCGTGCGGTACTGCTCCGGAAGCCACAGCGTGTACACGGCGAAGTTCGCCCCGCCGACGCCCAGGAAAAACAGGCACACGAAAAACCACACCAGCGCGTTCGCTCCCAAATAAAAAACATACCCGAAGCCGAGCGCGATGAAAAGCAGCATCAGCACAAAATAGAATCCGAGCGCCCCGCGCCGTCCAAACTTCGCGGCGAGCGAGGGCAGCATCAGGCAACCGAGAATCGTGCCGATCGAAAGAAGCATCGTCCCATACGACGCCAGTTGAGCGCCGTGGGCGTTGGAGTAGCCGGCATTCGATGCGAGATAGGTAACCGAAGATGGTACGTATACCGATCCGGCCCAGAGTCCAATCATGGAGACCAGTAACAGTGTGGAATTGACCACAGTGCGGCGGCGGTACTCGGGGGAGAACAGGGCGAGGAAAGCGCGGCGGGCGGTCCAGCGGCCGAGTTCGCCCATGCGTTGTTTCCAGCGATCGGGTTCGACGACGCCATAGCGAATGAAGGCGAGCAATAAGGCAGGCGCACCTCCCACCGCGAACACGGCGCGCCAACCGTAATGTGCGCCGACAGTGTAGTTAACGATGGCGGCAAGAAATGTACCGAAATAATATCCGGTATGCATGTAGGCTGCGCCTTCGCGGCGGCGCGATTCGGGCCACTCTTCCGCGACGAAGACGCCGCCGAGGGTCCATTCGCCGCCGATGCCTGCACCGGCGAAGAATCGGAAAAGCGCGAGCTGCCACACGTTCGCCGCTACCGCGCCGAGAAAGGTGAAAAGCGAATAGCAGAGGATAGTGAGCATCAGTGTGCGCACGCGGCCGAAGCGATCGGCGATCGGTCCCCAGAGGAATGCGCAACCCCAGCCGATCAGAAAAATCGCGAAGAGCAGGCCGCCGTAGAAACCGATTTCGCCGGCGCCCGTGGGCACGCCGGATTTTGGCAACAGGTCGCGCAGTGCGGGGACCAGGACCAGCGCGTAAATAAACGAGTCCATGCCGTCGAGAGCCCAGCCGGCCCACGCGGCCCAGAATCCGCGGATCTGATTTTTTGTTAGCTTGGCGATTGTTTGATGGTACCAGCCGGGGCGCGGGTGATTTGTGCGGAGACTGCTTTCCACTCGCCATTGAGGCGGGCGTAGATGTCGGTGTAGCGGCTGACTCCGGTGGAGCCGTCTTTTCTGGTGAACAAGCCGGTGGCCTGGACCAGCGCGGCGTCGCCATAAAATCGCACCTGGACCTTGGCGAGTTTGTATTCGGCGACGTCGGGACCACGAGCGGTTTGCTGGAGAAATTCCGGCTTGCCGAGCACGGTGCCGTCGGATTCTATGCAGACGAAATCGTCCGACAGATGCTGGCGATACCAGTTGACGTCGGCGTTCATGAAGGCGGCGATGTATTGTTCGTTCAATTGCTCGATTTGGGTTTGATCTGACATGTGGGTCCTCTTAGATGGAAACGCCGAGGCGTTTATTGAGTTCAGTGCGGCCGGTGACGGTGAGCCGAACGGCGCGGGTTTTGTTCATGCGGACAGCCCATCGACGATCGCAGAGGCCGCACAAGAGAGCCGCGCCGAGCGGACCGCCCAGGTGATAGCGCCGCTCGGTCCAGTCGATGCAGAGGCGTCCATCGTGCGCAGGGTCGAGGCCTAGTTCTTCGAACCACTTCCTACCCTGGCCGGTAAGGCGGCACGACCGGCCGGAGACGCGATGCAGGAAATTTCGTGTTTCGAATGCAGCATAGATTTCGATGGCGCATTGTCCGGCGAGATGGTTGTAACAGGTCCGGGCACGGCGGAGAGTTTTCCATTCTTCCGACCGGTGCGTGGGAACTCGTGGCGGAGGAGCGATTTCGCCGAGGGCTTCGATGGCATGGCCGACGCGCGGGTTGGCGATGCGGTAGTAGCGGTGGCGGCCCTGGTTTTCCACTTGGAGCAGCCGCGCGGAAACGAGCTTGGCCAAGTGGCTGCTGGCGGTTTGTGGGGCCACGCAGGCGCTGAACGCAAGTTCGCCGGCGGGAAGGGCACGGCCATCGAGTAGCGCCAGCAGCATGGTGGCTCGCGCCGGCTCTCCGATCAATGCCGCGACGCTGGCGATGTCGGGCTCCATTGCTCAAACGTATCAGAGTAGATGTGCAGACGTTTCCATGGCGACCGAAGCGTATTTGGCGGGAACATTTCCGGAGAGGACTTCGGTGACGATGTCGTCGCGATTGCCGGCCAGGGATTTGAACTTAGCGATCAGTTCATCGCGAGTTAGCGGATTTTGCGGGTCACCTTTCGGATGAGTGATGTGTTTTTCGTAAGTGCGGCCATCGGTGAGCTTGATGGTGACGATGGCGGCCCACTCTTGCGGGAAGTTCTTCTCGATGGTGGCGTGTTTGGTCATGACGACCTTGGCCATCATGCGGCGGACGTCCGGCGATTGGATGCTTTCTTCGGTGAATTGATCGATGCCAGCTGAGCGGTTGAGCACAGCTACGGCAGCGCCGAACGGCATGGAGAACTGCGCTTCGACGACGGACTTGGGCTGGTATTTCTGCTCGCGGGGTTCGACCACGAGCGGCCAACCGGCTTCGAGGACGGCGGTGTCGATACTCGCGACCTGATCGGGTTGGATGTCGTGTTCGCGAACCAGGGCGAGGATCGCGTCGATGGGGCCTTGCATGTAGCGGCAGCAGGCGTGGGGTTTGACGGCGGTGTGCATGATCTCGAAAGACTCGCCGAGATCCTGCGTGAGAAGTTCGGGAAGGGGCTTGCGGGAATAGGCGTTGAGAAAACCGTCGCGGCCTTCGAGGATGGTGGATGGTCCACGGAAACCTTCGGCGGCGAGCATGGCGGCATGGATGCCGTTTTGAGCGGCGAGACCCGGGTGGAGGCGTTTGGTCCATGCTCCTTCGGCCAGAAATTCGAGCGAGCCGGCGGCCATGCTTCCGGCGATGCCGACGGCGGAGACCATTTGTTCTTCATTGAGGCCGAGCAGCTTCGACGCGGTGACGGCGGATCCGAATACGCCGCAAGTGGCTGTGGGGTGGAAGCCGAGCAGGTAGTGTTCCTTCGGCTGGACGGCCATAGCGATGCGGGCGGCGGCTTCGTATCCGGCGACTACGGCGATGAAAAAATCGCTCGCCGTCACGTTTGGCAACGCTTCGGACAGAGCTAGGGCGGCGGAGAACATCACCACGCCTAAGTGGATGGAACCGGCGTTGTGCGTGTCGTCGAGTTCGATGGCGTGGGCGGCAGTGCCATTGGCTAGCGCCGCGTCCCCGGGCAAAGTGCGGAGGTTCGTGCCGATGACGGTGCAAGGTCCAGGCGCGCCGATTCGTTCGATCATCTTATATACCGGCTCCGATGATTCCGCGCGCGAGCCGCGAATGGCGACGCCCAAGTAGTCGAGCAGCAGGTACCGGGCGCGTTCGAAAACGTCGGGACCGATATCGGGGTATTGGAGGCTCGACAGATAGCCGACGAGTTCTTTGGTGTAGGGAGTATTCATTCGGATGGGCGTTTGGGTGCGAGAAAGCGGCGGCGTAGGACGACGATACGCTCACGGTCTTGGTTGAAGCCGCGGGTTTCGATGGCGACGATGCCGCGGTCGGGCTTGCTGGCTGACTCGCGTTTTTCGAGAACTTCGGATTCGGCGTAGAGGGAATCGCCGGGGAAGAGCGGGCGTTCGAATATGACGCTTTCGTATCCGAGGTTGGCGATGGTTTTACCGCTGGTGTCGGAGACGCTCATGCCGACCACCAAGCTGAAGATGAGCGTGTCGATTACTGGGCGGCGGCCGAGTGGTTGTTGGGCGGCGTAGTGATCGTCGATGTACAACGGATGCTGATTCATTGTGAGAAGGGCGAACCAGGTGTTGTCGTGTTCGGTGATGGTGCGACCGGGCCAGTGGCGGTAGATTGCGCCGACGGTGAATTCTTCGTAGTTGCGGCCGAAGCTCATGGCGGCTAAGAATCCAGGAGCCAGGAGCTAGAAGCCAGAAGGCACCGATTTACAATCGGTGCGCAGGTTCTCAACCTGCCCCACAAATCACGAGCAGGCCGACGGGGGCGTCGGCCGCGGACCAGGGGGTCCGCCCCACCGTGCCAGGATGTTTTTTCACTGCGTCCTACGCATCGCTCTGTCATGAATTTTCCTTGTACTTTTTTAGCAGGTTGCGGGCTATGATCAGGCGTTGGAGCTCGTTGGTGCCGCCGCCGATTACTACTAGCGGGGCGTCGCGATAGTAGCGCTCGACGGGGAAATCTTTCGAGTAACCGTTGCCGCCCAGGATGCGCATGGCTTCGAACGACACTTCGGCGGCGGTTTCGGTGGCGAAGAGTTTGGCCATGCCGGCTTCGAGGTCGCAGCGCTCACCGCTGTCTTTTTTTTCGGCGGCGGAATAGATGAGCAGGCGCGAAGCTTCGATACGCGTGGCCATGTCGGCCAGCTTGATCTGGATGGTCTGGTGTTCGGCGATCGGTTTACCGAAAGTGGTGCGGCGCTGGGCGTAGCGGATGGCTTCTTCGAATGCGGCGCGGGCGATGCCGAGGCCGCGGGCGGCGACGTTGATGCGCTCGGCCTCCAAGCCCGTCATTACTTGCTTGAAGCCTTCGCCTTCGACGCCGCCGATCAGGTTTTCCGCAGGCGTGGCGAAATCCTGGAAGTGCAACTCGCAGGTCTCGACGCTTTTGTAGCCTAGCTTGTCGATGTCGCGGCTGACGGTCAAGCCCGGCGGACCTTTCTCGATGACGAAAGCGGCCATGCCTTTGTGCGGCGGCTCGATGCGCGGGTCGAGTCGAGCGAGCAGGAGAAATGTGTTGCCGAAGCGGCCGTTGGTGACCCACATTTTGGAGCCGTTGATTTTGTAGACATCGCCGCGACGGGCGGCCAGTGTGCTGATGCTTTGCAGGTCGGTGCCGGCGTTTGGTTCGGAGAGACAGATGCCGCCGCGGCGTTCGCCCGTCGCGAGGCCTGGAAGGAAGCGGCGTTTTTGTTCGGCGGTGCCGAAGCGGATCAGTACGTCGCAGAGAACAGAGTGGGTGCCGATCACGCCGGCTAGTCCCAGCCAACCGCGCGAAAGCTCCTCGAAGATCATGGCGAAAGTGGTGTAGTCGACGTCCGCGCCGCCGTACTCTTCGGGGACATTCAAGCCGAAGAGGCCCATTTGTTTCATCTGCTCCACCAGTGCGTGCGGGTATTCGTTGCGATGCTCCATGGCGGAGGCGACGGGGACGACTTCCTTGTCGACGAATTGGCGGACGGTGGAGACCATGAGCTGCTGTTCGGAGGTGAGTTTTTTCACGAGGCCTCGGGGCGCTTGGGCACGACGATTTTGCGCTGCATAGTCAGGATGGTTTCGTCGCGCTGGTTGATGCCACGGGTGGCGACGATGACGACGCCGCGGTTGTTGGGCAGTTCTTCTGTAGCGACGATGCTGGATTCGGCATAGATGGTGTCGCCGTGGAAGACCGGGGCGGTGTGGCGGATGTCGGAATAGTCGAGCGTTTCGAGCGCGCGGCCGCCGATGTCGGCTTGGGTCATGCCGATGAGCAGGCTGATTACCAGGGGGCCTTCCACTAAGCGGCGGCCGTGTTGCGTGCCGGCGGCGAAGTGTTCGTCGATGTGGACGGGATGCTGGTTCATGCTCATTAGGCTGAAGAGTGTGTCGTCGTGTTCGGTGATGGTGCGGCCGGGCCAGTGGCGGAATTGCTGGCCGGGTTGGAGTTCGTCGAAGTAGCAACCGTAAGGCATGAATCCAGGAGCCAGAATCCAGGAGCCAGAAGAAAATCGCTGATCGGCTTTCGTGGACCCTTATTAGGATATCGAAGGTTGAGCGCTGTTGCGTCAGTGACGACGGGAGCGCAATCCGTCGGCGATGCGGGCCCTCCCCGCCGCAAAGACTCTATGTGCACCCATGTCAGTAGTGATCTTTCCTTTCTGGGCGAGATCGCTTCGTTATGCGCCGTAATGCGTGCGTAACGAAGGGCAACGGAACGAACTGCTCTGCCGCTCAGCGGCGAGCAACGCTCAAGACGTTTCGAGTCGTCGCGACGCCCGTGCTGCTCGTCGGCTCCGGCGATTTGCTAGGCTCCACGTTGCACAGCGGCGTCGAGATAGGCTTCGAGTTGCGCCTCAGCGGCACGCAGCAACCGATCCTTACCATGTCTGTATTCGCGGAAGGCGTGCCAGAAGCGAAACACCCGAGCAGAGCGCCCTTTCTGAGGAACAACGATGCCGAGCGGGTTGAACTCACGGTCGCCCGCAAAGACGCGGAACAGCGCGACCTCCGGTCGGCGCTCCCTTTGCCAGTTCTGCCGCTCCGACCAGTTCAGCACCACGGCACGATTGCCCCACCGCGGGAGCCATTTCTCTTCAACATAGTGCTTCCAATTTGGGCTATTTGAATACACTAGGAGCAAGTCCTTGCCTTGTGCCTGCCATACCGCACGGAAGCGACGAACTGCCCGCAACCGCCGCCACACATGCCCGAGGTAAAGCCCGGCCACGGTCATGGCGACCGCCGCCGCAAGGATGAGAAGACCTCGCCAGAGAAGCACGGCGCCACATGCCAACGCGACCGCGACGCCGATTCGTTTTGCCTGGGTGACCATCTATGAGACCTTTCGCATCCTGGTGTGCAGCTAGCTCTTTTTAGGTTGACCAGCCTAAACCTGTATTGCAAGGCGGCCCAAGAGCAGGCCATCGCCCCGATTGTGCTGTGGATGGCTTGTCTTTGTATGGCCACTTATGATCTCTGACCCACACCATTCTCACCAAGCCGATCGGTGGCATCGCATAATCCTCCCAATGGCCACCCATTGATCAGCAAAGACGGCAGCGTTTCGTGCAATCCACGCCATTTCCGTGGTGCGATCCCTTGCCACATCTCCGATGATATCGGAACTGATGTCGGCGTTTCCTTTGGCTTGCCCCGACAGTCCTGGATCACAGCAAGACTGAAGATCGATAGTTCTCCATATGAGTGATCGACCAATCGAAGAAGACAACATGCCCGCGGAGATCGATTTCAGCGAAGGCACGCGGGGTCTGCATCACATCCCATGAAGGACGTAAAGGTCTCTTTGCCTGTTTCGATCGAGCACAGTGTGGATGTCGATATCAATGAGACGCCTAAGTGCCTGTCAAGGAATAACGTTTCCAGTGAGGCAAGTCCGCTCCCTTACGGTCACGGCTCGGTAACGGTTGGACAGGTTATTTCATTGCAGATCCTAAGTAGTCAGGATGTGCGTGGGGATCGAATAGCGGCCCAATACGTCTTCTAGCGTCTCGCGCTCGCGGATTACGAAAGTCCCACCGCCATCGATCAGAACCTCGATCGGGCGCGGGCGGCTGTTGTATTGCGAGGACTGAGCCCAGCCGTATGCGCCGGCATCCATCAATGCCAGCACATCGCCGACCTGGGGCGCTGGGAGCGGTCGATCTTTGCCGAGTACGTCGCCCGATTCGCACAGCGCGCCCACCAGTTCGCACAACGTGGGGTTGGCCGGCCACGGATCGCGGACGTTGCGGATGTCGTGGTACGCGCCGTACAGCATGGGGCGGATGAAGGAGCTGTAGCCGATATCGCAGCCGACGAACACGCGGCCTACGTCATGTTTGATGCTGATCACACGGCCCAGCAGGATGGACGTATCGCCCACCAGGACGCGGTTCGGTTCGAAATAGAGAATCGGCCGGGCTTCGCGAGTGAACTGCTTGGCCAGCCGCGCTTCCAGGCCCTGGGCAAGTTCGGCGAAATTGAAAGTGACGCGCGCGTGATCCTCGGCCTGAATGCCCATGCCGCCGCCGAGGTCCACGGCTTCGATGGGGTGGCCGTACTCGGAGCGAAAACGCCGCGCGAGATCGAAAACGACGTCGGCGGCTTCCAGGAACTGCGCCGGATCGACGGCTTGCGAGCCGATGTGCGAGTGCAGGCCGCACAGTTGGAGGTTCGGTGCGGCGGCCACTCGCTTGGCCATCACTTCCGCCGATTCGCGGCTGAATCCGAACTTAGTTTCCTCATGGCCGGTGGAGACGTGCTCGTGAAAGCCGGCGCGAACGTTGGGCCGCACGCGAATTCCGACGCTCACCTCTAGCCCGGCAGCGGCGGCGATGCGTTGGATGGCATCGAGCTCGGTATCGCTGTCGATGACGATCATGCCGGCGCGCGAGCGGATGGCGCATTCGAGCTCTTCGTCGGTCTTCACGATGTTGTTGAAGATGATGCGTTGCGGTGGCACGCCCAGCGTCAGCGCCTGGTGTAGTTCGCCGAGCGAAACCACTTCTGCGCCCGCGCCCTCATTGTGCAGAATTTTGCAAATGGCGGGTGACGAATTGCCTTTGTAGGCATAGTGGACCTCCACCGGCGAAGTGATGTTCACGGCCAGGCAGTCGCGCATGGTCTGGTAGTTGGCGCGGATGGCACGGGCGGAGTAAACGTAAGTTGGAGTACCGAATTTTTCTGCGAGCACGGAGCAGGACACGCCGTCGAACGACATGCCAGCAGATGCGTCGACAGTAATCCATTGGGGAAGGTTTGGGAGAGTTTCCGGCAAGAATTTTCATTGTAGCTCTACAATGATAGGAATGCGGGGCGTGCTGATTTTGCTGCTGGCCGGGCTGCTGTGCGGTGCATCCAGCGACGACCTGCGCAAAGCAGTCCGGTCCGGCGACATCGAGCTGGTGCGCGCGCTGCTGAAGAGCGGCGTCGCCGTGAACGATGTCGATTCGCTGGGTGGGACGGTGCTGCACGACGCGGTGTGGGCCGGCGAGAAGGACATCGTCAAGCTGTTGCTCGATGCCGGGGCTGGAGTGAATGCCAGGCACACCGAGGCCGGTTCCACGCCGCTGCACTACGCTATCATCACCGGCCACGTCGAAATCGCCGAGATATTGATCGCCAAAGGGGCGGACGTGAAGGCGCGTTATCGCGGGGGGGCGACGCCGCTGCACCTGGCGGCGAATCGCGGGAATCGGGCGATGGTGGAGCTATTGATCGCTCATGGCGCGGAAGTCAACGCGCGGGGCGCGAGCGGCGGCACTCCGCTGGACGAGGCGGCCTGGAAGGGGCACGCGGAAATTGCGAAGGTGTTGATCGATCACGGCGCGAACATAAAGATAACGAGTCTCGATACCGGGATGACGGCGCTGCACGAGGCTGCCGTTAAAGGTCAAGTGGATGTGGTGAAGGTGCTGCTCGCGGCTGGCGCCGATTTGAACGCCCGCGATTCGAGCGGCGCAACACCACTCGACGAAGCCATCCACTACCGGCAGACGAAAGTGGTGGAAGCGTTGGTGGCCAAGGGTGCGCGCAAGCCGGGCGAGGAGGACTCCGCTCCGGCGGCCATGCATGAGGCGATCCTGCACGGCCAGACGGACATTGTCGGACTGCTGCTGGATACTGGCGCCGATGCCAACCGGGCCGCGTCCGATGGCTCAACGCCGCTCGATGACGCCTGCCTGAAGGGGCACCGCGACATCGTGTATTTGCTGCTGGAACATGGCGCGAAGGTGAATGTACGGAATAAGACTGGCGCAACGCCATTACACCAGGCCGCACTGGGCGGCAGCGCGGACGTAGTGAAGCTGCTGCTGGATCACGGCGCCGAGATCAACGCGCGAGATCGGGAGTCGGGCGCGACTCCGCTGTACATAGCAGCATCCTGGGGCCGGATCGAAGTAGTGGATTTTCTTCTCGAACACGGCGCAGACCGAGCAATAAGGAACAACCGGGGCCAGACCCCGTTGGACGCCGCCGAAGCAAACGATCAAAAGGAAGCAGCAGCAGCTCTTAGGAGGTTGCGGGAAAACCGGTGACAGGCAGCGCTGTCCGCTGCGCCAACTAGTCATAGGCTCGTTCCTTCGGGATGTTAGTGGCTTGGGACAGCGGAAGCCAGTCCCCGGTTCGAGGCCCTTAGGGCGACGCATGACCAAGTAATCCCCAGTACCACTCCGGGTTTTCCACCACCCACCACCCACCACCCACCACCCACCACCGGGCGCGGCTGGCCGCAAGCGGCCAATCGCGCCCCTAAAGGCTTTCCCCTAGAAGCCGATATAACACCTAGGTTGCAACTAACGGAAATAGCTCCCGAGCTCGCGGACGCAGCCGACGTCCTGAGCGACCAGCTTCGCGTGCATCTGCAGCGGCTGGCAGTGTTCCTGCTGCCCCATGCTGAAACTCTGGACCGGCGGTTTTTGGCGAAGCTCAAGAATCGGCAATTCGAACCCAAACAATACGAGCCGAAGATTCGTGCAGCCCTGGCCTCGTTGACCCCGGGCGCGGCGGCGCGCATCCTGGCCAGCGGCCAGCCACCCCTCAAATTCATCGAGCAGGTGGAGTACAACGGCCGGCGGCTGGCCAAGCTGAATCTGCCGCCCAGCAGCATTGTGGAAGCGCTCCAGGAATACGACCGCCTGCTGACGCCCATGCTCCGGAAGCTGCTGCCCAATGAGTACGCCAACTTCCAATGGGTTCGCGAACAGCTTCATTTCTGCGTGATTCTGACTCTGAACAACGCGTACTACCAGGTCCGCGAGGCAGAGACACAGGCCTTTTACGAGCTTTTTCGCGTGGAGCTGGAATCGCGGAATTTGGACGAGCTGTTGCGTCGTTTCCTGGAAGCGCTGGTACAGGTTTGTCATGCAGACGCAGGACATTTGTATTTGTTGAATGACCCGAGGACCAAGTGGGTGCTGCGTGCCAAGGCCCAATCGCGCGTTCCGGAGCGACCGGCGGTGACCGAGGTTCCGAATCGCTCGCTCAAAGTCAGCATGCTTTCGAAGTCGCGACAGATAGATCCGCGCAACGGGAGCGCGCGGCTGCTGCTCGATCCGGGCTGGAAGGACCAGTTTCAGATGTGCTGGTCGATTCCGTTGGCGGCGGGGGGCAGGACCGCGGGCGTGATGCAATTCGGCTTTTCGAAGCCTTACGAATGGTTGCCGCGCGAGCAGGAGCTATTGGCAGCCGCGGCGGAACGGTGCCTGATGGCCGCCGAAAAGGCCCGCCTCATGGAAGACTTGGCGGCCAGCGAGGAGCAGATCCGGCAATTGGCCGAACACATGCTCCACGTTGAAGAGATGGAAAGGCGCAGAATCAGCCGGGAACTGCACGACGAAGCCGGCCAATCGCTGCTTTGTATCCGCTTGCAGATGGAACTGCTGGAGCAGGCACTCCCGGCCGAGCACGTGGAATGGATCGGGAAGTTGAAAGAAGCGCGGGACCTGACCGAGCGTACCATTCTGGAAATGCGCCGGCTGATTGCGGCGTTGAGCCCGGCGGTGCTGGAGCAGCTCGGGCTGGGGGCGGCGCTGCGGCAGTTGGTAAACCGGTTCCGGCGGCTGCATCCCAGCCGGGTACGGTTGCTACTGGGGCGGCTGGGCAGGCTGCCTCAATACACCGAAATCATTGTTTATAGGCTGGTTCAGGAGTGCTGCAACAATATCGCCAAGCATTCGGGGGCGGACAACGTAAACATTTCGGTTAGTTCCGCCGATGGGTGGGTAAGACTGGCCGTTGAGGACAACGGAGTCGGGTTTGAGGTGGAGGAGGCGCTGGCGCGGAAGGATTCTTTTGGACTTTCCGGCATGAGAGAGCGCGTGGCCCTGCTCGGCGGTAGGTTTGAGGTACACAGTTACCCAAGGAATGGGTCCAAGGTCCGGAATTTGGCTCCGGATCGAAGAAAAAAGGGCCAGGGCACAAGGATTTCGGTCACTCTTCCCGTTGCGAAAGAGCCGCCATTATTGGATTTGATCGAACCGATCGCAGCGAAGCCGATCGGTGGCAAGACCGCCCGGAGGTTGAGAGCCGTTGGAGCATAGACCGGCGCCTTCCGGCATCGGAAGTGAAAGCGAAAGATCAGGAACAGATTTTTAGACGAGGTTCGGCAAACGTATGGCTAAGACTCGCATCATGTTGGCGGACGATCACACACTCTTCCGTCAGGGCATCAGAACGCTGATTTCCACCGAGACGGATATGGAAGTAGTCGGAGAGGCTTCAAATGGCGGCGATGCCGTCGAAAAGGCGGCGGAGGTACGTCCGGATGTGGTGCTGATGGACATCGGCATGCCCGGCCTGAGCAGCTTCGAAGCAACCCGGCAAATCAAGAAAAACCGGCCCGAAACCAAAGTGTTGTTTCTCACCATGTACGACGATGAAGACTACCTGGTGGAAGGCATGGAAGTGGGCGCCAGCGGCTATGTGCTGAAGGACAGCCCATCGGCGCAGTTGGTGGCCGCGGTGCGGGACATCTGCCGTGGCGGAAGCTACCTGAGTCCGCGGATGCTTTCGCAGTTGGTGGACGACTTCCGGTCGCGGATCAAGTCGGCCAACCGGCTGCCACGCTTTGCCACGCTGACCACGCGCGAACGCGAAGTCCTGAAGATGCTCGCCGAAGGTAATTCGGTGAAGGAAATCGCCTGTGACCTGAACCTCAGCGTCAAGACGGTGGAAGCGCACAAGTTCAACCTGATGCGCAAGCTGGACATCCACAATAAGGCGCAACTGGTGCAGTACGCGATCCAGAAGAAGATCATCAAGATCCCGAATCTGGTGTAGTTGTCGCCCGTAGCGGTACCATGAATTCGGTGTGAACCGAAGCATCCTGACGGTACCGGTCCAGAAAATCGAAGGGGAAGTCTCGGCTCCGTTTCAGGATCTGCTGGCCATTGAAGAACCCCTCGAAATCCGCCTCGGCGACCGGACTGTGTCCATCACCATGCGGACGCCAGGTCATGACTACGAACTGGCTGCCGGGTTCCTCTTTACCGAAGGCATTCTCCAAAGCTCACGGCAAATCCATCTCATCCGGCGCTCTCATGGGCATGAGAATCCCAGGCAAGCCGGCAACTCCGTTACCGTGGAGCTGAATGCGGGCGTCGAAGTGGATTTCGAGCGCCTGGAGCGCCACTTCTACACCACATCGAGTTGCGGCGTCTGCGGCAAGGCGTCCATCGAAGCGTTGCAGATGCAAGGCTGTCCGGTGTTGCCGAAAGATTCGCCGATCGTTGTATCGGAAGTGATTCATCGGCTACCCGAAGCGCTGCGCCGCCAGCAAGCGGTTTTCGAGCGGACCGGTGGGCTCCACGCCGCCGCTTTGTTCGACGCCAAGGGCAACCTGGTGCTGCTGCGCGAGGATATCGGACGACACAACGCGGTAGACAAACTGATCGGCGCGGAGATGCTGCGCGATCACACGCCGCTCTCGGACAAACTGCTGCTGGTGAGCGGGCGCGCCAGCTTCGAATTGGTGCAGAAAGCGCTGATGGGCGGGATACCGATGCTGGCCGCTGTGGGAGCGCCATCGAGCCTAGCGGTGGAGACGGCGCAACGATTCGGAATGAGCCTGCTCGGATTCGTGCGCGATGGCCGGTTTAATATTTACTCAGGAGCTTCGAGAATCCAATGAAATTGCGTTTGCACGGGAACTCGGTGCGCTTGCGCCTGAATCAGGCGGAGGTCGCGCAGTTCAGCAAGACCGGCTACGTGGAAGAGGTGATCGACTTCGGCGCGGGCGCGAGTTTGAGTTACGTGCTCGAATCCACTTCGAACGCGGAAGCTCTTGGGGCTGGCTATCGGAACGGCCAGTTGCGAATTCAGATTCCGGCGGGCGTTGGTCACGACTGGGTGACCACGGATCGCGTAGGTGTCACCGGCGAGCAAGCGCTGGCCGGGGGGAAACAACTCTCGATCCTGATCGAGAAAGATTTCAAGTGTGTCCATCGCGATGACCCAGAGCCGGACGCCTATCCAAACCCGCTGGCAGCGCGCTAGTAGCTCCACCTGATAAAATCGGAACCGACTACTCCAACTGGGGAGAAGGCCTGCCATGTTCCGTCTTGACGCCGATCGGCCCGTCGAATTCTGCGATGGCTTGCGCCGGCGCGACTTCCTGCATGCCGGGTGCCTCAGCTTCCTTGGCCTCGGGCTTCCGCAGTTTATGGCCGCGCAGGCGCTGGGCGCGGTAGAGAGCGACAAGAAGGACGTCAACTGCATTCATCTGATGCTGGTGGGCGGGCCGTCGCAGCTCGATACCTGGGACCCGAAGCCGAATGCGCCGGTGGAAATCCGGGGGCCGTACAAGGCGATCAAGACCAATGTCCCGGGCATCGAGATTTCGGAAAACTTTCCGCGCATGGCCAAGCACGCCGACAAGTATGCACTGATCCGCAGCGTCTACCACACCGCCGCCGCGGTCCATGACACTGGCCACCAGATGATGCAGACCGGCCGTCTGTTTCAGGGCGGGATCGAGTACCCGAACATGGGCTGCGTGCTCGCGAAGCTGAAGGGACCCAAAGGCGACGTTCCTCCGATGGTATTGATGCCGCACCCGATCGGTAACACCGGCGGCAACATGCCGCACGGTCAGACCGCGGGGTTTCTGGGTAAGGGCTACGATCCGTTCGTGCTGAACGCCGATCCGGCGGACCCGAACTTTAGAGTTCCGGACATGCTGCCACCCGATTATCTGACCGCGTTACGCGTGGACCGCCGGCGCGACTGGCGCGAGATGATCGACAAATCGGTCAGCATGTTCGAAACATCGCCCGATGCGCGCCTGCTGGATTCGAATTTCCATCAGGCTTACACGCTGATGTCGTCGCAGAAGGCGCGCGAGGCGTTCGAGTTGCACAAGGAGCCGCAGGCGACTCGCGAGAAATATGGGATGAACCGATTTGGGCAGAGCTGCCTGCTGGCGCGGCGCTTGATCGAGGCCGGTGTGCGCTTCGTCACCATCAACATGTTTGAGACGGTGTTCGACGAGATCACTTGGGATATCCACGGGTCGAAGCCGTTCAGCCCCATCAGTTGCTATCGCGACCTGGTGGGGCCGATGTTCGACATGGGCTACAGCTCACTGCTCGCGGAATTGAGCGAGCGCGGTTTGCTGGATAAGACCATGGTGCTCGCGACCGGCGAGTTCGGGCGCACGCCGAAGGTGAATCCAGCGGGTGGGCGCGATCATTGGCCGCAGTGTTGGACCATTCTGATGGCGGGCGGCGGGATCAAGGGTGGGCAAGTGGTCGGTGCGTCCGACGAGATGGCTGCGGCACCGAGGGATCGCCCAACTACGCCTGGACAGATTGCGGCGACGGTGTTTCGTGGGTTGGGGATCGATCCGGGCACGGAGCTGCCAGGGGCTGGTGGGCGGCCGATTCCGTTGGTGGATCGCGGTACCGAGCCGATCGCGGAGTTGTTTGGATGAGGATTGATCGCGTGGTGGTGGGGCGGACCCCCTGGGCCGCGCGGGTCCCCCTGGACCCGCTGGCCGGTAATCAGACCAAATCCACGCTAACCGAACAAGCCGACCGGGGG
>DASQGY010000314.1:0-49067 GCA_035632375.1 Bryobacteraceae bacterium | reverse complement strand
GCGATGGTCTTGCCGTCGGGCGAGAAGGCCGGCCGGGACTCCTCGCCAGGGTGCGTGGTCAGCCGGCGGGCCAATCCGCCATCGATGCCGGTTTCCCACAGGTCGCCTTCGGAGGTGAAGGCGATGGTGTTCCTGTGAATGGCCGGAAACCGATAATATCCGTGATTCTGCTGGGCAAGGCAGACCGTCACAAAAGCGAGAATGAGAAGCAGTCGGGGCATAGTGAGAAGTATATGTCAGGCGGCAGGCGTCGGGCTGCGGGCCGGTTGTCGATGCCAGTGGATCGAGGGTTTGCGTAGCCAATGGTTTGCAAACCAATGGTTAGTATTTCGCCATATTTTCAAACTTGACAGGCGGTTTGAATCTTAGCTATTTTACTAACCATGAGGGTGCAAAACAGTGGAAAGTTAAACCGGCTGCAACACCACCTTCCGGAAGGGTTGCTGGTGGATGCCCGCTGGCTCCAACGCCGCCAGTATTCCAGCGCTCTTCGCAGCAAGTACGTTGCGCACGGTTGGCTGGATCAAGTGGTTCGCGGTGTGTATCGGCGTCCTTCCGCAAACCTCAGCCGCCCGGTTGCAAATCAACGCCTGCGCTGGCAAGCCGTGGTCATCTCGCTTCAAACGCTGCTGGAGCGCCCCGCCACGGTGGGTGGCCGAACCGCGCTCGAACTACAGGGATTTGGCCACTATCTTGCCGCCGGCGGTCCGCGCGAAATCCATCTGTACACCAAGGGCACTCTCCCCGGTTGGATCTCCAAGCTAAGAATGGATGCCCGATTCGTCTTTCATAACGCCGACAAACTTTTCCGCCAAAAAAGTGTCGTCCGTAGCAGCTTTATACAGCAACCTTGGGGCCAGTGGGAATGGCCGCTCATACTCTCTTCGCCGGAGCGAGCCCTCCTCGAAATGCTGGAGGAGGTTCCCCAGCGCGAGACTTTTCATCAGGCCGACGTGCTGATGGAAGGGATGCGCAACCTGAGCCCGCGGCGGCTTCGCTCGTTGCTCTTGGCCTGCCGCAGCGTGAAGGTGAAGCGTCTGTTCTTTTGGTTCGCCGAGCGCCATAACCACGCCTGGCTGAAGGCGCTGGACCGCGCGGGCATCGGCCTGGGGAGCGGGAAACGGATGCTGGTAAAGGGCGGCAAACTCGATCCCAAGTTCCAGATCACCGTTCCCGGAAACCTCCATGCCGGCGGGTGAAGTTTATCGCCGGCAGGCCGCATTGCTCATCCGGGCCATCCCGCTCGTCGCCACCGAAACCTGCTTCGCCCTCAAGGGTGGCACGGCCATCAATCTCTTTATCCGGGATATGCCCCGTCTGTCCGTGGATATCGATCTGACATACCTGCCAATCGCCGATCGCGCATCGTCGCTGAAGGAAATCGATGGCGCCATGCGTCGGATCGCCAACGCCATTGCTCGCGGCATCCGCGGAACGCACGTAAGCCCAAGCAAGCTCCAAGGCGAGAACTGCATAACGAAAGTTGTCGTGCGGGCGGATGACGTACAGATAAAAATCGAAGTCACACCGGTAGTGCGTGGATGCGTCTACAATCCGTCGGTCCGAACAGTCTCGCCGAGGGTAGAGAACCAGTTCGGCTTCGCGGAAATCCAGGTGCTCAGCTTCCCGGATCTCTACGCCGGTAAGATCGTAGCCGCCTTGGACCGCCAGCATCCACGCGACCTGTTCGACGTCCAGGATTTGCTGGCACACGAAGGGATAGACCAGGAACTGCGCAAGGCTTTCATCATCTACCTGCTCAGCCACAACCGACCCATGGCAGAAATCCTTGCTCCCGCGCGCCTGGACCTCTCGGCGGAATTCGCCAGAGGCTTCCAAGGCATGACCGAACGGCCAGTATCCATTGAGGAGCTTCTGCAAGCGCGCGAAGATCTGGTCGTCGGCATGGTAGGCCGAATGCCCGCCAGCCATCGGCTTTTTCTGCTTTCCATCAAACGTGGGGAGCCCGACTGGGCTTTGCTGGACTTACCCGGTGCGGCGGCGTTGCCCGCCGTTCGCTGGCGACTGGAAAACCTGGCCAAACTGGCCAGAGACAAGCGTTCCAAGCTTTTCGCGCGACTGAATGAGGCGCTTGCGATTCGCGATTAGATTCGGGTGTGGCGGGCCCAACCTAATGCCCCCACCCCATCTTGCCGATTAACTTGAAGTAAACTGGAGGAGACGCCTGCCCGCGTGCGTCTTTCGGGTATTATCCAAAATGACAACCTTTCGATCCATCTTCTCCGGAGTGTTTTTCGTTGTTGCCGCGCAATTGGGCGTCGCTCAAACGCCCCCATCCACGCAGTTCAACATTGTTCCTTCACGCATTGTCGGGCAGCCCACCTTGCAGCAGCAAGGTGTCTTGACCATGGCCGCCCCGAACTTGGTGGAGGGCCGCGAATTCAGCAATCCCCAGGCTATCGCCATCGACACGTCGGCCAGCCCGCCGATCCTATATGTGGCGGACACCGGCAACAATCGTGTTCTAGCCTGGAAGAACGCCTTCGGCTTTACCAAAGGGGACTTTGCCGACAAGGTCATCGGGCAGCGCGATCTGTTCTCCACTACAGCGCAGGGCCCCGGTAGAGATTTGAGCACGGGTCTCAACCAGCCCGTAGCCTTGGCCGTGGACAAGAAGGGCAACTTGTACGTGGCCGACGCAGGCAACAACCGGATCCTCCGCTATCCGTCACCCTTGGCGCAGACCGGGGACCTTTTGCCTGTCGATCTGATCATCGGGCAGAAGGATCTTGGTGGCCGAAATCCCAACGAGGGCTTGAATGCGCCTACGGAAAAGACACTGGCCTTCGCGAACAACAGCGGGGCCTTTAACGCCGGCCTCACCTTCGATGCGCAGGGGAATCTGTGGGTTTCCGATCCGATAAACAATCGCGTGCT
This sequence comes from Bryobacteraceae bacterium, assembly GCA_035632375.1. Lineage (GTDB taxonomy): Bacteria > Acidobacteriota > Terriglobia > Bryobacterales > Bryobacteraceae > Palsa-89. The sequence goes on along the minus strand of DASQGY010000314.1, from coordinate 46,169 downwards.
TCGTTACCCGGTAAGCGCGCTCGGCAGCAGCGCCAGCAATGAGCCGGCTGCGGACCTGGTGCTCGGGGAAAGCGACTTTGTCACCGGCACGCCCCAGAATACATCGACCTTAGTGAAGTGTGGCAGTTCCACGATCAGCTCCAGTGCCTGCGCCAAGAATTTTATCATCGCGCCCACTGGATTGGCCTTCGATCCAAAAGGCCGCCTATTCGTACCAGATACCTTCAACCGCGTGCTCGTCTTCACGCCCCCTCTGCAGACCGGCCAGATCGCCTCGCGCATCATGGGAATCGACACCAGCACGCCTCCTCCACCGGTCAGCGCCAGCACCCTGGGAATCAATGGCGCGCCGCCGTCCGCGGTGTTCTTCGTGGGGAATAATCCGTACGTAGCCGATGCCGGAAACGCGCGCGTTTTGGGCTACGACCCATTCGACCAATGGGCCGACGAAAACACCGCATTCTCGCCGCCCGCCAAGGTCGTCATCGGCCAGCCTAGCCTACAGGGCTTCCAATCCAATCGCTCCTTCGCGCAGCCCAGCAACCAGACCCTGGCCGGTCCACAATCCACTCTGGGTGTGGGCGCATCGGGCCCCGCTGCTGGGGTTTTCGCCGGAACCGACCTGTTCGTGGTGGACGCCGGGAATAGCCGGGTCATCGTGTTCCCGCAGTCCGGCTCGACGTTCGGACCCGCTACCCGGCTCTTGGGCCAGTTCGATTTCCAGTACAACTCGCGCAATCTGATTGAAGGCCGGGAATTCGGTTTTCTCGGCAACCTCGGCTCGTGTAGTTTCAATGGAGTTATCCAATTTGCCACCGGCGGGGGCGTGGCGTTGGACAATAATTCCAACCCGCCGCATCTGTACGTCGCCGACCCGACGAACAACCGGGTGCTCGGTTATCTGGATGCCCGGAAGGTCAATGCCGGCTCCATCGCAGACATCGTGATCGGGCAGCCGGATCTCAAGACCGCGGAGATCAATTACCCCACCAACAACATCACGCAGGGCAACGATTCGGGTTTGTGGTCGCCGGAGAACGTGGCTGTGGATAGCAATGGCGATTTATTCGTCGCCGATACCTGCAACGCCCGCGTGCTCCGTTTTGCATCGCCCTTTACGCAGCAAGTGCAAAACTTGCAGCGCGCCAACCTGGTGCTGGGGCAGACCAGCTTCTTCGGCCAGCCAATCAGGGATCTCAGCCGCCAGACTATGCGCAGCTCCTATGGCCTCGCCTTCACCGCGAGCCGTGGCCTGGTGGTGTCCGATCCGATTGCGAATCGAGTCCTCTACTTCAAGAGGCCCGCCGGCGGCGATTTCAAGTCGGGCGACCCGGCAGTGAACGTCTTCGGACAGAAAGATTTCACCTCCACCACAACCACGGTGTTTTCCAGCCCGAGGGGCATCGCTGTCGATCCCGACGACCAGTTGTACGTCGCCGATTTTCTCAACGGTCGCATGGCAATTCTGCCCAATATCCCGACGGCCGGCGACAACCCCCCCGTGCTCCTGTCGGTTCCTGGCTTCACCAATCCGTTCAGTGTCGCGGTCAATCAGATCACCGACGAAGTTTGGGTAACCAACAGTGCGGGGAGCGGTCAGACTCTTCGCTTTCCTCATTATCAAGCCCTCTTGTCGAACCCCACTCCAAATGTCGTCCTGAACAACAGTTTCGGCCCGGTTTCCGTTGCGTTGGATCCTTTCGGCAACCCGGTGATCGCCGAAGCGATCACCAACCGCGTGACATTCTTCTATCCGGCCATCGATTTCACCAGCTCCGCGGGTGGCGTCGCACAGCGCGAGTCCGGAAATGGAGCAAACTTTCTGGGTCGATTCGCTCCAGGGATGATCGCCAGCATTTTCCCGTTTGCAAACGCCCGTTTTGGCGACCAAACCGCATCGTACTCCAACACTCCTCCCTACACGCTGGGGGATGTGCAGGTTTTCGTCGGCGGTCTCCCGGCGCCCTTGTTCTACGTTTCGCCCAGCCAGATCAACTTCCAGGTGCCCAGCGCCACACCCACCGGCGGCCTCCAGGAAATTCAGGTTGTCCGCGCCTCCGTTGGCCAAGTGTTGGCGAGTTGGCTCTTCCGCATCGACGAAGTCTCGCCGGGCTTGTTTACCGCCAATAGCACCGGCAACGGCCAAATCTCGGCGATCAACGCCGATGACAATACCATCAACGGCCCTTCCAACCCCTGCAAAGCCGGCAGCTACATTTCGCTCTATGGTACTGGCACTGGAATATTGAGTAACCAACCGCCCGACGGCCAGCCGGCCCAAGGCCCCATCAACACGATCATTCGACCCAAAGTATTCATCAACGCCGACTTTGTGCCGGACAGTGACATTCAGTATTCCGGCGCCGCGCCGGGATACGTCGGACTATGGCAAATCAACGTGAAGGTTCCCGCCAACGTGCCGTCCGGAGATGTTCAAGTGTTTGTCCAGTACATCAGTGTAAGCATCCAGGGGCCAAGCGGCTTAACCCGCAAAACAACCATTCGCACGAAGCCATAGCAGGGACACAACCGAATTCCAACAACTTGATAGCTTGGTGGCACAGTGCGGCTTCGTCGCAAATTGAAAGTACGCCTGCTTGTGCGACAGGCAATCCTGCTCGCAGCCGCCTTTCAGGCGGCGTCTTCAGACTGATAGCCAAGTGATCGTACTCCGGCAGGTGCTGGCTGAAAGCCCCCTTGCAGCCAGGATTGGGTACCCCACCCCTAGCGAACCAGTTCGAGCGACTTGCGAAACAGCGGCTCAAACTCCGCGGGTGCGCCGCTCGCTTTTGCTTTTCGCACCGCCGCATCGGCCGACGCCCGGTTGCATCCGAGATTCAACAAGGCCGAGAGCACATCCTGCTCGATCAAACTCAACGTCGCAGTGGGCTTCTCGGCCAGACCGGCAGGCGCCGTGGGACCGATGCCGTCCAGCTTGTCCTTTAACTCAAGTACGATCCGCTCGGCGGTCTTCTTGCCGACGCCGGGAATTCGAACCAGTTGCTCCACGTAGCCGCTTCGTATGGCGGGAACCAGATCGGAGGTGGCCATGCCGGACAGAACCTTGATGGCCAACGACGGACCGATGCCGCTGACCGAAATCAGTTTCTCGAAGATGGATTTTTCGTCTGACGTCAAGAAGCCGAACAACGCGAGCGCGTCTTCCCGGACATGCGTATGGATGCGCAGCCGCACCTCCGAGCCCGCCTCGGGCAGCGCAGAAAAGGTGGAGATCGGGATCAGCACGTCGTAGCCCACGCCACCGGCTTCGACGATCGCCTGGTTGGGATGCTTCTCAAGGAGCTTGCCGCGAAGGAGAGCGATCATCCGCGGCTCCTGGAATAGTGATATTGCAGAAAAAGTCCGATCGCGATCTGCCACACCGCAAAGCACATTATCAACAACGGGAGATGGGATCCGGAGCTCGCTCCAGAATCTACGCGGAGCCACAAGCCGAAGGGAGCGGCGGTAACTGCCCCCAGCAAGGCGGCCCAGCCTGCCTGGGACAGCAATTCCCGGCGGATCAGACCCATGGATGCCACCACGCCGGCCGCGCCGACGAATCCTCCAATGCATACCGCCGCATACTCACCCAGCCCCGCCAATGCAATGGCAGTTCGAAAGCCAGCCTGCCACGCCAGGGCGTCCAGAATCACGATGATCAATGCAGGCGTGAAGGAACGCACCCACAAAGCCACGGAGACAGCGGCGAAGGGCAACGCGATGGGCCAACCCCACAACCAGGGGCCGTCATTGCCGAGAGTCAGCAGCCAGGCGGAGAGAGCGCCGGAGAGTCCGAATGCGATAGCCGGCAGCAAGTAGCGGGCGAAGAGCACACTCTATTCATAACGCAACGCTCGAATGGGGTCCACTTGAGAGGCGCGGCGCGCCGGCAGATAACAGGCCAGCATGGTCACGACAATGAGGAGAATCGGGACGAACACGAGTGTCAGGTTGCTGGGCTTGCCCACGCCGACCAGCCCTACAGCCATCAGCCGGGATACGCCAACGCTGGCCACGAATCCCACGCCCACGCCGATGATCGACAACAGGAACCCCTGCCGCAACACCATCCCCGCGACATTGGTGCGCTGCGCCCCCAAAGCCATGCGAATGCCAATTTCCTGCGTCCGGCGGCTGACGGAGTAGGCGATTAAGCCGTACAAACCGATGAGCGCGAGCGCCAATCCAACCATACTCATGGTGGCGACTGTCTGGAGGATCATCAGCACGGTGCTGATGGATCGCTGGTGGTAGAAACTGTCGAGCGTCCGCGCGTTGTATACCGGCATGTTGCTATCCAGTGAGCGGACCACGTCGCGCAATGGAGCCGCCAGCGCGGCAGGGTCGCCGAAACTCTCCACCAGCAGCGTCATCCGGTCGCGCCGATTCTGGGCGTAAGGCAGGTAAATGAATGGAAACGGCGGTTCGGATATGAAGATGTAGCGAGCCTGCTTGGCCACACCCACCACTTCCAGTAGCGGCCCGTGACGGTCGTTCAGGCGCACGCGTTTTCCGATGGCGTCCTGTTTCGGCCAGTATCTGCTGGCGAACTCTTCGTTGACGATCGCCACGCGGCGCGAATCGGCTTTGTCGTTCGCGGTAAAAGCGCGGCCGCGGACGATGGGTGTCTGCATCGTATCGAAATAATGCTCGTCCACGGTACTGGAAAACAAAGCAGCGGACTCCTGCCCCGGCGCAAATTGATAACCCTCGGGAATCACCGTCTCGGTCGCCACATTGGGCGACAAGGGAACATTCTGGGTCATCGCCACGGATCGAGCGCCGGGGAGAGCGCGCGCCCGATCCATCAGGTTGCGATAAAAGTCGCGGGACTGATTCTCCGTATAGCGGGCAAATGAGGTGTCGAACTCCATCATCATCACGTGATCGGTGCGGAAGCCGGGGTTGAGCACCAGCGCTTTGCGGAAGCCGTCGAGCAGCATGCCGGCGCACACCAGCAGCATCATGGCCAGCGCCAATTGGCTGACAACCAGTGCATTGCGCCCAATAGTGCGGCGGCGGGCGGAAGCAGTGAGACCGCCGGACTTGAGCGCGGGAACAAGGTCCGTTTTCACCGCCTGCCAGGCCGGTGCCAGTCCGAAAACCAACGCGCTCGCCAACGCGGCTAGGAAGCTGAATACCAGAACGCGCCCGCTGAGATCGATGGCGAGAACGATGGGCAGGTCGGATGGAACGCGGATGGTCTGCAAAAAGCGGATTCCACCGTACGCGAATACCACACCGAGCGCACCGCCAAGCAAGGCCAGCAGAAGGCTCTCGATGAGCAACTGGCGAATCAGACGCACGCGTCCGGCGCCAATGGCCAGTCGAATCGCGATTTCCCTGGAGCGCGCCCGGCTTCGCGCCAGCAGCAGGTTGGCGACGTTCGCGCAGGCGATCAGTAGAACCAGTCCCGCAAGCGCCATCAACATGGCAACCAGGATCGCGTCGGGTGGCGACTGCTGTACGCGCGCTTCCAACTCGGTTCGCACCACGACATTGCGATTCCGGTTCGTATCCGGATAGGTCTTCTCTAGACCCTTGCCGAGTGCGGCGAGTTCGGCTTGCGCCTGTTGTCGCGATCCTCCGGGCTTCAGGCGGCCTTTGACCAGGAATGCCCGATTGCCGCGCTCCTGTAACGGGTCGGACACGGCAGGGCTAAGGCGGCGGATCATGGTAAGCGGAAGGTAGAAGGCCGGACGAACCAGCATGTCCACTCCTGTGAAGCTCTCGGGCGCCACGCCAATCACCGTGAAGTCGATTCCATTCAAGCGGATGGCCCGGCCGATCACCGACCGGTCGGCTCCCAGATCGTTCTGCCAGAAGTCGTGGCTGAGGACGGCGATGGCGTCGCGCCCTGGTACGGTCCCTTCATCGGCGGAGAACGCCCGGCCAAACGACGGTTGGATCTCCATCACGCGAAAGAAGTTGTCGCTGACCAGCAGGCCGAGGCGCATCTGCGGGAGGGAACCGGAGTTTGCGGCGAAGCCCACAGTGGAGTACTGAAATGCCGCTAACCCACTGAGTGACTGTGCCTTATCGCGAATGTCGCGGTAATCGGGATAGGAGAACGCTTCAAAGGGGTTGTGCGCTGTGTCGGTGCTGATGGTAACAATATCGCCCGGTGCGACAACTGGCAAGGGCCGCAGCAGAAGAGCGTCAGCCAGGCTGAAGATAGCGCTATTTGCGCCAATGCCGAGGGCCAGCGAGAGCGCGGCGATGGCAGTGAAGCCCGGATTCTTCGCCAGAAGGCGAAGGGCTTGACGGAACTCTTTGAGCAGCATTTGATTGCGATACGAAAGCTAAGGAGGAGTAGTTCCCCGAATCCAGCCCCAATGGTCCTTAGGTAAGCCGGTTCCAGATCGCGTTACTTATTGCGGACCTCTACTGTGGCGACACGTCCATCGTTCAATCTGACGACGCCCAACAGTTTGCCGTCACCCCAATATTGGCAGGACTCGCGGAGGTGGCCATCGTCGTCGGGAACCACCACACGCGATGCGGGCGGGCCCAGTACGGCGATCATCTCCTTCTCGGTGAAACCAACTTTGACGCTTGCAAAGTCCCCGGGCTTCACATCTTTTAGCGGAAGCGGCGGTGTGTCTACGCGTTCCACGGTAGGCCATTGGGGCTGGTTTACGACGGGCTCAACGGGCGAGGACGGCACTGCCTTCACTGGATCGACCTTCACTGGATCGCCCTCCACGGGTTGCTTAACAGGTTTAGCCTGTGCGGGTGGCGGCCCATCTTCGAAGATCGAGGGCGAGACACGATGCGCGTCCGCCTTCACGGCTGGTGTCCTGTGGTCTTGGCCCTGGGGCTTAGCGGAGTCGACGGCCTGACCGGATGCGCCGACCATCAACAGCGCGCTTCCCAATATGACACTAAGAGCGAGGTGCATCAAGGTACTCCGTTTACAGTCTAAGGCGACACACCCTTCGGGGCCATCATCGAAAGGCCTCAGTTTCACGCGAGGAAGTACCGCTCGATCGATGCTGAGTCACTTTAGGACTAAACGACGAGCTTAGTACTGCTGGTTCAAGTCAAAGTGAATACCTTAGAACCGTAAAGTTGGCATCTCTACATGTCGATAGTCTCACGTATGGTTTTCAAGGCGGTTCTCATGCAGAGTTCGACCCCGATGAATCGTCCGATGCGTGCCCGCTTGCAGCGCTCCATCCCTACCTCGTCAAAAACTCTCGCTCAGCAGAGTGCTCGAAACAAACGCCGTTCAGGAAACGCAATCCTCGAGACCGTTTTTACTCTTCTGCCCACTCTTGCGCTGATCTTCGCTTTCGTGGATTTTGGGTTGGTATTGTTTCGGTGGAGCACGTTACAAAACGCGGTACGGGAGGGCTGTCGTTACGCTATTACTTTCCAGACTTCCGGCACGAACGGCCAGGACGCATCTATTGCAGCCGTCGTGCAACAGTACGGGATGAATATCGTAACAGTCAACGACACTCCACAGCACATTTTCGTGAACTATTACGCGCCGAACAACCTGACTACTCCTATCGCCGCTCCAAACGGCAACGTGCCTGGAAACGTGGTGGAGGTATCTGTCCAAAACGTGTCGTGGGCTTGGCTGGCGCCGCTCAGTGGATCCTTCGGTGCGGGGATTCCGTTTTTCCGAAGTACTAATCCGATCACCCTCAACGTGTACTCCTCCGACATCCTCGGGGGCTATCCAGCGGGAGTGAACTCGGTCAACCGTTAACACCGAGCCAGACTAGAATCAGGACTTGAATATGGCAACCGAGCGACGCAAGAAACGGCAAAAGGGACAGGAGATGGTCGAGTTTGCCGTGGTGATAGTTCTCTTCATTCCCTTGATCATGGGCAGCTTCATCTTAGGCATGAACTTGATCCGCAGCAACTATGCCAACCAGGTATGTCGAGACCTGACTGACATGTACATTCACGGCGCGGACTTCTCCACCTACCCAATGCAACAATTAGCCGCGAGGTTGGCACAGGGCTTAAACCTGCAAATCGGGTCGAGTTATAGCGGCAACTCCGCCACCAACACCGGCAATGCGGGTAACGGCTTGGTAACGGTCACCCAGATCATGTGGGTTGGAGCCACCACTTCGGCGAACTGTACCGCGGTGGGCGCCGCCAACTGCACCAACCACGATAGTTTCGTCTATACAGAACAGATTCAATTTGGCAATGGAACCCTCTCCAATTCGAACACGGTGACTCTCGGAAGTCCCACCGGAGCGACCTTAACCACCGCTGGAGTTGTCCAAAACCCGGTTACCGACTCACACGCCAAACTTCCCAGCGGTCCCCAAAGCGCCATGCAGGGTTTATGGCAAACCACCAGTAATGGACAAACCTCGCTGACCGACGGGCAGTTGGTTTACATTGTTGAGTCCTTCTTTCAATCGCCGGACTTAACTCTGGGTAGCATGGCCGGCAATGGCGTATACGCGCGGTACTTCTTCTAGGAGGTAACTAGATCATGCAACGACAGCAATTGGTGAAGCGGGAAAAAGGTACATCGTTGTTATTGGCCACGGCTTCTTTGGTGTTCATTGTTCCGCTGATTGGCCTGTTTGTCGATGTAGGAATCCTTTACGCAGTCAAGTCGCGGCTCCAGGCCTCGGTTGACGGGGCAGCACTGGCTGCGGCCCGCTCGTTGAATCTCGGGGCCTCAACGGCGTCCCAGGCAACCTCAGCCAAGCAAAACGCCGTCAATTGGTTCTATGCGAATTTTCCTCCCGGCAACTGGGGGACGTCCGGAACACAGATGAGCACCGCGGACGTAAGCGTATTCGACGACCCGAATAATCCCAGGGTTCGCAATGTAACCGTAACGGCGACGACCAGCGTGCCGACCTGGTTCATGAGATTCTTCAATGTTACTTCCACAACGCTAAATACCAGCGGGAACGCTTCCCGCCGGGACGTGGTGGCGATGATAGTGCTGGACCGGTCGGGATCGATGTGCTCGATAAATGGCGCCGCCGCCGCTCCACCGTGCTCGTCCGCGAATGCCAACACTCCCTGCGCCGCGATGATCTCAGCGGCCAAAGTATTCACCGGTCAGTTTGCCGCCGGACGGGATCGCATCGGCATGATCAGCTTCGCTGATGGCACTTTTGTACACTCGGCGCCGAGCACCAATTTCCAGACAACACTCGGCTATTCGAACAGCTCGGGAAACGGCGCCGGCGCGATCGATACCATTGACTGCAACGGCGGTACCGGAACAGCACAAGCGGTCACGCTGGCGTACAACGAACTGTACAAGCTGAACTTGCCGGGCGCCCTGAATTTCATCATGCTCGAAACCGATGGGTTGCCCAACACCCTGGCTTACAACTTTTGGGATGGGGCGAGCGCCGCCATCGCCAACGGCAGCGGTTGCACGGACGCCGCCGGCAAAACAAAAGCCGGTGGCGGATGGACGACGGTGGCATCGATGCGGCAGTGGACGCCCGGCTACAACATGAATAACGGCGGCACTGGGTTCATGTCGAACATCCCCGCGGGGTCAGTAGGATCCTTCTACACGTCAGATCCGGCGCAAGGTACCTTCTTCATTAACCTATTCAACCCCTGGCAAACAGCGGCAAATACGGGGAATAACAGTATTGCGGTTACCGGCACCGCTCCCGGTTGCACCTTTGCTAGCGGAACCACCACAACCTACTCAGACTTTGGCTGGCTGCCAGGCACCGATGTCTATGGAAATTCCGTGAACCCGGCCAATGCCTATAAGACCATCACCATGTCGGGCGGACACATCCCTCTCACGGGTACCATTGCGACGGACTGGCCGAATGCTCACGGTGGCGCACTCAATGCGACGGACAATGCGGCCTATCGTGCTCGCACGAATGCCACTTTGCCTGCCTATATGTTTGTCATCGGTCTAGGGGGAAATTCCGGCAATCCACCTGACCCTATCCTATTGCAGCGCATGGCAAACGATCCAAACGGCGATCAGTTCAACAGTCCAGCGGCCTACCAGCCCTGTGCACAAGAGACCGGCTGCATTACTTACGCCGCACAGCCTCAAGGCACTTTTATCTATTCGCCCAATTCCACGCAACTGGGCCAAGCTTTCTTGCGCATCTCATCGCAGATTTTGCGCCTGAGCAGGTAGCGAGGCTCGATCTGCTTTCCCAATTCGCGTACCATGTCCTACATGGCGCGCCGCCGTTTCTTCGTCGAAGCTGTGCACCGGGGCCAGGCGCAGATTACCGGTACGGATGCGCACCACCTGACGCGTGTGCTGCGCGTGGAGGCTGGCCAGAGATTCGAGATCTCCGATAACCGGAACGTGTACCTGGCCGAGGTGCAGGCGGCTCGGAAGGATCTGGTCTCCTTTGCGATCCTCCAGCAGATCGACGTTCCAGCGCCGGTCCTCAGTCTCCACTTGTTCGCCGCGCTGATCAAGTTCGAACGCTTCGAGTGGATGCTGGAAAAAGCGACGGAACTCGGCGTGGACCTGGTCACGCCCGTGGTGACCGAGCGTAGCGAAAAGGGCCTGGCTCAGGCGGCCCCGAAGCGCATGCCGCGCTGGAATCGCATCGCGCGTGAGGCCAGTGAGCAATCCCGCCGAGCGCGGCTGCCGGAGATCGAGCTCCCCGTCGCGTTCGACGAAGCACTGCGGGTGGAGGCGAGCTTCCGCTACGTGCTGGAGGAAGCAGACGCGCATCCCATCCTTTCCGCCGTCCCCGCCAGCCCTCGCGCTGGCGACGATGTGGCATTGCTGGTTGGCCCGGAGGGCGGGTGGACTGACCGCGAGCGCGCGGCGATCCAAGTATCGGGCTGGACTTCGGTGTCCCTAGGCAAGAACATTCTACGCGCAGAAACGGCCGCTATCACCGCCCTAGCGGTCCTGTCCGCGGTCTGGGACCATCCGCCTTCTGAATTCTGAATTCTGTATTCTAGTCTCTAATGACCCGCCGAAACTTTGTCGCCGCTTCCGCCGTCACCGCGCTCAGCTACGCCCGCATCATAGGCGCCAACGATCGATTACGCATCGGCGTCATCGGCTGCGGCAGCCAAGCTACCGGCCACATGCGCACGTTGGTGAAGATGCGCGAATCGGACAATTGCGAGATGCCGGCCGTCTGCGATGTCTATGACAAGCGCGCCGAGGCGGCAGCCAAGCTGACCGATGGCAAGATGGTCAAGGACTATCGACGCATCCTCGACGACAAGGGCATCGACTACGTACTGATCGCCACTCCCGAGCACTGGCACTACCAGATGACCATCGAAGCAGCCAGCGCGGGCAAACACATCTACTGCGAAAAGCCCATGACCCACACCGCTGCGCAATCGAAGAAGGTGGTGGAGAAAATCCAACAGAGCGGCGTGAAAATGCAGGTCGGCGTACAGGGGATGTCGGACGATTCTTACGAGACCGCGCACAAGTTTGTTCAGGAGGGCGCGCTCGGCAAGGTAGTGCTGGCGCAGATCGATTATTCGCGCAACTACAAGGATGATTTTTGGGTGAACAAAGTAGATGACGACGTGCAGCCCGGCGTAAACCTCGATTGGAAAGCCTTTCTCGGCCCTGCTCCGAAGCGCCCGTTCGACGCCGACCGTTTCTTCAGTTGGCGGCGCTACTGGGATTATTCGAGCGGCATCGCCAGCGACCTATTCATCCACCGCGTCACCCGAATCATCAAAGCGCTCGACCTGAAGTTCCCGGCCTTTGGCTCGGGCGCCGGCGGCAAGTTCGAATTCACCACGAGCCGGGCCGAAATTCCCGACACGTTCAACATCCTGCTGGATTACCCCGGCGGGCCCACGGTTCAGCTCATCTCGTCGATGGCCAATAACACGACGGTGGAGCATCTGCTGCGCGGCCACAAGGCGACGCTGGAATTTACCAAAACCGGATTCACCATTCGCCCGCAAGGTCCGCCGGCCGATGCGAAGGAGATTGTGCACCAGAAAACCGGCGCCGAGACGTTGGACCTGCATCACCGCAACCTGATGAACGCCATTCGTAAGAACGAGCCGCTGAAGTGCGACGCGTCGCTGGGCTACTACGGCGTGGTGGCCTGTGAAATGGGCGTGCAGAGTTATCGGCGGAGGAAGTATATGAAGTGGGACACCGCGAGAGAGCGGATCGTGCCGGCGTAGAGCCGACGGTTGCACAAGGCAGTAACTCATTCCGTCGGCTACCGATCATTAGCCTGTGGGGCAGGTTGCCAACCTGCGCGCGATTGTTAATCGCGCTTCGCCAACCGGGTTGCCAACCCGCTGCAGGTTGCCAACCTGCCCCACAGTCCGGCTTATCAATAGTTGCGGGCGAGTTTCTGGAGGCGGTTGGCAGGCTGCGGGGTTACAGACTTCTTAGATGGAAGCCGCCATCTACGTTGATTATTTGGCCTGTCGAGTAATCGAGCAAGCCGTCGGCTATTGCGCGGACTACACGGGCTACGTCCTGGGGCTCGCCCATGCGGCGCTGAGGGAGCAGGCCGGCGGCGATTTTTTCTTCGTAGGATTTTTCTACAGCCGCGATCATGTCGGTGCGAATGATTCCGGGGCGGATCTCGAATACCTGGATGTTCCCGGCTGCCAGGCGCTCGGCCCATAGCGCCGCGCTCATGCTGAGTCCGGCTTTCGAGATGCAATATTCGGCGCGATTGGTTGATGCCGTGTAGCTGGAAATCGAAGTAATGAATACAATGCGGCCGCTGCGTTGTTCCACCATCCGGCGGGCGATTTGCTGTGTTAGAAAATGCGGGCCTTTGAGGTTGGTGGCCAGGAGCTCGTCGTAGCTCGCTTCGGTTGATTCGAGAATATCGCGGCGTTCGCGCGGCGCCATGCCGGCGTTGTTCACTAGCAGGTCTACGCGATCGTAAGTAGCCTGAAGGTGCGCGACCAGCGCCTGGCGATCGTCTGCGGAGCCAATGTCGCTACGAATAACTTCGGCGCCAGTTTCGGCGCGCAACCTCTCGGCGGCTTCAACGTTGCCGCGATAGGTGGCAACCAGGGCGTGCGTTTTCGCAAGTTCGATGGCGATCGCGCGGCCGATGCCCCGGCTCGCGCCGGTGATCACGGCGACAGATTTATTTGCTGGCGGCAAGCTCGGCGTCGATGGCTTTGGCCACGTCTTCCACCGCGAAGGTCTCGATGAATGGCCGCCCGTTGACTAGAACCGTGGGAGTGTGCGCGATGCCGCGAGCCACGCCATCCTGGTAGTCCTTCTCCACCAGGCCAGCCAGGCGTGCGTCATTCAGCGCTGCCAGCGCCTTGGCCGGGTCGACGCCGTGGTCTTGAGCGAACCGGGAAAGCCGCTCGTTGAAATTGTCGGCGGTGATCTCGGGCTGGTTGGCCATGGAATATTTGCGATAGGCGAGCCCAAGTCCGGGCTTGGCCTCTTCAAAAAAGCGCGCGGCTATGGCCGCCTTGCGGGCCCAGGCGTGTTTGGCCAGTGGAAAGTCGCGATGTTCGAATCGCACGGAGGACGCATAGCGCGGTAAGAGATGCTCGTCGAGCATGGCTCGAAACACGGCACAGTCCGAGCATTGGAGGTCCTCGTAGATGATCACCCGCACCGGACTCTGCGCCACGCCTTCAATCAAGTGTTGTGCCGTCGCAATCTCAGGAATCAACGCCAAGGCCGCTGCCGCCAGCAGCCGAATCATATCTGGGCGGGCTGTTGCAGCGTGAACGTCAAGCGAGTTTCGGACGGAATCCTGACCCTCTGGCCCTTGGTGAACACCTGGACGCCCGTACCGACAGCCGCGCCCGACCCTGCACCGATGGCCGCGCCCCTGCCTCCGCCGGCGATGGCTCCGATGATGGCGCCAGCCGCCGCGGTACCACCGATTACTTTGCCTGAACGAGCGCCGCGCGAACTGCTGGCTTGCGAAACATCACCAGTGCTGACGTCCACCATGCGTCCGTTCACCATCACTTGCATCAGCGAAAGCGTAAGAACGGTCTTGCCCGTGATCTTTCCGGATTGCCGGTCTTCCACCAGTTTGGCGATGGCGTCCGCGCCGCGCGGAATCACGGTCTGACCGTCAACCAATACCGGCTCATCGACGCTGGCTCGGAAAGTTTCACCTAGCCGGGTCTTCTCAGAGTCCACGGCGTCGATCATGCGAACCGTCAGCAAGGTGCCGGATGGAATCTGAAGCCCGGCGGAAGACGGAGGAGGCGGTGGAGGTGGCGGTGGCAGTTGCGCATCGTCTCTCCGCTCATCTCTACGGTCGGGATACTGGTTGCTTTCGGGAAGCCGCTGGCCGCCGCCGAACTGCAGATCCGAGACCTCGTCGACGTTATAGGTTTCCACGCGGTCGCCTACGGCCATCTTGATGTGGCGCGCATCTCCACCTACGTATTCGCCGCGTACAACCTGGCCATTCCGCAGCGTGAGTGTGTCGGCCGCTGCGAAGGCCGCAATGGCAAGAAGAACGGTAGTAATGCGAAGAAACATATGGATCTCCTTTCCCTTAGCTTAACAAGAATTCAGAATCCACAATCCAGAAGACGCAATGGGGGGCTTCCGGTTGCGCTGAATTTAGTCCAGGTAATACGGCATCTTACAGCTAGGCCGGGCGTCGCCAGGAGTGGCGACGCGGCACGCAAGAGTGCGTGCGCGACCTTTAGTCCGGCTCCTGGATTGCGGCTACGGCATCCTTCTTTCTGAAGCCCTCAATCATCGAAGCAGCCAGCTTTTTTCCTCGTTCCAGAGCGTCTTCGTAAGCCAGACGGCGTTCTTCGCGAGTGTAGGTTGCGCCGATGCGGTAGTAACGCTCGATGGATAAGCCGGCCACTCGTGTGCCGGCGTAAGCGATGGCGGCTTTCGGGATTAATCCGCCGCCCATGGGGATTTTGCCTACCAGTTCGCGAGCCAAAGCCCTCCAGCCGAACGCGCCGATCATGATGGAAACGATTTCGCCTTTCTGCTCGCGATACCCGACTTCGCGATCGTTCGCCGCGCCCAGTAGAAAAATCATGCGGATCTGATTCGCGGTAAGGATTGCGGTGTCGGATGCGAATTCGCCGATTGCCCAGGGCAGGGAGAGCAAAGGCACGATGTCAGGGATCGCCGTGGCCAGCGCAAAGAGCGCGTTCTCCTTGGCCACTTTTTTCACGATGCGCTTTGACACTTCCGCACGGAAAGGGTGTAGGTGCAGCGCCAGCGGGACAGCCAAGTCCGGCCGATGGTGCAGCACTTCGCGAATGGTGTGCATGGGATCGCCGGGCCGAAAGGCGAAGACCTGGCTGGTTGGGGTGAGGACGCTGTGCGGTGAGTCTTCGTAATAAATCTCCAGGTCGTGCTGGCCTGAGGGGAGAAAGCCTTCGGAGGCCCGATAGATGACGTGCTGGAGCTGCGCTTGCTTTGCCGCGGATAGCGCCGGCGGTGCGAAGAAGTCCTCCATCCGGCGCAACGCTTCATCGGTGTCGGCGTAGAGGAAGAGCCGCAGCGGACGGCTGGTGTGGCGGCGAATCTCCTCCGGGTCGAGATTGCCGATGGCTTCCTTGATGTTGCGGAAGAATTGGACAGGCATGGCGGGTCAGGAGCGGAACATCACTTTCAGCTCCTTCCTCCATTCTATGCCTACGCCGACCCGCTCCACCTCGATACTCGGCGAGAAATACCGAAGCACCCGCTCGTTTGTTGGATGGACCTCAAGCGCCGGCGCCACCAACAAGAGACGCGGAGGATCGGAGCGCAACTCCAGGGCGGGGAAGTAGCCGTGGGCGCTGAACTCCCGCCGTTGAAGATGCCAACGGACGCGCATCCAGTAATCCAGGGCTTGCAGCGGCAAATGAATATCCTCGGAAGCCTTCAATTCGATGACGGCCAGTCTGCCAGTGCGATCGACGGCGAGCAGATCCAGTACGCCGCGACCGGCTGCCGCGAACGCCGGGACCTGTCCGTATAGAAGCTCGGGAAGCAGGCGAGCATCGATAGTCTCAATGTGAGTTCGCACTTGCGATTCGAGCCAGGCTTCCGGGTTTCTCAGATACAGGGGATGCTGACGGTCGGCGGCAGCGGGCGAGCGCAGGCGGCCTAGCTCTTGCGCTAGTCGCCTTATCTCGGTGGAGGTTCCAGGGCGGGCGGGACGGCGAGTATCGATACCGAACAGAAGTTCGCTTCCGGCCGTGCGCGCAAATTCCGCGCCGTGCACGCGCAGGCTCAGTTCGCCGTCGGCGCGTTCCACCGCCTGGACATCTGGCAGGTCACCAATCGAAGCCAGAAGTCTGTCGGTATCCGATGGAAGCCGCCGGCGGCAAGGTTCCAGACGAGTGTCCATATTCCCGTAATCCCGAAGGTCAAGCGGCTCTTCGACGCCGTCTTCGGTGTATGCGAAGGCGGAATATTGCGCGATGTCCGAGTTCAGAAACAGCAGACGCAGGCACGTGGTCTTTTCGGCGCCGGCCGGCAGGTAGAGGATCAGCCCGTGGAGTACCAGGCCTGGTTCCCGATTGCGCAGATAATCGAGCCAGATGAGGCCGAAGGTTCGGACGCCGTCGCTGTGGAATGGATCCAGTGAAGCGCCTATGGCCGCCCAGGCGGAGGTTCCTTGGCGCAGGAGAGCGCGCGGATACGCCGGCGACAGGCTGTGTTCCAGGTCGGCTTCGGTGGTCAACTCGGCGAGCTTGTAGTTTGGAAACTGGCGGCGGAGGAAGCGGCGGAAGAGTTCGCGAAACTCCAGGCGGCCGCTGCGCAGCGAGAGATTTTCGCGGTTGGTGGCGCGGGGATCAATCAACGAGAGCGTGCCTGTACGCTTGCCGAATCGCTGGATGCGCAGAACCAATTTTCCGTGCGTCTCCTGCTCGATGCCGGTGACTCGCCGGACCAGATTGCGGCGCTGGTCCCAGGCTTGCAGGCTGAGCGCGCCATCGCGCGACTCGAGGACAAAATTCTCAGGCGTGATGGCGAGCGTTTCCTCGCCGGGCTCCGAAAGCAGCGGTTCGGGGCAGCGAGAGAGAAAGCGCTCGATCTTTTGGCGGATTTCGTTCAAGGCTGGAAAGGCATTTCTGGCCGCCGATGAACGCCGATAACGCAGTTGTCTTTGATCGTCGTTTATCTGCGTTCATCGGCGGCCATCGATTCCCGGCACCGGCGGACGCCTGTGGGCTGCGAGGTCGAGGACAGGGCCTGCGCTAACCTATTATCGTCCAGTGCTGAGAGAAAAACTAGAACAGGTGGAGGCCAGGATCGCGAACGCGGCTGCTCGCGCCGGCCGCAAGCGCTCTGACATTACGCTGCTGGCGGTTACCAAGAAGTTTCCGGCGGAGATGATGCGAGAAGCTTACGATCTGGGTCTTCGGGATTTCGGGGAGAACTACGTGCAGGAATTCGAGGAGAAGCGGCCGGCGCTTGCCGGTTGTGCGGCAGCGCGCTTCCATCTGATCGGGCATCTGCAATCGAACAAATCGAAGAAGGCGTCGGAGATTTTCGACGTGATCCAGACGGTCGACTCCGCGAAGCTGGCCCGGCGTCTTAACGAGGAAGGCAAGCGACTCGATGTCCTGATCGAGGTCAAGCTTTCGGAGGAAGAAGCGAAGGCAGGCGTTGCGCCGGGTGAGATTCCGGCGTTAGCGGAAACCATTCGCGGATGCGCGAATCTGCGGCTGCTGGGTTTGATGACCATGCCGCCCTGGTCGGACGACGCCGAGCCGTCGCGGCCGTATTTCGCGAAGCTGCGGGCACTGGCGCAAGCGAATCACTTGGCCGGGCTTTCCATGGGCATGTCCCACGATCTGGAGGTAGCTATCGAAGAGGGCGCGACCATCGTGCGCATTGGCACGGCGTTGTTCGGTCCGCGCAAAAAGGCGTGAAGGTAGGTTTCCTTTCTCCGTTGCCGCCGGCACGCACGGGGGTCGCCGACTACTCGGCGGCGCTGTTAAGAGCCATGGGTCCTTTGGGAGATATCGAAGTCGATGCCCGCGATGCAGAGGTTTTTCTATACCACCTCGGCAACAACCAACTCCATAGCGAGATCTATGGGCGCGCGATCGAGAAGCCTGGCGTCATCGTGCTGCACGACGCCTGCCTGCATCATTTTTTTCTCGGAAGCCTCACGGAGGCCCAGTACATCGACGAGTTCACTTACAACTACGGGGTGTGGAACGAGGATCTAGCCCGCGACCTGTGGCGCCGTCGCGCGCGGTCGGCATCCGATCCGGCGTATTTCCGGTATCCGATGCTGAAGCGAGTTGTCGAGCGATCACTGGCGGTGATTGTGCACAACCCGGGTGCGGCGGCGATGGTGAGAGAGCATGTGCCTGGAGCTGCGATCCACGAGATCCCGCATCTGTTCGAGCCGCCCGAAATGCCGCCGCCGTACGACACCATCCGGCTGCGCAGGGAGCTGGGAGTCCCGGCGCAGACCTTTCTGTTCGGCGTATTTGGACACCTTCGCGAATCGAAGCGGCTGGCGGCTGTGCTCCGCGCCTTCCAACACGCGCGGACGGGCGCCGATGTCGCGCTGCTCATCGCCGGAGAATTCACTTCGTCGGATTTGGAGCGGTCGATCGAGCCTATGCTGAACTCGCCTGGCATCCTGCGGGTCGGCTACACGCCGGAACGCGACTTTTGGTGTCATGCGGCCGCTGTCGATGCAGTCGTGAATCTTCGCTACCCCACGGCGGGTGAAACGTCGGGGATTTCGATCCGGTTGATGGGTATCGGCAAGCCGGTGCTGATGAGCGACGGGTGCGAGACTGCGAGGTTTCCCGATTTCGCGTGTCTCAAAGTAGATTCTGGAGTATCTGAGGAAGAGATGCTGTCTGAGTACATGGTGTGGCTGGCGGGTTTTCCCACGGATGGTCGCGCCATTGGGGAACGTGCTGCAGCGCACATTCGGGAGTTCCATGCGCCGGCGAAGGTGGCTCGTAAGTATTGGGAAGCGATCGGATGTAGCGCACGCACTCGTGCGTGCCGTGTTCACACTCTGTGAACACAAGCTGGAGAGGACGGTAGTTAGCGTCGGCATGAGTGCCGACGCGGCACGCACGAGTGCGCGCGCTACGGTTATCATTAAGTTAAGCAGTCACTTGGGACATACGAATTTCCGTAGCGGGAACTGTGTCCCGGCAAGCGGTATCACGGTGTTGAAAATCGGTTCATCGCTCGTGTTGTGCGCCGCACTTCTGAACGCCACACCTGCGTCCTTCGAGAAGTTGCTCCACGTGCGCGTGCCGATGCGCGACGGGGTGCATTTATCCACCAACGTCTTTCACCCGGCCGGCGCCGGCCGCTTTCCCACCATTCTGATTCGCACGCCCTACGGTAAAGGTCCCGACCTGCCTGCGGGCTACGCGTCGTTCGTCGATCATGGCTATGCCTTGGTGTTGCAGGATGTCCGCGGCCGCTATGCGTCGGAAGGCGCGTTCGATGTTCTTTATCAGGAAGGACCGGACGGATACGACACGCTGAACTGGATTGCGGCGCAGCCCTGGTCGGACGGAAAAGTTGGGATGACCGGCGGGTCCTATCTGGGAATCGCGCAGTGGAAAGTGGCGCTGTTGGACAATCCGCATTTGAAGGCGATCTTCCCTGTCGTCTCAGGCTGCGACGATTATTTCGATCGCTATTACTCCACTGGCGGCGCAACGAAGCTGGGGCATCGCCTGCTGTGGTTTTCGCTGAACCTGACGCCGCCTGGTGTGCAACGCCCGAAGTTCGGCGATTACATCAGCCATTTGCCGCTGCGCACCGCGGACCGCGCCGCCACCACCCGCACGCTTGGCGCTTATCAGGAAATCCTGGATCACCCTACCTACGACGCGTTCTGGAAGAACTTGAGCGTGCGCGATAAAATCGATCGCGTTCATGTGCCGGTGTTCGCCGTGGGCGGCTGGTATGACAATTACGTGGAAGGCGATCTGCAGGCTTTCGCTGCGCTGCACAAGCCCGGCAAGCCGGATTCGCGGCATCGAATTTTGATCGGCCCGTGGCCGCACAACATGTCCGATCCTTTCACGGGGGTCAGCTACGGCGACGATTCCGGCGCGCCGATCCGTTCCTACCAGATCGAATGGTTCGATCATTGGCTCAAGGGGACGCCCGAGGATGCGACGCGCTATTCGCCGGAATCGTGGCACAAGGCTCGCGCCACCATGGATGAAGCGCCCGTGCATCTGTTCGTCATGGGCGTGAATCGCTGGCGCGATGAGCAGGAATGGCCGCTGGCGCGCGCTCGTTACACGCCGTTGTATCTGGCGAGCGCCGGCCACGCGAATACGCTGAAGGGCGATGGCGCCTTGGAGTGGAAGGTGCGGCGAAATTCAAAGCCCGACGAGTTCACTTTCGATCCGCGCGATCCGGTGCCCACGCTGGGCGGCGCGGTGTGCTGCGATCCGAAGATTTTCCCCTGGGGTCCCATGGATCAGCGACCGGTGGAAAAGCGCAAGGACATTCTGGTTTATTCCACCGAGTTTTTGAAGCGCGAGATGGAGGTGACCGGTCCGGTGAAGGTGGTGCTGTACGTTTCGACGTCGGCGCCCGACACCGATTTCACGGCCAAGCTCATCGACGTGTTCCCCAGCGGCGAGGCTCGCAATCTTACCGACGGCGTGTTGCGATTGCGCTACCGCCACGGTCTGGACAAGGTGGAGCTGGCCGAGCCGGGCGAGGTATATCCGGTGACCATCGATGCCGGCGTCACCAGCAATGTGTTTCTAGCGGGGCACCAGATCCGCATCGAAATATCGAGCAGCAACTTCCCGCGGTTCGATCGAAATCCGAATACCGGGCGTCCGGTGGCCGATGATACGGTGCTGAAGAAGGCGCAGCAGACGGTGCATCACGATCGGCTGTATCCATCGCACGTTCTATTGCCGGTGGTGCCAGCTCAGCACGAATTGACCTCAACGAGTCAGGCGCGGTCTGGTCCGAAAAGAACCCCGGCGAATCCATCGAAGGGGCAAGCATTTCAGGCGCGGTAGCCAAGTGGTAAGGCTCTTGCATTTCGCCGCGTTTCGCGGGAAACTTTATTTTCGACCAGCAAGTTCGGAGCGTAGGACCATAGCATTGGCTGAAAAGCAAAAGCCTGAATCGCGGTTTGGTATCCGGGTTGTGCCCGCTGTCGCCGGCGTGATTGCGGGAGTGGTGGCGCCGGCGACCGCACACGGAGGCCTCCTCCTCAGCAATCTCGGTGATCCTGAGATCGAGTTCGGTAGATCGGACCCTCTCGTGGGCACGCCGGTCGCGCAGGCATTTCTCACTGGGCCTCAAACGGCAACCGTCTTTTCGATCATCATCGATCTTCCGGCTGACAAGCGTGATACGCGTGGCACCTATACGGCATCGCTTTACACCGATTTGAGCGGGAATCCGAACATTGACCTGGGAGACAGTGCACCGATCAGCGACACGGTTGGCGACTTGGACTTCCTATTTGCGTCCCCGGTCCCGCTGGCGGCCAACACGATGTATTGGGTGGTTGCGAGCAATAGCGCGAACTGTGGTCCCGTCTGTTCCCACTGGGCCGCCACCGACAGCCTGGCACAGACTTCCGATTCTGGGGCAACCTTTCAAGGCGACCTGAAATTCTTCAATGGCAGCTCGTGGGTGAACACCTCGAGCCAGAGCCCTTCCGTGGGTCTGATGAGTATCAACGATGCACCGGAACCCGGCGGGTTTTCATTGGCGGCACTGGGAGGAGCGTTGATCGCCTGGATTACCCGGCGTAGGAAGCGCTCGCGGAGTTCGTAAGTGGACGGTGGATTGCAGCCTGCTTCCATCCCGCTCGAAGCTCGCCGGAACTGTGACGGATGCGGCGCCTGCTGCACCGTGCTGAACGTCCCGCAGTTGAATTCGCCCGCTTATGAGTCTTGCCGCCATCTTTGCGCCGGCGGCTGCGGCATCTATGAGTCGCGTCCGGAGATCTGCCGCGTGTACTTCTGCGAATGGGCGCTCGGCAACGCTCCGGAGTGGATGAAGCCGAACGTGTGCGGCGTGATTCCCGGCCATGCCAAGGGACATACGGCGATGCATCTGCACGAAGTATGGCCCGGCGCATCGGAATCGGCGCAGGTCCGCGCGTTTATCCGGATGGCGAATTCCAAAGGAAGACAGGTAGTCGTCACGCTACACCCCGGAGCGCCGGCGGCCGGCCAGCAGACGCAGCGGAACCGGATTTACCTTTCGAACGGCGAGGTCCGGGAGTTTACCGGCCTGCGCTTCATCGCCACGATCCTGGCGATGGTGCCGGAAGACAGGCTCTCGAAATAGGCGCTTGGCCGAGAGACGGAGAGCATCGCCGGTTTCGCTTAGCGACTATCGGTGTTGGATGTGCGACGCCGGCCTGACGGTCACGGCGGCCGACGACATCACGCGGAATGTCGAGCCGACCTGGCCTCGTTGTTCGTGGATTGGCGACAATCTCGCAATACGGTCTTTTCGTCGCGCGATCTTTCCCTTTGATGAAACACGCTTATGCTCAAGGGGTGATGGCCTTCGGTATATCCGTTGACCATCGATGCCGGCGTCACCAGCCCCGGTTCGATCGCAATCCCAATACGGGCCGTCCGGTGACCGGTGAAACGGTGCTGAAGAGGGCCCAGCAGACGGTGCATCACGATCGGCTGTATCCATCGCACGTCCTGTTGCCGGTGGTGCCTGCCCCGAACGAATTGACATCAACGAGTCAGGCGCGGTATGGTTCGAAAAGAACCCCGGCGATCCCATCGAAGGGGCAGGCATTTCAGGCGCGGTAGCCAAGTGGTAAGGCAGAGGTCTGCAAAACCTTTATTCACCGGTTCGACTCCGGTCCGCGCCTCCAACCTCACTCACACCACCCCACCAAAAGATACGGTGTAAATATTTCTAAAATAGCGCTTTAGCGCAATACACTTGTTATAGTGCGACAGACTTGACTTGTAGTAAAACGGCATCATAAACTTGTAATCACACGACAGAGAATACTTGTAGTGCTCCTAGACTGGAACGACAGCCTAGAGTTTCCCATGCCCTCAGCCAACCAAAAGCTAGCAGAATCCCTCGATGCGCTCCGTCGATTGCAAGGGGAGGGACGTCGTGTTTTTCAATCTAAACAATTCAAACGTCTCGATCGTGAACGCCTGCTCAAGAACGGTTTTCTTCAGGAAGTGATTCAGGGATGGTTAATTTTCTCCTCCCCCAATGCTCGGGGCGGCGACAGCACTCCATGGTACGCCTCTTTCTGGGAATTCTGCGCCCGCTACTGCGATGAACGATTCAGTGCCGCATGGTACCTCTCGCCCGAGCAATCGCTTCTCCTCCTTGCCGAGCACACCGTGGTCCCCACTCAGGTCGTCATTTGCAGCCCGAAGGGCGCCAACAATAGAATTGCGTTGCCGTTCGGCACGTCACTCTACGACTTGAAGCAGTCGCCGATGCCTCCTACAACCGACCTGACCCTCAGGGATGGCCTTCGACTCTTCTCAAATGCGGCGGCACTGGTCAGAGTCCCAGAATCATTCTTCAGAAGTAATCCAATCGAAGTTCGTGTGGCGTTGGAAAGCATACGCGATGCCTCCGAAGTGCTATCGCGGCTGCTCGAACGAGGCCGTTCTACGGTTGCGGGCCGGCTTGCCGGTGCGTTTCGACATGTGAATCGTGCGGACATCGCGGATGAAATTATGAAGACGATGAAGACAGCCGGATTCGATGTGCGGGAAAGCAATCCATTCAGCCAGGAGCAGCCAATCGACATACCGGCCAGACCCAACCCTCCCATCGTTACCCGTCTTCAAGCCTTGTGGGAAGCGTCACGTTCAACCGTTCTCGAAGTGTTTCCCGACGCTCCCGGTCTGCCCGGGGACAAGGATGCCTACCTGAAATCGATTGACGAAATCTATAGCACGGACGCTTACAACTCTCTCTCCATCGAAGGCTACAGCGTCTCCATGGAGTTGATCGAACAAATCAGGTCGGGCGTTTGGAATCCCGACAGTGTCGAAGCGGATCGCAACCAGCGCGACGCGCTCGCTGCCCGCGGCTACTGGCAGGCCTTTCAAAACGTCAAAGCCAACGCTGCCGCAATCATCGCCGGCGCCAACCCCGGACATCTTGTCAGAACCAGCCATCGCGACTGGTATCGGGAACTTTTTCAACCGTGTGCCGTGGCCGGATTAATCGACATCGCCGCCTTGGCCGGTTATCGCAACGATGCCGTTTATCTGCGCAAGTCCCGCCACGTGCCTCCGCGCTGGGAAGCCGTGCGCGATGCCATGCCCGCACTTTTCGACCTGATCGAGAATGAGCCCAGTCCCGCCGTTCGCGCTGTTCTCGGCCATTGGCTGTTTGGTTATGTACATCCGTATCCCGACGGCAATGGACGGATCGCGCGATTCCTCATGAATGCGATGCTGGCATCGGGAGGATATCCGTGGACTGTCATCCGGCTTGAAGATCGGGACGCTTATCTTGCCGGGCTTGAAGCTGCCAGCGTTAACACGGAGATTCGCCCGTTTGCGATGTTGCTTGCCGCGAGCATGAAGCGGCCCGAGGGTTTAGCAAGGTAGCCAGATTAGGTAGGGTCTGCAAACCTTTATTCACCGGTTCGACTCCGGTCCGCGCCTCCAAGATCCTTCGCCGGTTGCATTCCGTTTTTCATAAAGCTCATAAAATTCGATTCCGCCAGGCGGGACGGGTGCACCTCGCCCCCGACTCCGAAGAACCGGCAGAAGCTCATGATCAGCGGGCGCCATTTCTCGGGATCGATATGCGGGCGCGACTCGTCTCCCATCAACAGCGACTGGTCGACGTGCAATCGCACGATGTGTACCTCAACCGCAACCGCCGACACGTTCTTCCCGAAGGAACGCGCATCGTGTACCACACCCTCCATCTGGACGGGACACTCGGCGATTCTTGGGGGCTGCACGTCCAGCGACGGCATCGGCGTCAGTCCCGCTTCTCCGAATTTGTCCGGCTCGTAGCGATACCCCCAGCTCGCCTTTTTCTCGGGCACGGGATTCCTGCCGGTGGTGAGCGCCAAGCGGTCCACGTGTGTCACCTGCTCCTGGGAGGGAAGATTGACGACACACTCTCGCGTCCGAATCAGGTTCTCCGAGGTCTTGCCCATGGATCCCAGCCCCAGCATGCAGCTCCATCCCAGCCACCATGCGGACGACATCGGCGCAATGTTCGGACTGCCGTCTTCATTCAAGGTTGAGATCAACGCCACCGGCGTGCCGAAGTAGAGGATGGTAGGTTCGATAGTCTTGTGCACACTCCAGGTATGCCATGCCCGGTGCATGCAAACCATCCGCTTCTTGCGCTCAAACTCCCAACTTCCGAAGTATGGTCATCATCGGACACCAGTTTGTGAAGGCCGACTGAAACAGGTTGAGTCCGACGAACGCCGTGAACAGGTACCAATACGGGCTCACCCAATAACCGAGCGCGAGTGTCAGCAGTACGAACGCGCCGGCAATCATACGCAAGTAACGTTCTACAGTCATGCGAGTTGTTTCCTTCCTTTGTTAACCAGATAGAACAGTACGGGAACGGTCATGCGCGAGAGCAGCAGCGAAGCGATCTCGCCCGCCATCAGTGCAATCGCCAGACCTTGAAAAATGGGATCGAAAAGAATCACCGACGAGCCAACCACCACGGCGGCGGCAGTGAGCATCATCGGACGGAAGCGAACTGCGCCGGCGTCGATCACCGCCTCGTCCAGCGGCATGCCCTCGGCTAAACGCAGCTTGATAAAGTCCACCAGGATGATCGAATTCCGCACCACAATTCCTGCGCCGGCGATGAAGCCGATCATCGATGTTGCGGTGAAGAAAGCGTGCAGCAGACCGTGCGCCGGCAGGATGCCGACCAGCGAGAAGGGGATGGCGGCCATAATGACCAGCGGCGTCACGAACGACTGGAACCAGCCGACCACCAGCCCGTAGATCAGAATCAGCACTGCCGCGAAGGCGATGCCCAGATCGCGAAACACCTCGTAGGTGATGTGCCACTCGCCATCCCATTTCATCGAGTAGCGGCCGGGATCGGAAGGAAGCGCAGCCATGTGCTGCTCCACTTGATAGCCTTCCGGGATTTTGATCTTGTCGATCTCCGGCCCGAGTTTGAGGATCGCGTAGACCGGGCTCTCGATCTCTCCCGCAATGTCGGCGGTCACGTAGGTCACCGGCATCAGGTTCTTGTGATAGATGCTCTTGTCCTCGATCATCTTGGCGACGTGCACCAGTTCCGCGAGTGCCACCTGGCGTCCGCTACGCCCGGCAATCTTCAGGCTCTGGATACGCTCGATATCCGAACGCGTGGCGCGGTCCAACCGCACGGTCAGCGAGACATCCTCTTTCTCCGCGTCCTGATGCAGCAGGCCGGCTGCGTAACCGGACGAGGCCACTTGCAATGCGCGTGCGATGTCATCCACGGAGACTCCGTTGATGGCGGCCTTCTCCTCTTCGACAGACAAGCTGTACTTTGGCTGATCGTCTTCCACGTACCAGTCGACGTCGATGACGCCCTTGGTCCGCTTGAACAAATCCCGAATTTGCCGGGCGAGGGCCATCCTTCTATCCATGCTGGGGCCATAAACCTCCGCGACGAGCGTTTCCAGCACCGGCGGGCCGGGCGGCACTTCCGCGACTTTGATCCGCGCCCCGTAGCGCTCGGCAATAGGCAGAATTCGCGTACGCACCTGCTTGGCGATTTCGTGGCTTTGCAAATCGCGCGCGCCTTTCGGTAGCAGATTCACCTGGATATCCGCCACATTCGGCCCGCGCCGCAGGTAGTAGTGACGAACCAATCCATTAAAGTTGTATGGCGACGCCGTGCCCACATAGGTCTCGACATTCACCACCTCGCGCTGCTGCTGGGTTGCTTCGGCCAGCAGTTGCGTCACGCGTGCGGTCTCTTCCAGCGTGGTGCCGTTGGGCATATCGACAATCACCTGGAACTCGCTCTTGTTATCGAACGGCAGCATCTTGACCTTGACGAAGCCGATGTAAAACAGCGAGACGGAGGCTAGCAGCAGGATCACCACGCCGCCGACGAAGCTCCATCGAAAAACAGGGCGGTGCAGGAGGCCGCCCATGAACTTCCTGTAGATCCGTGTTACGAAACCCTCTCGCTCGCCTTCGTGATGCTTGCCGGGCTTGAGAATCCGGACCGCCGCCCACGGCGTCACGATGAAGGCCACCAGCAGGGAAAACAGCATCGCGGCACTGGCGCCGATCGGGATGGGGCGCATATACGGGCCCATCAGCCCACCGACGAACGCCATCGGCAGAATCGCCGCGACCACGGCCAGCGTCGCCAGAATAGTGGGGTTTCCAACTTCATCCACCGCCTCCACGGCGACTTCGAACGGCGGCCTGTCCTGATTGTCCGGCATCCGCCAGTGGCGCACAATGTTCTCCACCACCACGATGGCGTCGTCCACCAGGATGCCGATGGAAAAGATTAGGGCGAACAGCGTAATCCGGTTCAGCGTGTAGCCATAAAGATAGAAAACGGTGAGCGTCAGTGCCAGCGTCACTGGAATGGCGGTAAACACAATCAGCGATTCGCGCCGGCCTAGCGTGATGGCGATCAGAACGCTTACCGAGATCACGGCAATCAGCATGTGCCACAGCAACTCATTCGATTTTTCCTTGGCCGTGTCTCCGTAGTTGCGGGTGATGGTCATCTCCACATCGAATGGGATCGCTGTGCCCTGCAACGGCTCCAGACGATGCAGCACATCTTCGCCCACGGTGACGGCGTTGGTTCCTTTGCGCTTGGAAACGGCCATGGTAACCGCCGGGTAGAAGCCCTTGCCGTTGGAGAAGCGCACGTATTGCGAAGGCTCTTCGCCGCCGTCGGCAACCTCGGCGACATCGTGCACGAAAATCGGTTTGTCGTTAATGACGCCCGCCACCACGTTGCGGACATCGCCGGCCGTGCGCAGGAACTGACCGGTTTCCAGCAGATACTGCCGGTTTCCGTTTGCGAATTCTCCCGACCGCATGCGGCGATTGGAAAGACCCAATGCGCCCGCCACCTGCAGCGGCGCAAGATTGTAAGCGCTGAGGCGCGCGGGATCCAAAGTGATGCGAATCTCCCGGCGCTGGCCGCCGATCAGAGCGACCGCCGAGACATCCGGCGTCTGCTTGACCACGTCATCCACTTGCGCAGCAATGCGCCGCAGCTCGAAATCGCCGTACCGCTTACTCCAGAACGTGAGACCCAGAATTGGCACGTCGTCGATCGAACGGGGCTTCACTAATGGAGGCGAAGCGCCAGGCGGGATCAGGTCCAGGTTCGCGTTCAGCTTCTGGTTCAGCCGGACGATGCTCTTCTCTTCGTCCTGCCCAACCAGAAAACGCACGATCGCCGTGGACATGCCGGGACTGGAGGTGGAGTAGATGTACTCCACGCCCGGGATCTCCCACAGCAGTTTTTCCATCGGTTTGGTGACGCGCTCTTCCACTTCGCGCGCCGAGGCGCCGGGCATCTGGACGAAGACGTCGACCATCGGCACGATGATCTGCGGCTCTTCTTCTCGCGGCAGCTTCCACACGGCGAATGCGCCAAGCAGCAAGGAGCCGGCGATCACTAGAGGCGTCAGCTTCGAACCGATCCAAACGCGAGCGAACTTTCCCGCCGGGCCGAGCTTACGCTCCGTCTTCACGGCCGGACCTCGACTCGGGCTCCGTCGGCAAGATCGCGCGGAACGGGGAAGATGACTTTTTCGCCGGCGGTGAGCCCGGAGAGCACTTCAACCCGGTCTTTGACTTTTTGCCCCGCCGTGATCAGCCGTGTTCGAGCGATGCCGTTGTCCGCGACAAGAACAGACTGCAACTGGCCGCGCTCGGTGACAGCTTCAGCAGGAATCGCCAGCAAGGACCGGCTTCCGAGCTGGAACTCCGCGCGCCCGAACATCCCCGAGTGAACGGCCGGCAGCGCAGGCAGGTCGATCTTTACTGTGTAGGCTCGGGAAGCGGCGTCAACAGCGGGCACGATCTCGGAAACGCGCGCATCCAACGTGCGATCCAGGCTGTCCAAGGTGACTGACACCGGCTGGCCAATCCGAATAGCGGCGAGCCTGGATTCCTCCACCAGCGCCTCGAGGCGGTATGCGCCGTCCCTTTCGATGGTGAGCAGCGGTGCGCCGGGCACAGCAAGACTGCCGGGATCGACCGATTTTGAAATGACCACGCCGGCGAAGGGCGATCGAATCTCCGCGTAGCTGCGCGTTAGTTCCGTGGAGCGGACTTCCTGATCCACCAGCGCAAGCTTCGCGTTCAGTTGGGCGCGCTGCGCCCGGGCCATGTCATAGCCCGATTGCGCCGCTTTAAGCTTGGCCGACGCTTCGTCAAACTCCTGGTTCGATATCGACTTTTTTTGAAACAGATCCTGCATGCGGCCAAAGGTCACCTGCGCCAGATCCAGATGGGCTTTCGCCGCCGCGACGGCGCTGTCGGCCTCGGGCACGGCGGTGCGAACTTCCTCGCGGGCTGCCTCGGCACGCCGCGAACCGATGTCCAGATCGCGCGTATCGAGCGTTACCAGTACCTGGCCTTCGCGGACGCGATCGCCGGCCTGTACCTTGACCTCTCGGACGTAACCCATCACTCGGGCTGCGAGCACGGCGGAGGTGCGTGCGCGCACTGTCCCGGTGGCCTCATAGGTTGAGGGCCACGTCTCGGTTGCGGCCGTCACGGTGGACACGGCCACGGCGGGTGACAAAGCGGCGGTGGGTCCTTCCCGTAGCGCGCCGCCGCACCCGGCCAGTAAGATTACCAACGGAATCGGAATGAGGCGCTTAGCGCCTGTCAAGGAATAAACTTTCCAGTGAAGCAAGTCCGCTCCCTTACAGTCACGGCTCGGTGACGGTTTCTGAGCCGTGACCGTAAGGGGGCGGTTGGACAGGTTATTCCATTGCGGGTGCTTAGTCATTTAGTTCAAGACCTCCGAATCTGCACTCAGCGTTCCTGCCGCCAGCTCCAGCATCGCGGCCGCGATGCGCTGATCGTGGATAGCGGCCAGGTGGCGAGTCCGCGCCTCCAGGACTGCCGTCTCCGTACGAAGCAGGTCGGTGACGTTGCTCATTCCCGCTTGATATCGGTTCTGCGTGATACGAAGACTCTCTTCGGCCTGCGTGACCGATGCCTTCGCCACTTCGATGCGTTGATCGGCGGCGCGCAGATCGGCGTACGCCCGGCGTACCTGGAGCCGTATAGCGGAGCTGGCGTGTTCCTGCTCGGCTTCGCTCCGGCGCAGCGCGAACTTGCTTTCCTCGATCCGCGCTTTATCGCGAAAGCCGTTGAACAAGTTCCAAGTCACTCCGATGGAGACCAGCCAGTTGGCGCCGCCTCGATCGTAGAAGCGCTGCCGGTCGGCCTCGAACGCGGTGCGAACTCCAACCTGTGGCAAAAGGCTGCTGCGCGCCGTAGCCGTTTGATTCTCAGCCAGGCTGGTGGCGAGCTTCGTTTGGCGAGCTTCCGGGCGCTCGCTGATCGCTTTGCTTTCGTAATCGGCCAGCAGACCTTCCGGCAGCTTCAAAGGCGTCAACGTCGTTGCCAGGACGTGCGCAGTTTCCAGCGGCAGTCCCAGCGCATCGTTCAGCGCAGCGCGAGCTACCTCGAGATCAGCCTCGCGCCGGATCTGCTGCTCGCGAACGCCGGCCAGGTGAACGCGGATGGAGAGCACGTCGACATCGGTGGACATTCCCGCGGACCGGACCGCTTGAGCGCGATCGAGGTCGGCCTCCGCCGAGCGCATAGCTTGGGTAGTGGCAGTGAGTTGTTCGGCGCCCAACAGCGCATCGTAATAGGACCGGATCACGCTGGCGATCACTTCCATTTGCGTACGCCGTCCGTCCTCGCTGGTAATGTCTTTCGTCAACTCGGCCGAACGCACCGCATGCCTGGTCTGACCTGCGTCGTAGAGCGTCTGATCCGCCGTGATCTGCGATTGGAAATTGTTGAGGAAATCGGGATGATTCAATGGCCCGAGTTGGAAGTTCTGCTCGCCGAATTGGTGCTGCGTCAGCAGCGAACCAAATACGAAAACGGGGTTGTCGCTGCGCACCCAGGATTCCGAATAGTTGACCTTCGGTAGGAATCCGGCGCGCGCTTCCATGATGCGAACCTCCGCGGCCTTCTGGACAGCGCTGGAGGCTTCCACGGCCTTATTCTTGTCCAAAGCCAAGTGGACAGCGTCTTTTAGCGACATTGGGTCTGTTGCCCCAGCCGGCAACCCCAGAACCAGCACTAGCAGCGTTTTTTTCATTGCTTCTGGTTCCAGGGATGCAGTTAGTGGGCCAAGGTGACATCCCGTCACCTTTTCAAAGCGATTGCATCTTGAGTAGCAGGAGAGCCCGCTACAATCACAAGTGGTAGCGAGCCATGGAACGCGACGCGGAGGTTGAACTTGCGCGGCAACTGATAGCCGGAAATCCGGAGGCGTTTGACCGTTTTGTGGAGCACTTTCGCGCGAAGATTTTCCACTACAGTTGGCTGATGTGCGGGCAGCGCGAGGACGCCGAGGAGGTGGCCCAGGAGACGTTGCTGAAAGTGTTTGAGAATTTCAATCATCTGCGCGAACCCGAACGGGTCCGTCCATGGGTTTTTCAGATCGCCAGGAACGCTTGCCTGATGAAGCGGCGGAAGAGCGCTTTCGCGCCAACGCGGGAGCTGTCGCTCGACGAGTTCCTTCCGGCGATGGACCATGAAGGGGGCCATGGCAAACTTCAGATCGCCGATTGGTCCCCGTTGCCTGATGACCGGATGCTGCAAGCGGAGCTGAAACACGTGCTCGACCGGGCCATCGCCGGACTGCCGGAAAACTATCGCCCCGTGATCCTGCTGCGGGATGTGGAGGAGCTGTCTACTTTGGAAACCGCCCAAATTCTCGATCTGACGGAGGACGTAGTGAAGACCCGTTTGCATCGCGCCCGGCTGGCAGTCCGCCAGAAGTTGGATGAGTATTTGCGGACCCAGGGAGGAGAGTGAGATGGACTTGCAGGAGCGCTCGGAGAAATGCAGGGAAGTTTTTTCGCTGCTGTCCGAGTATCTGAACCTGGAGCTTCCGCTCGGCGCCTGCCGGGAAATCGAGACTCACCTCGCTGGTTGCCCGCCTTGCATCGAGTTCGCTGATAGCCTCCGCAAGACCGTGGAGCTTTGCCGCCATTATCAGCCGGCGGGGCTGCCTGAGCCTATGGGCAAGGATGCGCGGGAGCAACTGCTTGCCGCCTACCACAAGATGCTCGCTTCCCGCCCTGCGTCTCCATAGTTTCGGCCGCCAAAACCGCATCTTCAATGTGGTAATCTTGAACCCGATCACAGCCTATTCACTTCACACGGCATCGGAAAGGACACCTAATGGCAGCACTCAAGAAAGCCCGCAAGAGCCAACCAGTCACCAAGCGCAGGGCATGGAAGGCCCTGGTGGAGCATCACAAAAAAACCAAGAAGCTGCATTTGCGGAAACTGTTCGCGGACGATCCCGCGCGCGGCGAGCGATTCACCGCCGAGGCGATCGGCGTCTACCTGGACTATTCGAAGAATCGCATCACGGATCAAACGCTGAAGCTGCTTTTGAAGCTGGCTGATGAGTGCGGTCTCCGGGAGAAGATCGACGCCATGTTCCGCGGCGACAAGATCAACATCACCGAAAACCGCGCGGTGCTGCATGTTGCCCTGCGTGCGCCGAAAGGCACGTCTATCGTGGTCGATGGCGTGAACGTGGTCCCGGAGGTGCATGCCGTTCTGGACAAGATGAGCGCCTTTTGCGATCGCGTTCGCAGTGGCGAATGGAAGGGACACACCGGCAAGCGAATTCGTAACGTCGTCAACATCGGCATCGGCGGCTCCGACCTTGGTCCGGTAATGGCGTATGAAGCGCTTCGTTATTACAGCGAGCGCGGGATGACCTTCCGCTTCGTGTCAAACATTGACGGCACGGATTTCGCCGAAGCGGTGATCGATCTGGATCCATCGGAGACGCTGTTCGTCGTCTCGTCGAAGACTTTCACTACTTTGGAGACGATGACCAACGCCGGGTCGGCTCGCGCGTGGTTGCTGGCCGGCCTGGGGGGCGATGCGAAGGCTGTAGCCAAACATTTCGTAGCGGTGTCGACGAACGCGGCCGAAGTATCGAAGTTCGGCATCGATACGGCGAACATGTTCGGATTCTGGGATTGGGTGGGCGGGCGCTATTCCATGGACTCGGCCATCGGTCTCTCCCCCATGCTGGCCATCGGCCCCACGAATTTCCGCGCACTGTTGAACGGCTTCCATCAGATGGACGAGCACTTTCGTACCGCGCCATTTGAAAAGAACCTGCCAGTGATCATGGGACTGCTGTCCGTCTGGTACAACGATTTCTTCGATGCGCAGACGGTTGCCGTGCTGCCCTATGAGCAATACCTGAAGCGATTCCCGGCGTATCTGCAGCAGTTGACCATGGAGAGCAACGGCAAGCACGTTACGCTGGATGGGACCACGGTGAATTACGACACCGGCCCCATCTACTGGGGCGAGCCGGGAACCAACGGCCAGCACTCCTTCTATCAGTTGATCCATCAGGGGACGCGGCTGATCCCTTGCGACTTCATCGCGTTTGGAAAGCCGCTTCACGCGCTTGGACGGCATCACGACATGCTGCTGGCCAACGTCTTCGCCCAAACGGAAGCGCTGGCGTTCGGGAAGACGCCGCAGGAAGTGAAGAAAGAGGGCACAGCCGATTGGCTGGTACCGCACCGCGTCTTCGATGGCAATCGCCCGTCGAATACAATCTTCGCGGAGCGGCTGACGCCGGAAATGCTGGGCAAGCTCGTCGCGCTCTACGAACACAACGTGTTCACGCAGGGCGCTGTCTGGAATATCGGTTCGTTCGACCAATGGGGCGTGGAGTTGGGCAAAGTTCTGGCGCAGCGCATTGTTCCGGAACTGGAGAGCGCCACGGAGCCGAAGCTGGGGCATGACAGCTCGACCAACAACATGATTCGCAGGTATCGGAAGAGCAAAGGAGCCGCATCGAAATCTTGACGCGACCGAATATGTTTTAGACTGACAAATCGGGCCGATTGTTGATCGGCCCATTTGGTTCAGCGGATGGATAATATCATCAATCTGAAAAGCCCGAACGACCGCAAGCGCGAATTCTTCAGAGAACTGAAGGAGAATCTCGCCAACGACGATCCCAAGCAGCAGGATCGCCTGGTCGACGAATTCCGCGAGCTGATACTTCGCGCCTGCCTCAACCCTTGACGCACACCACCTGCCGCAGCGTGTGCAAGATCTCCACCAGATCGGCTTGCGCCGCCATCACCGCGTCAATCGGCTTGTAGGCCGCCGGGGTCTCGTCGATCACCTCGGCGTCCTTGCGGCATTCCACGCCTTCCGTCAGGCGGATGTGATCCGCCACCGTGAAACGGCGCTTGGCTTCGTTGCGCGACATGGCGCGGCCGGCGCCGTGACTGCAACTGCAGAAGCTCTCCACGTTGCCCTTGCCGCGCACGATGTAAGAACGCGCGCCCATGCTTCCGGGAATGATTCCCAGATCGCCTTCACGCGCACGCACCGCGCCTTTGCGCGTCACCAGTACGTTCGCGCCGAAATGAGATTCGCGCGCCACATAGTTGTGATGACAATTGATGGCCTTCAGCTCCGCGCCGAACGGCGGGACCTCGGCTGAGTTTCGCACTGCGCCGACGATCTGCTCCATCATCAACTGGCGATTCCGCTGAGCGTAGTCCTGCGCCCACTGGACAGCTTCGAAGTAGTCGTCGAAGTGTTCGGTATGCTCCGGAAAATACGCCAGGTCGATGTCCGGCAGATTGACGAAGAACTTCTTCATATCGTGCCGCGCCACATCGATGAAATAGTTGCCCATGCGATTGCCGACGCCGCGCGATCCGCTGTGTAGCATGAACCACACGGTTTCCGATTCGTCCAGGCACACCTCGATGAAGTGATTGCCGGTGCCCAGCGTTCCGAGATGATTGGCGTGGTTGCCGCGGTCGAGCTTGGGATGCTTCGCCAGAATCGCATCGTAGCGGGATTTCAGCTCGCCGAGCCAGACCTCGCCGTTGCGCTGCGGGATTTCGTGCCATGCGCCACGATCGCCCGCGCCGCCGTGATTGGTCCGCCCGTGCGGCACCGCCTTTTCGATCGCCGACCGGATGTTCTTCAGGTTGTCCGGAAGATCGCGCGCATTGAGACTCGTCTGCACGGCCATCATGCCGCAGCCAATGTCCACGCCTACGGCGGCCGGAATAATCGCACCCTTGGTGGGAATCACGCTGCCGACAGTTGCGCCGATCCCCCAATGCACGTCCGGCATGGCGGCGATCCACTTGTACACGAACGGCAGTTGCGCGGCATTCAAGAGCTGCTTGCGCGCTTCGTCTTCCAGCGCGACGCCCTTGGTCCAGGCCTTGATCGGCACGCCGGTCTCTGGTGTGATCAGGTTGTACGCTGTGTCCGCCATTTTGCGTCTTCCTTCATTCTGACAAGCTGCGGCGACAATCGGTGGAGAAACATTCTGCTGCTCTACCAGTTGAGCTACCGTACCTGAAGGCACGACCCGGACTCGAACCGGGAACCCAGCGGATTATTGTAGTTCCTCCTGCATTCGCCGCAGGCTTCTCACACTGGCGACAAAGTTTGACGAGAGCTTTCCAAGCGGCTTAATAGCAACGACCCGGAAACGGGAGTCGAACCCGCTTTACCATGTACTCCCGCCGGCATTCGCCAGCTAAATCTCAAAAAAAGGGGCCGACAAGTTTGTTGGTCGAGACTTGGAACATGTCAAATGTAGTCCCGCCAGCATTCGGCCCCGTATACTAAACAGCAACAGCTTCGATGCGCGCGACCCAGTGGTCCGCTTCAAGTTCCCCCGAAGCGAACGCCGAGATCACTTCGAACACCTGATCGGAGAATCCCCCGATGTTCAGGATGTCCGCCCGTTCGGCAGCCTGCGTGGTTTGGTTCGGCTGAACATCCAGACAAACCAGCCGAGCCTGCGGATTCCGCTGCCGGAATGCCGACCACTCAGCCAACAACGCAGTCCCGCGGCCGCGTCCTTGATCGACCCACGACTCGTTATCCGAGACGAAGATCACCAGGTCCGCCTTCGCCTTCCGTTCATTCAGAAGACGAACCGGAGCGCTGCAGTTGGTGCCACCTCCGCCAATCGACGCCAGCCGCCCGGCGTTCGTCATCACGCTGTCGCGCGAATTCAGATCCACCGGAATAACCGCCTGTTCGAACGGCAGCACGGTCGCGGATTGGTTCTTCCGCAACACCGACGCGGCAACCAGCGCCGCCACATCGATGCACCGCACGGCCGTCGTGGAGCCGGCGCGACGGCCGGCCACCGGGCTCTTCATCGAACCCGATACGTCCGGACACACCACCACGTTCCCGTCGATCGCCGGTACGTTCGCGATCGCCAGTTCCATGGCGTCCTGCAGAGCATTCCGCACCTCCACCGGAACGGACGCATCGCAATTCTGATACGCCGTCAGCAGTTGGTACGGGAACACTCGCGCCCGCTGAATCTCGCCGGCATCGCGCAAACGTGCCGCGATGAGGCTTACCAGGCCGTCGTGCTCGAATGCGCCGTGCCGGGCGAACGTGTTGAGGTTCATCCGCGTGGTGTGCCACGATGCATTCTTCGCGATACTCACCCAATCCTTTTGAGTGAGCGGCAGAGCGGACAAGAGCGTGAACGGAAGATCCGGAACCCCGGTGTCCTCTCCGGCCTTGAACTGCTCGAATTGCATCACCAGCTTCGGCAATGCATTCGCATCATAAGACCGGCCGAGCATGTAGCCGTAGAAAGCCTCCCGCTTCGGGCTGGAAGGCTTGGGGTGAACCATCTTCACGATGTCCGCGAGCGACGGGCTTTGACCCGCACTGGAGCTGAACAGAGCGTCCTCGTCGCGGCCGGCGAGCCAATCGCGCACCAGCCGCTTCGGAGCCGTCCCCAGCGACTTCCGGCCAACCACGCCGGAGCGAAGGATCTGGACGTACGTCCGCAGCATGCGCGCGTTGTCGATCACCCGCGCGAAGACGGCTTCGTGCAGCCGAGGTTCACGAGCGGAAAGCCAGGCACACAGCAACGCCGGCATGTCCTTCATGTACGATTGCGTCCGGCTGTAGATCGCTACACGCGCGATGAACTCAGCGTCCACGGCATCGCACAGTTCCAGAACGCGCGCCAGTTGATCGCCGGCGGTCGCGTAGAACGTCCGTCCAAAGCAGCCAGTGGCCGCGTATTGCGCCAGTGCGTGCTTCGGCGAAAGCGCGTACGCCGGAGCGTTCTCGGAGTTCACCGTATCCGTTTGAGGGATCAACGCATCCCGCAGGCTTGCGAACAGTGTCTTGTTGGCCATGGTCATTTCCTCGCTTTCGTAAAATCAAAATCAACTGCTCATGATTGGCAGGCGCGGGCAGACTTGAACTGCCATTGCCGGTTTAGAAGACCGGTGCCCTGATCCTTTGGACGACGCGCCCTTGATGCACAATCGTGGTGGGAGCGGACAGAATTGAACTGTCGTCATCCGACTTAAAAGGACGGCGCTCTCCCGTCTAAGCTACGCTCCCGAAAAAATCGTGTGGCTGACCGCTCCCTTACGGTCACGGCTCGGTAACATCTTCAAACACGCGACGCTCCAAACCGAGCCGTGACCGTCAGGGGAGCGGTTGCCGATTGTTCCGAACTGGTACCGGGGCTGAGAATCGAACTCAACTGTGCTGGTTTGTAGGACCAGTCTCCGCGGCCAGCGGAGTTCCCCGGCATGGTAGCCGCACTGTGAGTCGAACACAGGTTGAGGCCGTATCAGAACCCCGCTCTACCGTTGAGCTATGCGGCTGAAATTGGCTGTAGGGGTGGGACTCGAACCCACATCCTCTCGATTAACAATCGAGCGCTGGACCAGTTCAGCTACCCTACAAGAAAATTGGTTGGCCTGGCGAGAATCGAACTCGCTCGTGGGCGATTAAGAATCGCCTGCTCTTCCTTATGAGCTTCAGGCCAATGGTAGCGATGGCGGGATTCGAACCCGCGATAGCCTGCTTGAAGGGCAGGTGACTTAGCCAACTTGTCCACATCGCCGCGAAATTGGCGGAGCGTACGAGAATCGAACTCGCCTGAACCCGGTAGACAGCCGGGCACCTCGCCAGTCGGTCTACGCTCCGTATACTATGGCCGGCCCGTCCGGAATTGAACCGGAATTCCAGCCTTCGGAGGACTGTGCCCTCTCCCTTGGACCACGGGCCGAAAAAATGGTACGGGCGGGAGGATTTGAACCTCCATGTCTCCCGATTCGTAATCGGGTGTCCTAATCCGTTGAACGACGCCCGCGTGAGATTGCTCGCGAGGATTGGTTGGGAGGGGCAGACTCGAACTGCCGTAGCAGGTGTCAAAGACCTGCGTCCTAGCCGCTGAACGACCTCCCAATTGGCTCGCGGCTTTTTGGGGTGACCGGAGAGAATTGAACTCTCGTGGAGCGATCCACAGTCGCACGCCTGAGCCACTCGGCCACGGTCACACTTGGTGCCAGGAGCACGAGTCGAACGTGCTTGTCCGGCTTTTCGGACCGGCGCCTTGACCGCAACGGCCTCCCTGGCGAAATTTGGTGGAAGAGGAGGGACTTGAACCCCCATCTGCTGGTTGCAGGCCAGCGGTCCTACCCTTGAACGACTCCCCCAAAAGAAATTGGTTGCGGGCTGGCGAGTTGAACGCCACTCGCATGGCTTATGAGGCCAGCATGACACCGGTTCACTTGCCCGCATGAAAGCTTGTCTAAGTTGGAGCCCCGTGCCAGATTCGAACTGGCTTGTCCGGATTACAGGTCCGGCGCATCGCCACCTATGCTTACAGGGCTCACGTTTCTGGAGCCAATGGAGCGAATCGAACGCTCATCGGTTGCCTACCATGCAACTGCTCTTCCACTGAGCTACATCGGCTGGAGCCAGAGGGGGTATTCGAAACCCCGACCTCCGCTTTACGAAAGCGGCGCTCTTCCGCTTGAGCTACTCCGGCATGGAGCGAGTGCGGAGAATCGAACTCCGTTGTTCGGACTGGCGGTCCGATGCCCAACCAATAGGCCACACCCGCGGAAACTTTGGAGCGGACGGAGATAATCGAAATCTCTTCTCTGGGGTGGAGGCCCAGGGCACACCCTATATACCACGCCCGCTTACTTCAAACTTCCGTGATGCTTATTCAGTTGTCAAAGAGCTACTTTGAGACACACCTCTACTGCCTCGCCTCCAACCGGAAGCAAGTTAGACAAGCTGCCTCAAATTACCGATAAAACAAAAAAAGAGGGCGGCCATTTTTGGTGGCCGCCCTCTCTTGAAACCGGTATGTTATTCCAAGACGGTCAGGTCACCTCCCGCATGTCATGATTGACGCGGGTCTGCCTACCTTTGATTTCCGCTCCGAATTGGAATAGTTGTGTCACGCATTTAAATCCTAACCTACTTTTCTGAGAAGCGCAAGAACCTTAATGTACTCTTCACGAAATTGGCGGAGGAGGAGGGAATTCAACCCTCGGTGGCCCTTGCGGGCTCACGCCAGTTTTCGGGACTGGTGACTTTCGCAACTCGTCCACTCCTCCTTACGAGAGAACTTGGAGCGCTGCCGCGGACCCCAGGGCGCACAGGCGCAAGTCCGTCGTGCGCGGTAAGAAATAGTGGCGCGTACGCCGGGGTTGCAATCCGGCCGCTCGCCACTTGCTGTTGCGGCGCTTTGGCACCCCGAGGGTGATTCGAACACCCAATCACGGGTTTGGAATCCGTTGGCCTCACCATCGGCATCGGGGCGTGAAATTGGTGCGCCCTGCTGGATTCGAACCAGCACTCGACCGCTTTTGAGGCGGCTGCCTCTACCTGATTGGACTAAGGGCGCTTGGTAGGCTCGGTCGGATTCGAACCGACACTGGACACGGTCTGGGCGTGTTGCCTCTACCGAGGTTGGGCTACGAGCCTATTGGTGTTCGGGGCGAGATTCGAACTCGCATCAATGCGATTCTCAACCGCACGCGTCTACCGTGTTGCGCCACCCGAACATTGGTGGGCAGTCAAGGATTTGAACCTTGGTGATTCCAATGGAATTCCGGGGCTACAACCCGGTGCCTTCAGCCTCTCAGCCAACTGCCCAAACACAAAATTGTCAAAGATCTG
Source organism: Bryobacteraceae bacterium (assembly GCA_035632375.1). Lineage (GTDB taxonomy): Bacteria > Acidobacteriota > Terriglobia > Bryobacterales > Bryobacteraceae > Palsa-89. The sequence continues at coordinate 6,086 of DASQGY010000314.1, read as the reverse complement.
GCGGAAGGCAGGCGATTCGAACGCCTATGTCCAAAGAGGACTCTGGCTTAGCAGACCAGTGGGATACCAGTTACCCGAGCCTTCCAGGTAAAGCAAACTTAATTTAGAGGGAACTTACAGACTTAATGAGAGACACCAGGAGCGCCCGACTGTAAGTCGGTACGATAGGAGGCCGCGACTGAACAAATGCCGCATAGTTAACTTACTATACAACGAAGCGTTATAGTTAGTCAATAGTACGATGGAAAAAACCAGTTCACTTCCCGCCCAGGTGTTTGGGACGATACATTGCCGCGGCGGTGCTGGTAACCAAATGACGGGGCGCCAGTCGCTGGCCTTGCACTCCCAACCAGTTGGTCCATCCCGAGATCACGGAGTGTTTGCCACTAGCCAACGCACGCAATCCCACGCGCGCCACTTTGTCCGCGGGCTCCATCCTCACGCCGCTGCGCTGGGGCGTCCCTGCCACTGCCTGAAACTCGGAGGTAGTAGGGCCTGGACACAGCGCGCAAACGCGTACGCCGTAACGCGCCACCTCCTCGGCAAGACCCTCGGCGAACAGCAGATCGAAAGCTTTCGACGCCGCGTAAGTCGAAATGTAAGCCACGGCCTGATAGGAAGCAGTGGACGCGACAATCAAAATGTCGCCTCGCTGCCGTTCCACCATTCCCTTGAGATACAAGTGCGTGAGATGTAGCACGGCGGCGCAGTTCACGTGCACCATGGCAAGTTGCTTGTCCAAGTCGCTGGAGTGAAACTCGCCGTAATCGCCCAGGCCCGCGTTGTTCACGAGCAGATCGACCGTGATTCCCTTGCCTTCGGTGAATGCGAAGATCTCACGCGGAGCGTCCGGCAGCGTGAGATCGGCGGTGCAGATCTCTGTCGAAATCCCATGGCGATCCCGCAACGATCGTGCGAGTTGATCCAGCCGCTCGTGGCGCCGCGCCGTCAGTATCAGATGCGCTCCCCCGGCGGCGAGTTCCTCCGCCAGCGCCCAGCCAATGCCCGCGCTCGCGCCCGTCACCAACGCCCATCGTCCGCGCCAGGAATCCATCGTTCCGTTGCTTTTCTCGGCCATGTGATGACGAGAGTATCACTTATAATTGCGGAAGATCATGCCACGGTGTCTTGCGTTCTTCACGATCGTTAGCCTGGCTCCAATGATCGCCTTGGCGCAGCCCGCCGATCTGGTGCTGCTGAACGCCCATGTGATCACCATGAATCAACGGCAACCTCAAGCGGAAGCCGTCGCGATCTCCAGCGGCCGGATCTCTTGGACTGGAACCAGCGCGGAAGCTCGCAAGAGATTCCCGCACGCGCGCTCGATGGACTTGGCGGGTGCCACAGTTCTTCCCGGAATCATCGATGCACACACCCACTTGCTCAGCCTCGGCGAAAGCCTGCTCAAGCTCAACCTGAAGGATATCTCCACTCCCGAACAGGCCGCAGAGCTCGTCCGTGAACGCGCGAAATCCGCTCGGCCCGGCGAATGGATCTTAGGTTGGGGCTGGGATGAAGGCGCCTGGGCTGCACACTATCCGACGCACGATGCACTCACCCGCGCCGCGCCAGACAATCCGGTGCTGCTTACCGGTCTGCACACGTTCGCCATCTGGGTGAACAGGAAAGCGCTGGAAGCGGCTGCGATCACGCGCGATACATCCGATCCGCCGAACGGGAAAATTCTGCGCGATGCCGCCGGCAATCCTTCTGGCGTTTTGACCGATCGCGCCCAGGCTCTCGTTACGCGCGTGGTACCCGCAACTACTCCGGCGCATATGAGAGAGGCCATCGCCATGGCCGCGCAAGAGTGCCTTCGCCACGGATTGACCTCCGTTCATGAGGCGCGCGTCTCTGCCGCCGAATTGGATGCTTACCGCCAGTTGATCCGGGAAGGGAAGTTGCCGCTGCGAATCTACGCGATGTTGGACGGTGCCAACGCCGCCTTGGTCGATGAATGGTTGAAGCGCGGCCCGGAGATCGATCCTGCGCACCGGCTGACCGTGCGATCGGTGAAGATTTTCGCCGACGGCGCACTCGGCTCGCGTGGCGCTGCACTGCTCGCGCCCTACTCAGACGCACCGAATACCAAGGGCGTTGTCACCACCTCTGAGGCCGACATCTATCGATTGACGCGCCGTTGTCTGGAAGCGGGCTTCCAGGTCGCGACCCATGCCATCGGCGACGGCGCGAACCACTTCACGCTCGACGCCTACGAGCGAGCCCTTCGCGAGACTGGCGCGCGCGACGCCCGCCTGCGTATCGAGCACGCACAGGTGCTCGCGCCCGCCGACATCCCGCGCTTCGCCAAGCTCGGCGTGATCGCCTCCATGCAGCCGGCGCATTGCACTTCCGACATGGCGTGGGCCGAGGCGCGCCTGGGTCCGCAGCGAATTCGTGGCGCGTACGCCTGGCGATCTGTCTTGAAAGCTGGAGCACACCTGCCGTTGAGCTCCGATTTTCCTGGCGAGACGCTGGATCCTTTCGCCGGTATTTATGCGGCAGTGACGCGCCAGGATGCGGCCGGCAAGCCCGGCGGCGGATGGTATCCCGGCCAGCGTCTCACCATCCAGGAAGCCTTGCGTGGCTATACGGTGGAAGCAGCCTACGCCGGTTTCGAGGAAAAAGATAAAGGCAGCATCGAGCCCGGCAAACTAGCCGACCTGACCATCGTCTCTGCCGACTTGGCGCACGTATCAGCTCACGAGATCCTCACCAGACGCGTGCTCTATACGATCATCGGCGGCAAGCTGGTCTATAGCACAAAATGACTCTCGCGGTGCGCTTCCAATCTGCCCGCGTGTTGTTAATCTCTTGGATATGGAGAAAAGAATTAAGATCGCTGTTCTCGGCGCTGGTAATGTCGGAGGAGCGCTCGGCCGTCTTTGGGCCGGCAAGGGTCATTTCGTAACGTTCGGCACGCCGAACCCGAGTAGCGACAAGATCGTAAAACTGTTGAGTAATATCCCCGGAGCGCAAGCAGCCACAAATCGCGACGCTGCTGCATCAGCCGACGCAGTAGCCCTCTGCGTCCCGTGGCCTGCCGCGCAAGAGGCGATTCAATCGGCCGGAGACCTCGCAGGCAAGATTCTGATCGATGCCACCAACCCGCTGGCCAACGATCTCAGCGGGCTGGTCGCAGGGCTAACCACCTCAGCCGCCGAGCAAGTTGCGAGCTGGGCGCCGGGCGCGAAGGTGGTCAAGGCATTCAACACCATCGGCTCGATGAATTACGGGAACGCGCGATTTGGTTCGCAACGCGCCGACGGGTTCTACTGCGGCGACGACCAAGCCGCGAAAGCCGTGGTCAAGCAACTGATTGAGGACATCGACATGGAACCGGTCGACGTTGGGCCTTTGCGCAATGCGCGCCTGATCGAGCCACTGGCCATGTTGTGGATCGACCTGGCCGTAAATCAGCGGCAAGGAACGAATCACGGATTCAAGCTCTTAAGGCGCTAAACTCTTCATTTTTTCGCGAATCGCGCATCCATCAACACCCAAGTATTGGGATCCAGCGCCACCGCCGACGGCTCCTTGTCCGCCGCGATCTCGAACGCTTGAGTACTGCGCGTCATCTCAATCTTTTCGATCCGCGTCTGGGCGGCGCCCGGCTCTTGGACGCCTACCTCCAAAGGGAGACGATACGCGCCGCCCGGCTGCGTCTGCGAAAGTTCGATCCGAATCTTCTTCGCTGCCGGATCGTACGTCCAACCGCCATCTACTACCGGCGATCCAGGGCGATTCAGCCATTGCGCGAAGAACCATCCGAGATCGGCGTCGCAATTCTCTTCCATCACTTTCTGGAAATCGTCTGTCGATGCGCTGCTATCGCGATAGCGCCGATAATACTCGCGGATGCCGGCCCAGAACTTGTCCGTTCCCATCTGCGCTCGAAGCATATGCAGCGTCCAGCCACCCTTCTGGTACACCAGTTGATTGAGCACCTTCTTCATGTCCGCAAGATTGTTGTGGCGCACGGCAGCTTCTGGAATCCGTTTCTCAGTCGCGAATACCGTGTCGCGCGAGCGTTTCAGGCCGGCCACAAATGCGTCACGCCCTTCATAGTGCTCGATGCAAAGCAAAGTGAAATACGTAGCGAACCCCTCGCTCAACCAAACGTCATCCCAATCTTTCTCGGTTACCGAATCGCCGAACCATTGATGCGCGATTTCATGGGCCACAAGATTGGTCGCGGCGCGGTTCGTCACCGATGCCTCGCCATAGAAGATCGCGCTCGCGTGTTCGGTGCCGCCGCGCAGGCCGGCCGCCTCCACGTTGGCCAGCTTCTCGTACGCAAAGAGCCCGATGTGGTCAGTGTAAAATTCCATCGCCTGCCGCGCGGGACCCTCGAAGGTGATAATCCCGTTGTCCCGGTCCTGGTGATACACCCAGGTTTGGAGCGAAATCCCTTTCACCATTCCAAAGTGCCGCGAAGCGAATTGCGCCCCGCCGACTGCATTCAGCCACGAGGCGATCGGCACGGACTGCTTCCAGTGCGTGAGCCGGCGGCCATCGCCCAGGTCGGTCTCCTCTTGGAGCAGGCCATTCGCCACCACCTGATACTTCGCCGGCGCAGTGATCAGAAACTCGCTGGTCGCTTTGTCATAAGGATGATCGATCATCGGCAGCCACTGCCGCGCCTGGTTGGGCCAGTTCTGGCTGAAGAAAGTGCGCTCGCCGTATTTGTTCTTCCCGATGCGCAGGCCATCCGCGGGAATTCCGTGGTACCGCACACCAATTAACCTATGCTCCCCGGCATGTGGCGGCGAAGCCAGCGTGATGCGAAGCCGGTCGGCCTGGTGCCCAAACTGGACCGGCGCGCCTCCAACGCTCACTTCCGACACCGTCATCCCTTTGCCGCTTGTGGCCGTCGCAAGGTCGAGCGCGACTTCTGAAACGCCGTCGCGAATGAACCGCAGATCTAACGTTGCGTCTCCCACAATCTCGTCGGTATCGTCGCTCAGCGTCAGGCGAAAAACGTAATGAATCGCGTCGATGCCCTGCTGCCGGGGATAAGTGTCGGCGCGAAGGGGTACGGTGCACCACCCGAGGAGCATGCAAATGGCGGGCCGCAGGGCGCCTAACACGGCAGTTCTCATAAAGATGCAGTCTACCACCCGTTTTTGAACTGGAAGCGGCGCCGCCCCGCTCCGTGCTATCCTACGGGAAGCTTTTGAGAGACTTGCGCGTCCATTTTGACCAGTTCCGAGGAGTAATCCGACACCGTTCGATTCCCGCCTCCAACGCCTCAACCAGACGTCAGGATTTTCATCGCTAGAAACATTCAAGAAAGAGAAAAGACAACAATGAAAGAAACAGGTACAGTGAAGTGGTTTAACGCCGGAAAAGGATTTGGTTTTATCCAGCGCGACAATGGGGAGGACGTCTTCGTCCACTTTTCAGCGATTGAGGCCAGTGGCTATCGGACCCTCGACGAGGGCGCCCGCGTCACCTTCGTGGTGAAGCGTGGCCCGAAGGGTCTGCAAGCCGAGCAAGTCAGCTTGGCATAGTTTTTTGAGCCGGCGTTGATCCAAGCGCCGCGCCGAACCGGCTTGGCTGATTTCCGGCCGAGCCGGTTTCTTGGTTTCCACAAAACAAGTTCCGCCGTTGCGCGCGACGCGACGTGTTTGGCCGCTCGAAGGTGCGGCATCCATGCAGTTCCTCTATCTGGGCTTCAGCCAGAAAGCGAACATCCGCAGTTTCCGCTTTCAAGGAGTGGTGCCGGCGGAGCGTCCGATGCGGGCGGCGAAGAAGCCCGAATTTCTTCTTACTGCCGACATGGCCCTGCTCGCCGAACATCGCATCCGCGTGCAGGATGGCCCCACACTCTGTCTTCGGATTCTGGCCGCTGCTTTCGCCGGCCAGGAAGCGCCTGTCATCGAGTTTGCGAATTACGCCATCACCATCGCCGACGTCTCGGCGTTTTCGTCCGCCAGGAACGCGATCGAGGAATCGAAGATGGCGCGGCGCAAGCACCGGCCTCCCTTCAAGCCGTCCCCGTCGTCGCAATTGAAGTGGCCGCGCGTGAAGTAAGCTACTCCGCCAGCGCCGGAACATCTACCCAGACACGCTTCTTCCACGAC
>DASQGY010000313.1:0-25423 GCA_035632375.1 Bryobacteraceae bacterium | reverse complement strand
TGCGTTCGGTTCGGAAAATCCCTGGCACCAGATCTCGTCGGCGCTCAGGATGTTGGCGAGAAATCGCTTCTTCTGCGCCTCGGTTCCGAAAGCGATAATCGTGGGACCCACCAGCATGAGTCCGAGCACGTTGGCCAGCGGCGGCGCGCCGGCACGCGCCATCTCTTCGGTGAAAATCACCTGCTCCATCAACGTTGCGCCGCGGCCGCCAAATTCCTTGGGCCAGGAGATGCCGGCCCATCCGGCCTCGTACACCTTCTTCTGCCAAGCGCGAAGGAATTCGAACCGCGCCTGCATTTCGTCCTCGGTGCGGCGCTTTTCCCAATCGGGCGGTACGTTCGCGCGCAGCCAGGCGCGCAGTTCGTCGCGAAAGCTGAGTTCAGCCGCTGTAAAGTTGAGATCCATGTATGTAGATAGCATATCAACTGCACGCCTACCGATTGGTCGGTCGGGAGTGCTGTGAAGGCTGAGGGTGGGCGCTTCGATATAATGAAGCTTCCATGCGAACAATCAGACGTGTTGCTGTCCTGGGCGCCGGCACCATGGGCTCGCGTATCGCTGCGCATTTTGCAAACGCTGGCGTGCCCGCCCTCCTCCTAGACATCGTAGTCCCCGGTCCGGATCGAAACGCGGCCGCCCGCCGCGGCATCGAGAATGCTTTCAAACAACGTCCCGGTGGATTTTTCGCCGACGACAAGACAGCTTTGGTTCAACCGGGTAACTTCGAGGACCATCTGAAGGACGTCGCCGGTTGCGACTGGATCGTCGAAGCCGTGGTCGAAAACCTCGATATCAAGCGCGAGTTGTGGGGCCGCGTGGAGACCATTCGCCATCCGGACGCCATTCTCTCCACCAATACCAGTGGCATCCCGCTGGCCAAGATCTGCGCGGGGTTCTCCTCGCAGTTCCGCAGTCATTTTCTCGGTACCCACTTTTTCAATCCGCCCCGCTATCTCCACCTGATGGAGTTGATTCCCCAATTAGAAACCGACCCGAACATCCTGGATGAAGTCCAGGAATTCGCCGATCGCCGCCTGGGCAAAGGCGTGGTCCGCACGAAAGACACGCCGAACTTCATCGCCAATCGCATCGGCAGCTTCTTCGGTGGAACAATCGCCAAGACCATGGTGGAGGAAGATTTCACCATTGAGGAAGTGGACGCGCTCACTGGTTCGCTCATCGGCCTGCCCAACAGCGCGAGTTTCCGGCTGCTGGACCTTGTTGGCCTTGACGTCTGGGCTTTCGTGGGAAGCAATCTTTATGAAGCAGCTCCCAACGATCCCTGGCGCAATCGTTTCCTGCCGCTCGATTTTGAAAACAAAATGATCGAGCGCAAGTGGCTCGGCGACAAGACCGGCCAGGGGTTCTACAAACGCACCGGCAAGGGCGAAGAGAAGCAGATCCTCGCGCTCGATTGGAAGACGCTCGAATATCATCCCATCGGGAAGCCGCGGTTTCCCGCGGTGGATGCAGCGCGCACGATTGAGGATCTGGGCGAGCGGCTGCGCACGCTCCTCCGCTCCGACGACCGCGCCGGACGTTTCCTGTGGAAAGTGATGAGCGACCTGTTTCTCTATTCGGCCGAGATGGTTCCGGAGATCTCCGATCGCATCGTGGAAATCGATCGCGCCATGCGCTGGGGCTACGCCAACAAGCTTGGACCGTTTGAGTTGTGGGACACGCTGGGTTTCGCCGATGTTGTTTCCCGGCTTGAAGCGGAGAAACGCTTGCTGCCTCCCAACATCAAAGACGCGATTTCGCGCGGTGCAACCTCGCTCTACAAGCATGCCGACCACAACGGCACACCGCAGACCGCGTACTTCGATTTCCAGTCCAAGTTTTACCAACCCATCGAGGCTCGTCCCGGAATCATTAGCCTGGCCGACATCAAACGGGCGCACGGCGTTATCCAGGAAAACTCCGGCGCGTCGCTGATCGATCTCGGCGACGGCGTGCTGTGCGTCGAGTTTCACAGCAAGATGAACTCGCTGGGCGAAGACAACATCGGGATGCTGTATGTGGGCATCGAGGAAACCAATCGCAATTTCGAAGCGATGGTGATCGCCAACGAGGGCGAGAATTTTAGCGTCGGCGCGAACCTGATGATGGTGTTGCTGGGGGCGCAGGAAGGCGAGTGGGACGAGCTGAATCAGGCCATCCATCGTTTCCAGCAGGTGAATATGGCGTTGAAGTACGCGGCTAAGCCTGTGGTATCCGCGCCGTTCGCCCGGACGCTGGGAGGCGGCTGCGAGATCGTGCTGCATTCGGCGCGTGCGCAGGCCTCGGCGGAGACATACATCGGCCTGGTGGAAGTGGGTGTGGGACTAATTCCGGGTGGCGGTGGGTGTAAAGAATTACTGCTGCGCCTCAAGGATCCGCGAAAAGTCTTCGAGTTGATCGGGTATGCGAAGGTGTCGTCGAGCGCGGAAGATGCCCGCAAACTCGGGTTGCTGAATCGCATGGATAGCATTTCCATGAATCCGGAACGGCTGATCGGCGATGCCAAGGCGCTGGCGCTTTCGCTGGTTCCTGGTTACACGCCCGGTGTTCCACGCAACGACATCAAGGTGGCGGGTGAAGCCGGTTTCGCTTTGCTGAAGCTGGGCGCTTGGACCGCGCGGCAAGGTCACTACATCAGCGATCACGATGTCACCATCGCCGAAAAACTCGGTAACATCCTGACTGGCGGCCGCTTGACCGGTGAACAAACAGTCTCCGAACAATACCTGCTGGATCTGGAGCGGGAAGCGTTCCTGAGCCTGTGCGGAAATCCAAAAACACAGGAACGAATGGGGTATATGCTAAAGACAGGCAAGCCCCTGCGTAACTAAAACGCGAAAATCAGAAACGAGAGAGCGAATATGAGAGATGCAGTCATCGTCGATTGCCTTCGTACGGCGATCGGCAAAGCTCCCAAAGGCAGTCTGCGGACTACTCGGCCGGACGATCTTGCAGCCACGGTGATCCGAAGCCTGCTGGAGAAGTACCCGACAGTCTCGCCCGACGAAATAGACGACGTGATCCTCGGTTGTGCAAACCCGGAAGGCGAATCTGGAATGAACATGGCACGTGTGGCGGCGTTGCGCGCGGGTCTTCCCGATGTGGTGCCAGGCGTCACCATCAATCGCTTCTGCTCTTCGGGATTACAGGCCATCGCCATGGCCGCTGACCGCATACGCTCCGGCAGCGCGCAGATCATAATCGCCGGCGGAGCGGAATCCATGAGCATGATCCCGATGTCCGGCTACAAGTTCGCGCCGAATCCCTGGATGGTGGATCACCTGCCGCAGATCTACATGGGTATGGGCCTCACCGCCGAGGAAGTGACGCGCAAGTACGGAGTCAACCGCGAGGATTCGGACCAATTTTCCTACCGCAGTCATCAGAACGCTTTGCGCGCGCAGGCGGATGGAAAATTCGACGAAGAGATTGTTCCGGTGGAAGTGGTGGCGAACATTCTGGAGAACGGCGCGCCGCATCAGCACAAGATTGTCTTTCGCAAGGACGAAGGCCCGAGAGCCGATACGTCGGTGGAAGCGTTGGCCAAGTTGAAGCCGGTCTTCCAGGCCGACGGCACCGTGACTGCGGGCAATTCCTCGCAAATGAGCGATGGCGCGGCTGTGGCGTTGGTCATGTCGGATAAGAAAGCGAAGGCGCTGGGACTCAAACCAATGGGCCGATTCGTGAGCTTCGCGGTGGCCGGCGTTCCGCCGGAGATCATGGGTATCGGACCTGTGGTCGCCATCCCGAAAGCATTAGCGCTGGCCGGGCTGAAGACGGAAGACATCGGCGTAATTGAACTGAACGAAGCATTCGCCGTGCAGTCGCTGGCGGTGATCCGCCACACCGGACTGGATCCGGAACGGGTCAATCCCAACGGCGGCGCCATCGCACTGGGCCATCCGCTGGGCTGCACTGGCGCCAAACTGACGGCGACGATACTGCGCGAGATGCATCGCCGCGACTTACAATACGGAATGGTAACTATGTGCGTAGGCGGCGGCCAGGGCGCTGCAGGGATTTTCGAACGGATGAATTGACGATCAAATCATAAACTAAGGAACACCGAGGCACTTATGGCAGCAACTACTCTTACTCCAACCAAACATCAAGGCGGGTCATTCCTGCTGGAACCGTCGTCCCCGGCCGACATCTTTACTCCCGAGGATTTCACTGAAGAACACCGGGCCATCGCCCGCACCACGGAAGAATTCTGGACCAAGGAGGTCGCGCCCAATCTGGACGCGATCCAGCATCAGGAGCCTGGTCTGGCGATATCCATTCTGCGCAAGTCGGGCCAACTCGGACTCACTGGCGTGGTCCTGCCGGAGAAATTCGGCGGCATGGAGATGGATCTGACCTCGGCCATGATCGTGGCCGAAGGCGTTTCCAAGGATGGGTCGTACTCGGGCTGGCACGGCGCGCACACCGGCATCGGGACGTTGCCGCTGCTGCTCTTCGGCAATGAGGAACAAAAGCAGCGCTACCTGCCGAAACTCGCCTCCGCCGAGATGGTCGCCGCCTATTGCCTCAGCGAACCGCAGGCCGGTTCCGATGCTTTGGCCGCTCGTACGCGCGCGGATCTGAGTCCCGACGGAAAGCATTACATTCTGAATGGGCAGAAGATGTGGATCACCAACGGCGGTGGAGCGGATCTCTACACCATCTTCGCCAAGATCGGCGGCGAAAAGTTTACGGCATTTCTGGTTGAGCGCCAATACCCCGGCGTCCAGCCCGGCGCTGAAGAAAAGAAGATGGGCATCAAGGGGAGCTCTACCACCGCCATCTATCTCGACAATGTAAAAGTTCCAGTGGAAAACGTGCTGGGCGAAATCGGCCGCGGCCACATCATCGCCTTCAACATTCTGAACCTCGGGCGCCTGAAGCTGGGTCCCTTCGCTATCGGCGGCTCCAAGGAAGTTTTGCGTGCGTCGCTGAAATACGCTAAGGAACGTCACGCGTTCGGCAAATCCATCTCCGAATTCGGCATGATTCGCCACAAACTGGCGGAGATGGCCATTAAGACTTACGCGATGGAGAGTTCCAGCTACCGCGTGGTCGGATTGATCGAAAACGAAATGGAAGGCTTCTCCTGGAGTCATCCGAACGCGGCGCAGACCATGCTGAAATCGGTGGAAGAATTTGCCGCTGAGTGCTCTTACATCAAGATTTTCGCCTCCGAAGCGCTGGACTACGTGGTGGATGAAGGCGTGCAGATTCACGGCGGCTACGGCTACCATCAGGACTATGCAGTGGAGCGCGCCTATCGCGATTCGCGCATCAACCGGATCTTCGAAGGCACCAACGAGATCAACCGGCTGCTGGCCACCGGCATGCTACTGAAACGCGCCCAGCGCGGGACGTTGCCGCTGGTCGAAGCGGTGAAGAAGCTCCAGGCCGAGATTCTGGGCGGGCCCTCGCTCGGTACCGGCGGCGATGAGGACACCAAGCTGGTGACCAACGCGAAGAAGGCCGCGCTCTTCGCCTTGGGCATCGCTTATCAGAAATACATGATGGCCATCGACGATCAGCAGGAGATTTTGGCCAGCATCACGGACATCGCCATGAACGCCTTCGCCATGGAGTCGGTGCTGCTGCGCACGCAAAAGCCGGCCAAGTCGAACAAGGGCGAAGTCGCCGCTGACATGTCTTCCGTGTTCCTGCGCGAGGCAATGGAGACGGTAGAGAGCGCGGCGCGAAACGTGCTGGCTGCGTGCTCCGAAGGTGACGCCTTGCGTACCAATCTGGCCGTCTTGAAGCGTTTCACCAAGTTCGAACCGGTGAATGCAATTGCCGCCCGCCAGCGGATCGCCGAACGGCTCCTGGCTGCCGACCGCTACATTGTGTAAGTGAGGATCGTGATTACTGTCGGTCTGCCGGGCTCCGGCAAATCGACGTATCTCGCGCGGCGCGGCGTCAATGCTATCTCGTCCGATGAAATCCGCCGCTTGATCGCCGACAATCCGGAAGATCAGACCGTTCATCGGCAAGTCTTCGCCGCCATACGGTATCTCCTGCGCCAGCGGATCGCCATCGGCCGCGCGGTGAGCTATGTCGACGCGACGCACCTGACACGCTGGGAGCGCCGCCCCTACGTGCGACTTGCCCGTCGCTACCATTGCAAATTGGAAGTGTTGTTTTTCGACGTGCCGGTTGATCTTTGCATCCAGCGCAATCGACGCCGTAACCGCGTGGTTCCCGAAGAAGCCATCCGTAAGATGGCCGCCCGCCTGCAGCCGCCAACGCGGGACGAAGGCTTCACTAGAATCGTGAGAATCAAAAAATGAGCTTCGCCGCGATCTGAACGTATCGCGGAAAATTGCTCTGCGCCAGCGGCAACTGCCCAAATCGCGGATTCTTGAAATCGGTGTTCGGAGCGCCGGGAATCGGCGTATTGGTGACATTGAACGATTCGCCGCGAAACTGCAGCGCGTACTTCTCCGTCAGCCAGAAGGTCTTCTCCACCGATGCGTTGAGCAGCGGCGCCGTAGGATTGCGGATGTTCGAGAACCGGTCGGGATTGGTGCGCAGCGAATATTGCGGCCGGGCCTGGTAACAATTGGGGTCGTTATTGAACCAATGCTCGGCATTCTGCCCGCCTGGAGCGCTGGAACTGGCGCAAGTAAAAATCGCATCCGGTTGATTCACCGGATAGCCCGAGCTGTAGGTGGCAATCCAGTCCACCGCCCAGCCATTCAGAAAAGCGCCCGCCAGCCGGCCGCCCGAATTAAACCAACGCCGGCCCCAGCCAATCGGCAAATCCCAGAGTCCGCTGATCGCCAAAGTGTGCGGCTTGTCCAGCGCGCTCAATTCATGGACCGGCTTCTCCGCCAGATTCCAAGGATTCAACCGATGGCTCGACTCAAACGATTTCGAGAAAGTATACGACAGCAGAAAAAGAAAAACCCCGGCCTTCGCGCTGTCCACAACGCGCTTCTCCGCGAGAATCTGCAACGAGTCGTACCGATATTTGGCCCACGGATCGGTGGTTTCGGTAATGCCGTTGAACAACGGAAAAGGCCGCAGCAGATCGTAAGCCGGTACTTGCGCCGGCCCGCCGAGATCGGAAGTAGCCGGCAGAATCCCGATAAACGGGCTCGGCAGCCGGCGATTCAGATAATTCGGATTCGCCACTCCTTGAATGAACTGGCTGAACGGCACTGTGTCGTACTGCGTGGTCATGGAGTCGTGAACAGTCTGACTGCCAACATAAGAAGCCTCCACCATCACGTTCCACGGCAGTTCGCGCTGAAAGCCGGCGGAGTATTCATAAGTCCGAGGGATTGGCCGCTGCCGTCCGTCAAAGAGGATCGCTTGCCCCACGCCGGTCAACAAGCCCGCCGACGATCCGGTTGGCGCCTGAATGCCTAACGGAAACGGATTCTCCAGCGAGTACAACCCCGTTGCATCAGCCGAAGGGTGGACTCCGCCATCCAGCGAACTGATGTAGTTCGTTCTCTGGTTGAACCCATCCGCCTGATTCATCTGCGTCGCGGTGCGATAGAAGATTCCCGCACCCGCTCGGAACACCGTCTTCGGCGCGAAGTTCCAGGCCACGCCTACGCGGGGTTGCAGATCGGTCCAATCGGTGTTGTACGGGCGCCGCTGCGCACCACTTGTGAACAGGCGTCCACCGTAGATCGCAGCCGGTGGATCCGGATACGGCATGGCCTTATGCGTCTTATCCCAGTCCTGCTTCAGTTGTTTCCAGCGGGCGATGATTTCGTCGCTCAACGGATTCTTCACGCTGAAATCGAACCCGTCGTTCATCCGGTTGAATCGCTCAACCAAAGGAAGCTGCACGTCATAACGCAGGCCCAGATTCAACGCCAGCTTGGGCGCCACCTTCCAGTAATCCTGAACATACAGAGCCCAATAAGGCCAGGACCGATACGAACTCTCGTTGTAATCGATGAAGCCACTCTGCGGCGTGCCCAGTAACAGGTCGGCGATGGAGCTTCCGTCCCTGGCGTTCACCGGCCCGCGCACATACTGCGAAGTCCACCCACGAGTGAAGCTGAACTGGCCGTTCGCGCGACCCGGCCCGGCCGACCCTATCGCCGCGTGAACGAACTCCGCACCCATATGCAGCACGTGCCGTCCGTGAGTGTGGATCACGTTCGGTTGAAAATCCCACTGATTCTGGCTGCTCCAGGTGTATGTGTTTCCGATAATGGAACTATACGATTCCAGGTTGATGCTCGGCGGATTCTCCTGGGTCACCGTGGGCGGGCGCGGAATGAACATGCCGAGTTGCGATGCCGTCAGTCCTCCGGCCCCCGAGCTGTCCGGGAAGAATTGCGTGAAACGTCCGAACGACAGCCGCCCGTCAAGCACGGTGTTGGCGGAGACTATGTGCGTCCATTCCGCGATGTAATTCTGGTCCAGCGTGTTGTTGATGCCGTTACCCGTATCCGCGGGCGGCGGGAATCCGTTGTTGCTTTGGTACTCGTAGCCTCGCTCGAATGCGGCCACCACCGAGAACCGGTCCTTATCGCCCATCGCGTGATCCCAGCGGAACGTCGGCTCATCGTAGAGATAATCGCCCGTATTGCCGAGCGCCAGATAGTTCTGCGTGATTCCCTTGGCGTTCGGAGCGGGATATAGTTGCAGGATCGCCTGCCCCACCGCACTGATGCGGCTCGCTGGAATCGCGTTGTTCGGAAACTGAACCCGAATATACGTTCCAACACACGCCGCCCCCATCGGCGTGTCCTCACCCGGCTTGCAGAAATGCGCCGAGAGAGGATCGTAAACTTTGATCCCGTACCTCGAAAAACTGTGTCCGTTGCGGATATCGATCGGCGGCGTGTCGGAAACGATTGGGTATGCCGCCACCTCGCGGAAGCCCTCGTAACTGGCGAAGATGAAATCCTTGTCCTTGCGAATCGGTCCGCCGATGGCACCGCCGAACTGATGCGTGTTGTGCTTCCCGATCGGCGCACCCTCACGATTGTTCTCGATCGTGTTCGCGTCGAAAACGGCGTTGTGAAAATATTCGAACACCGTTCCGTTCCAGGTATTCGTTCCCGATTTCAGCGTGGTGCTGACAATGCCGCCGCCGGTGCGCCCAAACTGCGCGTCGTAGTTGTTGGTAAGCACCTTGAATTCCTGGATGGAGTCGATGGTGGGCGTGTACTGCCAGCTCCCGGTAAGACTGATGGGCGCGCCGTTCAGCAGAAACTGATTCGTTCCCTGAATCCCACCATTGATGATGAACGCGTTGTTGATGTCGAATCCGCGCAGATTCACAAACCCGCTGGTCCCAAACTGCTCCTGGGTGAAGATCACGCCCGGGGTCAGGCTGATCAGCAAATAAGCCTGCCGCCCGATCAACGGCATCTCCTTCAGCTTCGCCGGATCCCAGCGATAGCTTCGCGATGCCGTGGAAGTTTGCAGTTTCTCGGAGTCGGCGGAAACCGAAACATGCTCGCTCACCTTGCCGATTTCCAGAACCAATGGCAGGCTCAGCGTGTCGTCGGTGAGTAGCGCGACGTTGTCCTTCGTCAGCGTCTTGAATCCCGACGCCGTCACCTCCACGGTGTAGGAACCCGCGGGCAGGAATGCGATAGCGAAGTAACCGGTCTGGTCCGTTCGCGTTTCGACGGATTGATTGGTGGCGTTGCGCGTGGCGCGAACCGAAGCGCCGGGAATCACCGCCTGGGTGGAGTCGGTTACTTGCCCGACGATGGAGCCGTGGGAATCTTGAGCGGCCGCAACGGACGCCAAAAGGCATACCAAGAGTGCCACCCCGACCTGTCCGTTGAGCCTCGGCACAGTCCCCAGGTTCCTGTTACTCCAATGATAACCCGTGGCAAGTCAAATTGTTGCTGCTCTAAGGTAAATCACGCCCCCTCCAGCGACTGGAGCAAATCGCGGAAGCGTCGCCGGCTAACCTCTAGGCGTTCACCGTTTTTCAAGAGTACTTCGCCCGACCCGCCCGGCATCGGAAAAACCTCGCCTACCGCGTTCAGATTGATCAGTGCGGCACGGGAGATGCGGAAGAAGCGCGCCGGGTCCAGGCGTTCTTCCAGTTCGTTGAGCGTGGGATCCATCCAGTATTGGGCACTATCGCTAACCAGCTTGGTGAGCCCGCCATCGGAAGCGAAATAGAGCACGCGCGTTTCGGTGATCACGACATAGTGGGAGGCGTTGCGCACCAGGAAACGGGCTTGGCGCGATCGTTGACTGCGCACCACCCGATCCAGCGCTAAATCACCGGCCGCGCCCGCAAGTGAGCGAACACGGTCGAGAGCTTTTGCCAAGCGCGCGCGGTTGATCGGTTTCAGCAGATAATCGACGGCGTGCAGCTCGAAGGCATCCACCGCGTGCTGATCGTGCGCCGTGCAGAAGATCACGTGCGGGCGCGGCTCGTGCAGGCAGGACACCACGTCAATGCCGCTACAACCCGGCATCTGGATATCCAGCAAAATCAAGTCCGGCTTGAGCTGCGATCCCAATTCCATCGCTTGCACTCCGGTCTCGGCTTCCCCCACAATCTCCAGGTCCGAATGAGAGGAGAGCATCTGGCGGATTCGCGCGCGCGCCGGAGCTTCGTCATCGACGATCAGAACCCGGATCATGGCAACTTGCTCCCGGTGACGCCGGCCACCGGTTGGCGCGGGATACGAAAGTATACTCGCGTATGACCAGCAGCGCTTTCCCAGCGTAATTGCGCGGATTTCCCATAATAACCGCGCAATCTCTCAATGATATTGCGCAGACCGTGTCCCGGCGCGGTTTGGCCGTTGCCGGGCCTGGCAAGTACAAACGACAACGGGAATCCAGGCCCGTTATCGAAAACTTCAACGCACAGTAGATCGCCGTCCAGAGCCACGCGCAGCTTCACCAGCCCGCGGCAGTCCACTGCGGAAGCGCCGTGTTTTATGGCGTTCTCGATCAAAGGCTGAATACTCATGGCCGGAATGGGAATAGCTGCCGCGGCTGGATCGACATCGAATTCCACTTGCAGACGCTCGCCGAAACGAGCTTGCTCCACTCGCAAGTAGGCGGTGACAAACTCCACCTCTTCGTCCAGGCGCACCCATTCATTCTCCGACTTGCGCAGCGTGTAGCGGAATACGTTGGCCAACTGCTCCACCGTCTCGTCGGCGAGCCGCGGCTGGTCCTGGATGAGCCCGGCGATCGCATTCAAGGCGTTGAACAGGAAGTGTGGGTTGATTTGCGCGCGAAGGGCTTTCAGCTCCGAACGGCTGGCCAGCAGGCGCAGTTGCTGCTCTCGCTCCTCCTGCCGTTGTTGTTCCTCCCGGAAGCGGACATTCTCCAGCACGACGCCCAACGTGCGCGCAACCGACTGCAGCAGGCGCCGGTCGTCGCTCAGGAATGGGATCATATTCGGCCTTGTGGATAGCAGCAGCCAACCCAAACTCTGCCCATGCTGCTCCATCCTGGCCAGCAACCCACCGTCCGGTTCCACGGGTGGAGCGCCCGAGGCAGTGAAACAGACTTCCACCTGCGTTTGAAAAATGTCGCAGAGGCTGGCGGATGCTCGCGCGCGCAGATCCTCTTCCACAAGCGATGCTTGCACGTCACGAACAAACTGCCGCTCGGCTTCTTCCGGAGAATAGCGGCGGCGCAACCACGCTCGGTCGATGCCCTTGGCCAGGCGTTCATAAATCCACGGCCCCAGCAAGAAAAATGGCGTCAATAGCAGCGCACCGATCCAGGGACGGCTCCAATCCGCGGGCAGCCGATCGAAAACGCCGGGGCCCAGCACAAAGGCCAGCGTTAATCCAATCAGAACCAACGCGAAAAATGCGCCGCGCTTGATCAGCAAGTCGAAGAAAACCAGCCGTTCTTTGTAATAGAGCGTGACGCAGAAGAAACCCAGCACTAGATAGTCGGCCAGCAGGCTGACGAACGGACCAGGGCGCGCCAGGTTCACCACGCCGCACAACAGCGTCAGGCATAGCAACACACGGCTCCAGGAGCGATGCCGCCGCTGGCCGCTGTCCGGCGTGCGGCGCGACAGACCTTGCGCCAGCAGTCCGAGCACACCGGCAATGCCCAGCATCACGGCCGGCGCGAGATTCAGTTGGTCGCCCCAGCCCGTGGAAATCAGCTCCGTATCTTCCAGCCCTTGAGCCAGCGCCGCCATGCTGCCGATGGCATAAAATCCAGCCAGCAGCACACGCCAGATCATCAGACCAGGTAGATCCCTCCGTTCCTCGGCATAAATCAAATGGAATAAAAGTGGTGGCAGCAGTCCCGTTACTAAAACGCTGGCCAGCGACAAACCCGTCACCCAAGGCGACTCTGCGCTCACCGGCGTCGCGACGCGCAGCGCTAAATTGATCAGGAACGCCGATGCGCAGGCCAGCGTGAAGCCAGGGAAAACCAGCCCACCCGTTGTCGCGCGACGCTGACGCCGTTTCCGCCAGTAGAACAGCGTCAGTACCGTGAAGGTGAGCGCTCCGAACGTAAAAGTAATCAGCGAAGCCAGGTAAAGGAACTGATAGCCGAGCATCGCTATTTCACCTTAGCCCGTTCCGGCGCATCCTCCACCGGCTTGCCCGTAGCTGTTTTCAAGGCCTCCAGAACCGCTTGATAATTGCTTTTGTCGGCCTCCAATAGTAGCCCGGCGGGCTTGCCGTTGTCGTCCTGGTATTGTATTCCGATGAAATGGTCCTTGCTCTTGTGAAACAGGCCGAACAGCGCCAACGGATTCACCATCACGCTGAGCGCCACCATCTCCGCCACTCGCCGATGCGCTTCCTGGCCGTAACTCAGGCTGATCACTCGCGTGGGATGGATGCTCAACGTCTGGCGGTGCGCGAACACCAGGACAATGGCATCGGGCTTGATAGTTAGAGTGGTGTTCCAGTCGTAAGGGTTCACCTTCGCTTCGATAGTGCCGCCGACGTAACGGATCCTGTTCCAGGAGTTCGGCTGCGAAAAGGCACACTGCGCCCAGCACACTGCCAGAATCACGACTGCTGTTATTGACCGGCGCACCGCGTGATTCAGTATAGAAGGCGCACGGGGCCAAAACAAAGGAATCCCGGTGACTGGCGGATGGCGTGGCCCAGTGGTACCCGAGCAGCGATGAACGGCCCGATCCGCCGTCCATGATCGATTTTCCGCCACTCACCGGAAATTCCTCAGCGCAGTGCGCGCATTTCGCCTAAGATGCACAGGTAGATGAAGATTGCGATGACTAATGCATGGCTGAAGTTTGTGTGTGTCGCTGCGTTGAGCTGCGGCGCTGCGTGTGCCCAGAATAGCGACTTCGCCATTCTGACCGGCGTCGAGGTACTGTACGGCCACCAGCTCCTGCCGTCGGGGAAAACGGATGAGGCAATCTCCATCATTTCCCGCACCCAATTCAACTATGCGCGGCAGGTAGTGGATGCCCGTTCAGGCGGGTTGTACGTCGAGTTCCCCCTCATCTATGGCGTGAACGCGGTTGGGAACGCCACTATCACTTTCACGCCAGGTGTCCGCTTCAAGTTGGCAACTCAATCGCGATTGTCGCCCTATTTCGCGGCCGGCGTCGGAGTAACTTCAGCCGGTGGGACTGCCGTCTTGAGCAGGTCGACAAGCGCAGCCTTCGACTTCGGCGCGGGACTCGATGTCCGTTTCACCAAGCTTCTCAGCTTGCGCACCGAGCTCCGCGATTTCATCGCGCGCCGAGGGCTGAGCGGTTATGAAGGCCGCAATCATCCGATCTATTCCCTGGGAATCGCGTTCCACTTCTGAAGATAATGCACGCACCGGCCAATGCCGGAGTTACTACATTTTCTTTCACAGATCAGAACCTACGCTACCTTCATAAACTTGTCAGCAAGTGGTAGCACAGGCTTTAGCCTGTGACCTGAGTTTCTACATTTTCTTTCACAGCCGCCATTGGTCGTGCCTCCTCGGGGTTGCGGCGATATTGTGTTTAGTTCCCGCCGCTCATCGGCTCCCTTCCGCCATTCATCGGGATTCAGTTCGGTGTTCGACATCTCCCGCCTTACGATTGCTGCATGTTAGACAAAACTGCAGTCGTGATTCTCACGATTCTAATGACGGCTGACCTCTCCGCCGCCGATGCCGTGTCATTTCACGACACCAGAATCGTCGACAAGAAACAGAGACAGGTCCATGCGGATCTGATCTTCAGCTCGGACAGCAAATCGATGACAGTGCGCGTGGCCGACAACAACTACGCGCAAGTTCCCTACGATGCCATCGACCATTTCTCCTACGAGTTCTCGAAAAAGCATCGCTTCATGGAGGGCGCCCTGGTGATGGTCGCCTGGATCCCAGCCGGCCTAATCGTAATGACTACCAAGTCGAAGAGTCACTGGCTCTACATCGACTACAAGCAGGACGGCATCCCAAGAGAACTCGTTGTACTGCTGCACAAGCGCGAGTACAAAAAAATACTCGACACAGCCCAGCGGGAAACTGGCAAAAACGTCGAGAACATCCAGGAGGCGCGCTAGTTATGCGGCACTTACTTGCTCTCGTTGTTCTATCCAGTTCTCTGTTCGCGCAAACCGCTCGCGATCAGGCCCGGCGCGCCGATCTCATTTTCGTGTCCACCAAGCTCCCTCAATTGCACGTGAACTTCTTCTTCCAACTCAGCCCCGCCGATTTCAACCAGGCGGTGGCCGCGCTCGACGCACAAGTTCCCACCCTGACCGATGCCGAGTTCTACATCGGATTAGCCAAGCTGGTCGCCATGGCCGGTGACGAACAAACAGCGATTACTCTCGACGATGCAGTGGCGGCGAAGGCAGGCTTCCAGCAGTTCCCGTTGCAGTTTCGCTGGTTGGACGACGGGCTGTTCGTCACCGCGACGGCAGCCGATTATTCGCGTGCCTTAGGCGCGAGATTAGCCCGTGTCGGTGATTCTTCAGTCGACGACGTCTTGCGCCAGTTGGCAACCGTGATCCCGCATTCCAATTCGCAGCGGGTCCGCTACATGGCGCAGTCCTATTTGCGCAGCCCACAGATACTCCAGGGATTGGACCTCATACCGGTCGCAACAACCACGCCGCTCACATTTCAGACGCTCGCGGGCGAAGAGTTCACACTCGATATCGGCGCTACCGGCACGCCTCTGCTAACCGCACCAGCAGCGGATCAAGGACAAATCCCACTCTACTTGCAAAACTCCACCCTCAACTACTGGTTCACCTATTCGCCCCCGCTGAGGCTCCTCTACTTCAAGTACAACCAGTGCGCGGACATACCCGGCAACCCGTTTATCAACGTGGCGAATAATATTCTGAACACGCTGGATACGAATCCCGTGGACACGCTGGTGGTCGATTTACGCGGCAACACTGGCGGCGACCCGAATCTCATCGAGCTGCTCACCAGCGGCCTCATCGCGCGCATACCCACGTTTATCGCCAGCCCGAATTTCCGCGCCTACGCCGTCATCGACAAAGGCACCTTCTCCGCGGCGATGGCTGACGCGATGCTCTTCAAAACGCCGGCAGACGAGTACCAGCCAGTGATTCCCGGCTTCGATCCGGAGAAGATCATTCGTATCATCGGCGAGCCGACAGGCGGCGCGCCGTCGCATTTCGGTCAAGTAGCGGGATTCGTACTGCCAAGCTCGAAACTCACCGGACACTATTCCACGCAATTCGTCGACGCCCCGCCATTCATCGCTCCGGATTACGATCCCGACGGTCCATCCTTCGGCCCCGACATCCAAGTCCCGTTCCGATCCTCGGACTATTTCGCCCGTCACGATCCCGTTCTCGCGGCAATCGTTGCGAGATGGGAAGGCGCGCCACAGAAGCCATCGGGCGGCGTGTTCACCGTCAACGGCGCCAGCTTCCGCGTCGAGCAAGGCCTGGCCCCCGGATCTTTCGCGTCCGGTTTCGGCAGTTTTCCACCGAGTGTGGATCAAGTCCTGGTGAACGGCGCAGCAGCTCCAATCACCAGCGCGGGCTCCTCGCAGGTCAACTTTGTCATCCCCGCTTCGGTGCCTCCCGGCCGCGCCACCGTCTCTGTGCGCGCAGGATCCAGCGAGGCAGCGACCGGCCAAGCCACCATCACTGCAGCGGGCCCCGGGATCTTCGTCGTCCAATCCACGAATCCAGCGCAGCCCGGCGCCGTACTCAATCAGGACTCGTCGCTCAATAGCAATACCAATCGCGCCGCCCGCGCCTCGGTGCTACAAATCTTCGCCACAGGCTACGGTCCGCTCGATTCGTCACAGCAAGCCGCAGCGCGAGTGCTGATCAGCGGAGTGCCGGCCGACGTACTGTTCAGCGGCCCGATAGCCCAGTTCCCCGGCTTGTGGCAAATCAACGCGCGGGTTCCGCAAGGAGTCACCGGCCAAGTTTCGTTGTTCGTAATCGCGGGCTACACCGCGAGCAATGGTGTAACCGTGTGGGTCGAATAAAAAGAGGCGGCCTCGTGTCACAATAAAGGCTCACCGAGGAGCGGTAGGCCTATTCAACTGCGCACGGTCTCCATTGTACTTGCGTTCTTCCTGGCGGCTGCCTCCTCCAGCGCCCAGCGCGTCATCACCACCATAGCCGGCGCAGACTGGCTCTTCCCCGGCGACGGACGGCCCGCCATCAATGCTCCTCTGAGCGGCGCACTCTTCGGTCTCGACCTCGCCACCGATAAAAAAGGCAACTACTACATCGGCGACGGCGACAACCTGATGGTCATGCGCGTGGGCGCCGACGGAATCGTCAACGTCGTCGCCGGCACCGGCATCAATTTTTCCTCCGGCGACGGTGGACTCGCCATCAATGCCTGCCTCACCAACCCAACTGCCATCGCGCTCGATGTTCAGGGCAATCTGTACATCGCCGAAATGGCGGGCTTCATCCGCAAGGTGACGCCGGACGGCATTATCGCCACCATTGCAGGCACCGGCGTGGTCGGCTTCGGGGGCGATAACGGACCGGCCATCGATGCTCAGTTCGGCCAGATTTCCGGACTCGCTGTGGACGCCGCCGGTAACCTCTACGTGGCCGACCGCATTAACAGCAATGTCCGCAAGATCACCGCGGACGGAAATATCACAACCTTCGCCGGCAACGGCCAATCCGGCTCATCGGGCGACAATGGGCCCGCCACCGCCGCGTCGCTCAATCTCCTGGCGCGCATCGTCCTCGATCCCGCCGGCAACCTGTACATCCTCCAAGCCAGTTCCGTAGCGGGTGCAAATCCCGATAATCGCGTTCGCAAGGTGGATACTCACGGCATCATCACCACGGTGGCCGGCGGCGGCTCACTCACTGGCGACGGAATTGCAGCAACCGCGGCGTCTCTTTTCCCTGTGGGGATCGCGATCGATGCGTCGGGAAATCTTTATATTGCAGACGCCCAAACCTATGGAATCCGCAAGGTCGACACTCAGGGCAAAATCGCCACCATCGCGGGTGGCAGCGGCAAGAAGGGCTTTGCCGGCGACGGCGGAAACGCGCTCAACGCCCGTTTCTACTTCAAGAATTCGTCTCTAGCTTTCGATACGGCCGGAAACCTCCTGATCGCTGACGACGTGAACCAGCGCATTCGCAGACTCACTCCCGGTGGCGTCATCGGCACCATCGCCGGAAATGGCGGTTTCCACTCTTCAGGCAACGGCGGGCCCGCAATCAGCGCATCGCTGGATTACCCCACCGGCATTCTGGCTGATGGCGCCGGCAACATCTACATTACTGAACCCATCCTCAGCCGAATCCGCCGAATTACTCCCGACGGTAACATCAACATCTTTGCCGGCCGCGGAATTCAAGACTACTCCGGCGACAATGGCCTCGCCACCGCCGCGGGTCTGGGCTACCCCACGGCTCTCGCGCTCGACGCCAAGGGCAGCCTCTATTTCTCCGACGGCTTCGCTCACGTCATCCGCAAGATCGATCAAAACGGCATCATCACCACGGTTGCCGGAAACGGCTCGCTAGGTTTTGCCGGAGATGGTGGCCCGGCGCTGCAGGCTCAGTTCGCCGCCCCCTTCGGGATCGACTTCGATAGCGCCGGCAACCTGATCGTCGCCGATACCTTCAACAACCGTATACGCGCTGTGACGCCTGGTGGAACGGTCAGTACTATAGCGGGAAGCACAACCGCCGGGTTTCAGGGCGACAACGGCCCGGCACTCGAAGCGCAATTGAATCAACCACTGGGATTGCGCGTGTACAAAGGCGCCATCTATTTCGCCGACCAGGCCAACAACCGCATTCGCCGCATCGATCTTGCGACCCACCTCATCACCACGGTGGCGGGCAACGGCACGGGGGCTTTCGCCGGCGACGGTGGCCAAGCCACGCAAGCTTCCTTAAACGCCCCGGTATCCATCGGCTTCGATCCCTCCGGCAACATGTACATCGCCGATACCGGCAATGGCGCGGTCCGCATCGTTTCTCCGGACGGAACCATCGATACTTTCGCCGGATCCCCGCCAAACTTCTTCCCCGTTGACGGAGGACTCGCCACCGATTCCGGCCTCCGTACACCCGTCGATGTCTCAGTAGACACTAAGGGCAATGTGCTGATTGCCGACCAAGCTAATGGGCAGATTCGTGCGGTGCTCGCCGCCGCCCCATCGTTCCGTGCAGCCCCAGCCAGTCTCGCATTCACCGCGCCCGCAGGTTCATCGCCGACCGATCAGAGCCTCGATCTGATCGGCTCCATCAGTGGCCTCGGCTTCACCGCCACGGCAACATCCTCCGGATGGCTGCAGACTTCCTCGGCCAGCGGGCCTATGCCCACCACGCTGCGCATCACCGCCGACCCGTCCGCTTTGGCGCCCGGCCCATACCAAGGCACCATCACGGTCACTGCTCCTCTCGCCAAGCCGTCTGCGCAGATCATTCCCATCACGCTCACCGTCACGGCGCCAGGCCAGCCAAGCCTCGACGTGAAGCCAAAGGCCATGGTCTTTTCCTTCGTCAGCGGCGGAGCGGCAGTATCGAGGCCGATGTCGGTGACCAATGCCGGCGGCGGTTCCCTGCCCTTCACCATCGCGACTGCAACCAACTCTGGCGGATCGTGGCTCAACGCGTCGCCGTCAGCGGCCAGTCTGAATGCGTTCGCCTCCAGCACCATCAACATCACCGCGAATCCCGCGGGTCTCGCGTCCGGAACTTACACCGGCCTGATCACCGTCAGCAGCGCCAGCCCCGCCCAAAGCGTCACCGTACCCGTCACCATCACTGTCACCGCGGTCCAGCAGACTATTCTGATCCCGCAAACCGGACTGACTTTCGTTACCGTCCAGGACGGTGGGTTCCCGCCGCCGCAATTCTTCAGCATCCTGAACAACGGCGTCGGACAGATGCCTTTCACCGTCACCTCATCCACGCTTTCCGGCGGCGACTGGCTCTTCAACTTCCCGGGCAACGGCGTCAGCGATGCCGCCAGCGACATCGTTCCCCAGGTCCGTATCGATATCGATCCAACCGGCCTGAAGGCCGGGATCTACTACGGTACGGTCCAAGTCTCGGCGCCCGGCGCGGACAACAATCCGCAGTTTGTCTCGGTCATCTTGAACGTGCTCCCTCCAGGGAGCAACATCGGCGCGCTGGTGCAACCTACAGGCCTGGTCTTCGCCGCGGTCGAGGGCAAGGACTCACCTAATGCGCAGAGTGTGTTGGTTCAGAATACCGGCAGCACTCCGCTCACCTTTACGTCCGGCCACCTCACCTTGGATGGCAAAGACTGGTTCAAGACACTGCCCGGAGTGGGTGCCGTTACCGCTGCACAACCCGTTCGCATTGTGGTGCAACCGAATATTCAAGGCCTGGCACGGGGTGTGTATCGCGGTACGTTGACCCTCTCCTTCTCCGATGGAAATACGCGCACCGTTGCGCTGGTCCTGGTGATCGTGCCGCCTGGCACAACTCCGCAGGGCTCCAACTCCCGGCAAGCCGGACTCGGGTCCTGCAAACCGGCGACGCTCGCGCCCGTCTTCACGCTACTGTCCTCAGGCTTCACCCTGCCCGCCGGATTCCCCGGACAAGTAGCGGTCAAGGTGATTGACGATTGCGCCACTCCAATGACAAGCGGCGGCGTCACCGTCAGCTTCTCCAACGGCGACTCTCCGATCCGCCTCACTTCGCTTAAGGACGGTAGCTGGGCCGGAACCTGGACGCCCGTGAACTCCACCAGCGAGGTCACTGTCAGCGCGAACGCTGCGATTCCGGAACAAAGCCTCAAGGGTTCCACCCAGATCAAGGGCTCGCTGCAAGCCTCCAATGCGACTCCCCTGATCGGCGCCGGCGCGATTCTCAACGGCGCAAGCTATGCCCTGCAAGCCCCGCTCGCCCCAGGTACCTTGGTCGCAATTTTCGGCAGTGCGCTGGCCGACGGCTCTGCCTCCGCACCGGCCGTGCCTCTGCCGACCACCCTTGCGGGCAGTAGCATCGTACTCGCCGGACGACAAGCTCCATTGATGTACGCCAGCGGGGGACAGGTGAACGCCATGATCCCTTACGGCATTGCCGTGAACACATCACAGCAAGTCGCCGCCTCGCGTGGCAGCAGCATCTCCGTGCCGCAGCAGATCACCGTTGCCAGCGCCGCCCCAGGAATTTTCACCGTGGACGGTTCTGGCAAGGGTCAAGGAATCATCGTCGGCGTGAAGGCCAACGGCGATCAAGCTGTCGCCGACCCATCACATCCCGTTAGCGCCGGCGACGTACTCGTTATCTACTGCACCGGCTTAGGCGAGGTGAACCCGCCTCTCATCGCCGGCAACGCGGCATCGCTCACCCAGCTTGAATACGCCGTGAGCCCCGCGACGGTCACCATCGGCGGCGTGCAAGCGCCCGTTCTCTTCGCAGGCCTGACTCCCGCCTACGTCGGCCTCTACCAAGTGAACGCGACTGTCCCGCCCGGCATCACCCCGGGCGATACGGTCCCAGTAGTCATGACCGCCGCCGGACAAGTGAGCGCCCCGGTCACCATCAGTGTCCGCTGACCCCTCACAGGCCTGCTCAAATGGTTGCACAGGCTCTAGCCAGTGCCGTTAAGTTTTCCGCGCGCCCGCGCCAGCTATTGATTCTGCCTCGCCGAGATTGTAGCGCACGCACTCCTGCGTGCCGCGTCGGCACTCGTGCCGACGCTCGGTGGATTGCTTTTGACGCAAGCACTGTGAAATGTTTGATTTCCGAGCCGGCCGGAAAACTTAACGGCATTGGGCTCTAGCCTGTGGGCCCTTCAGACGACACACGAGGTTTTTTCGAACTTCTAACGTTCTTTTTTGGCGAGCGCCTGATCGAGATTGTAGCGGGCCAGCTCGTTCTTGGGATTGATCCTCAAGGCTTCGCGGTAATGAAAGATGGCCTCATCCAGCTTGCCTTGTTTGCCGAGCGCCGCGCCTAGATCGTTCTCCGCCAGATCTTGCATCTCTCCGATCGTGATAACGGCGCGAAATTCTTCGGCCGCCTCATCCAGTTTGCCCAAGTTGCCCAGAGAGAGGCCGAGGTTCAGATGGGCGGCGGCGAAGTCGGGCTTCATTGCAATCGCCTGCCGGAGGTGATCCGCGGCCCACAGATAGTCGCCCCGATCCATCAGATGCTTTCCCATGTTTGCGTAGGCGATATAAGACGGCTCCACGGCGATGGTGTAGGTCCAGAGCGTGTCCGTATCGCGCCAGATACGGATCTGTCGCCAGGTCAATGCAGCGAAAACGGCGATCACCAGGCACGCCACCGGGACGATCAGCCGATCCCAATCGTTCCAGAAAATGATTGCGGCTCCAACAAGGATCGCCCAGCCGAGGCACGCCAAGTAGCTGTAGCGATCGGCGGTGAGCTGACGGCCGCTATCGAAGATCCGGAGCACGGGAATCAGCGTGACGGCATACGCGAGGCACGCGGCAGGAACGATTGGGAACCTCCTGCGGCAGAGGAAAGCCGTGACGGCAACAGCAATCACGGCGCAGAGGCTCAACTCGAACGGCAGGGCGTTGGGATCCATGCGATGCGGCGTTATCTCGTAGAAAGGCGCGAGATGAAGCGGAACAATTGTTTTCCAAATGTAGAAGGCGAGCCCGTAGACCGGCATCGCGAGATGACCGAACCAGTTTGCAACAGGGGCTGGCGCAGCGATCTTCTCGTGACTTCCGATGTAAAGCACGATGGCGCCTGCTGCCAGGCTGGCCAGGAAGAACGGGACTTTCTCCAGCCACACGCGGCGCGCGGAAGCGTCGAACCAGCGGCCGGGGCCGCCGCCCAGTCGCGCTAGCGGATACACGTCCAGAATGAGCAAAACCAACGGTAGAGTCACCATCATTTCCTTGGAAAGAACGCCGAGGACGAAGAGGGCGAAGCATCCCCAGTAATACCTTCGCTGGAGCGATTTCCCAAGCGTCTCTTCGCAGGCGCGCAAGTACGCGAGAATCGCGAGCAAGTAGAACATTCCCGACACGACATCGCGCCGCTCGGTGACCCAGGCCACCGATTCCACGCGCAAAGGATGCAGCGCGAAGAGCAAGGCCGCAAAGAGCGCTCCCAGGGGAATCCTGGTGCGCAATTTCGCGGAGCCTTCGGGGATGGCCTTCCGAAATAGCGCGAGCGCGAGGAAATAAAATAGCACAGCGTTTGCGGCGTGCCACAGGATGTTGGTGAGATGGTAGCCGCGCGGGTTCATTCCCCAGATTTTGTAATCCAGGCCCAGCGTCATCCAGGTCACGGGGATATAGTGGCCAGTGACGTGGGACGTCCACATCCAATGGATCTGATCCCAGCCTAGTCCGCGATAAGATTCGTTAAGCACGAAATTTTCTTCGTCGTCCCAATTGACGAAGTCGTTGCGGAGCGCCGGGAGGAAGACGAGCAGCGTGGCGAGAGCAAGCGTCGCGGGGAACAGTCGGTGGAGTCGGCTCTCGGTCATCGCAAAGGTGCTACCAGCCACCAACACAGGTCGCGCGCTGTGGTCAGCTTTTCTTTCACACCTTTGTCAAGGACCAGGACCCAAAACGATCCTTTCACCTGCCTCATACTTTCATTGTCCTCTTTGCCCTTTTGTAGTAGAAGTAGATCGGCAGGCCGAGCGCGATCAGTAGCAATCCGGTAACGGATTCCACCGGGCTGGCCACCAGAGTGTTCACCACCAGCAGTACCGC
The DNA here is from genome assembly GCA_035632375.1 of Bryobacteraceae bacterium. Classification (GTDB taxonomy): domain Bacteria; phylum Acidobacteriota; class Terriglobia; order Bryobacterales; family Bryobacteraceae; genus Palsa-89. The sequence goes on along the minus strand of DASQGY010000313.1, from coordinate 2,367 downwards.
GGCGACCAGGAACACGAGCGGGACTACCGGATAGCCGATGGTGCGGTATGGACGCGGGGCATCGGGCATTTTGCGACGGAGGACGAACAGCGCGCCCGCTCCGAGGGCGTAAAAGATCCACATGGAGAAGACAGTCATGTCGGTGAGCTGATCGAACGTGCCGGAGAGTGCCAGCGCCGCGGCCCAAATCGAGAGCATCATCACCGACCAGGCGGGGACACTCGATCCTTTGTTGAGCTTGCCGAATTTCGAAAAGAACAAGCCGTCGCGCGCCATAGCGAAGGGAATGCGCGCCATGGCCAGCAGTACGCCGTTCAATGCGCCAACTACCGAGATGAGGAAGACCACGGACACCAGCGCTCCGCCCTTTTCACCGAGAAACGCTTTCACGGCCTTGGCGGCGACGGGAAGTGCGTCGCGGTGCGCGGTGGAGTTGGAACTGGTCACTTCGTCGAATGGCAGCGCGTAGAAGTACGCGAGGTTGGCCAGGCCGTAGAGGGCAAGAACCAGCAACACGCCGACGATCAGCGCTCGCGGGACGTTGCGCCCCGGATCGCGCACTTCGCCCGCGACCATCGGCATGAACGCCCAGCCATCGCAGGCCCACAGCGCGGCCAGGACCGCGGCGCCGAACGCCGAAAGGCCGCCAAGGTGAGCTGTGGCAGCAGCGTGTAAATGGGTCATCGATGCCGTCGATGAGAAGCAGAATACGCCGATCGCAATTCCGGCGATGCTCAGAATCTTCGCGCTGGTGAGCAGCGATTGCACGCGGCCGCCGAAAGCCACGCCCGCGCAGTTGAGCGATCCGAAGAACAGCACGATGGCGACTGCAGTGACCTCTTTCGCACCGAGCTGCCAGTGGACGTCGCGCCCAAGCAGATGTAAGTTCCGCTGGAGCCATACCGCATTCAACGGCATTACGGCGGAGAGAAACGTCGCCGCGCCGACGCCTGCCGCCGCGTTGCCTGCCGAGGCCACGAAGAAGCGCATCCATCCGCATAGGAAGGCCGTTCCGGGTCCATACGCGGTGCGCAGGAAGACGTACTCGCCGCCCGCTTGCGGGAGCATCGCGCCCATCTCGGCATAAGTTAACGCTCCGGCGAGCGACAGCGCGCCGGCTGCCAGCCACGCGGCCAGCACCAGAGCGGGTGAGCCTACCAGTTGCGCCATTACCGCCGCTTTGAAAAAGACGCCGGTTCCGATCATAGTGCCGATCACCAGCGCGATGGCACTGGATAGCGAGAGTCCGCGGACGAGGCCTTGATCGCTGCTGCTCACAATCTGGCGATTGTACTACGCTGTGTTCGAGTGCCCGAACTTCCCGATATTGTGGTGTACATCGAAGCGCTCGAGAAGCGCATCGTTGGCGAGACGCTGGAGCATGTGCGTGTGGCGAGCCCGTTTCTGCTGCGCACTGTAGATCCGCCTGTTCGGGCAGCGGAGGGCCAGAAGGTGAGGCGGCTCCGGCGAGTTGGCAAGCGGATCGCGATCGGGCTTGAAAATGACGTGTGGGTTGTCCTGCATCTGATGATCGCCGGAAGGCTGCATTGGCGGGCGCGCGGCGTAAAAGTATCGAGGCCCAGGGGGCTGGCGGCGTTCGACTTTCCCAACGGTAGCCTGTTGTTGACCGAGGCGGGGTCGCAGAAACGCGCGTCGCTGCACGTGGTGTCGGGTGAAGCGGGATGGAGTGCGCTCGACCCAGGTGGCCTGGAGGTGCTGAACGCCACGCTCGAACAATTCCACGCCGCGCTGACGTCGGCGAATCATACGCTGAAGCGCGCGCTCACCGATCCTCGGCTCTTCAGCGGAATCGGGAACGCCTATTCGGACGAGATCCTCTTTGAAGCGCGCCTGTCGCCGGTAGCGCTGACGCAGAAACTGGATGCTGAGCAGATCGGCCGGCTGTACGATGCTACGCGTACCATGCTGACTCAGTGGACAGACAAACTGCGCGCGGAGTCTGCCGGGGAGTTTCCAGAGAAGGTCACGGCGTTTCGCGAGGGGATGACGGTTCACGGGCGATATAAGGAGCCTTGCGTACGCTGTGGCGCGAAGATCCAGCGGATTCGTTACGCGGCGAACGAGACGAATTACTGTGCGGTGTGCCAGACCGGCGGGAAGCTGTTGGCGGATCGGGCGCTGTCGCGGTTGTTGCGGGAGGATTGGCCGAGGACGTTGGAAGAGTTGGAGGTGTTGAAAGGTCATTGAAGTGTCAGGATTCACGTGTCATCAGCCTGTGGGGCAGGTTGCCAACCTGCGCGCGATTGTTAATCGCGCTTCGCCAAGCGTATTACCAACCCGCTGCAAGGTCGCCACCAACCTGACCCACAGTCGACTGATCCAGCCACAATGATAGATAGTTAGGGG
>DASQGY010000312.1:0-11724 GCA_035632375.1 Bryobacteraceae bacterium | reverse complement strand
TCGTCCTCACTCTTGGCAAATGACGCTCTGGCGATTCCATCGGAAGATTCCTCCGCAACGGGCTTGACGAAGGCCGGAAACACGAACCGTCGCAGCCGTTTCAGCGGGCGCGATTCGGGCGAGATGACGAAGTGCGGCACGCGCAGGCGATGATAGTGGAGCACCTTTTTTGCCAGCGCTTTGTCCTTACAGAGGATGATGCCGTCGGGCTTGGCGCCGGTGTAGCGGACTCTCATCAGCTCCAGCAGCGCTGGAATATTCGGCTCGTGGGCGCGGTTGGAATGGAACGACTCCGTGAGATTGAAGACCACGTCCGGGGCGAAGGTTTTCAGTTTTTCTACAATTCCTGCGACGTCGTCGAACACTGCCAGGGTCTCCACCTCGTGCCCGAGCCTGGCGAGGCAGGTGAGGACGTCGGCCTCCGTGTTCTTGCCCTCTTTCTCCTTCAGCTCGTCAGGCGAGAACGTCTCGCCGGCGGCGGCCGGCCGCCCAAGATCGAAGAGGACCAGGACTTTCACGGCTAGACAGACCTCTTGAATCGCCCTGTGTGCAGGTGATTGGTGACCATGGCCGCAAGGTAGGCGGCGAGATCGAAGGACGAGCGCGCGCGATCCTGCGGCACGGTAAAACCCAACTGCTGGCAGCGTTGAATCAACTTTCGCACCAACATGTCGACGGTATATTTGCGTTGCCCGGTCCAACGAACGATAGACGATACCAGGGCGCGCCGGCCTTTGCGCATGGCTTTCGCCACGGATTCGCCGTTGGGTTCACCGTTTCCAAATATGATGCGCAGATCGGCGTCATAGAAATCGGGGAAGTCTTCGGCGTAGAGTTTGCGGCGCTCGGCGTAGTGTCGCGCCAGTGTCTTGCGTAGTTTGGCGGCGTCTGAAATGCGTCGGCCGCGTCTTACCTTGGGCGCGCCGGTTTTGGCCTGCTCCATAAGCGAGTGGACGAATTCGAGTTTTTCAAGCGCCTTCCAACCGCGGTAGAGTTCTCGCCATTCTTCGGGCGTGAGCGACATCCAGACGGCGAAAGTTTCGGCAAAGTCTTCATCGGGGTGAGCCTGCGCGTACCAATTGGGAAGGTGGCGCACGAATCCCTTGCTATACGGGCGCGGCTGATAGGTTTCCGGCGCATACTCGGTTTCGGGGCTGCCGAAGACGGCACGCCAATCGTCGCGGGCGGAGAAGCGGTAGGCGTGATCGATGGCGTGGCCGCACTCGTGGCGCAGCAGTTGCTGGCACCACTCCGGTGTTCCCCCTTCCACTTCGAGCATTTGGTGCAGTTCTAAGGTTTTCAGGCGGGGATGCGCCAGGTAGAACGGGATGGCGATGGCCGGTACGCCGGCTGGCGAGAACCACTCGTCGCCGAGGTAGCAGGCTGGGCGGAAGGCCAGTCCGCGCGTCGCGAGCTCCTCATGAAACTGCGCCACGCGGCCTTCGAGCTCACTGCCGGCTATGCGCACGCCGAGATCGCAGATGCGGCAGGCCAGCAATTCGTCGTCCTTGAGGGCGACCCAGGGGGGAGCGGCGGGCGATTCCTGTGGATCGTGAGCTTCGGGCACGACCCTTCATCGTACACCGCGGGAATCCAGGAATTCAGAATGGGCCGCTTCGCGTCCCCGAATTCAGAATTCTGCGACGCAACTTTCGATCGCGCTGGAGCAGGCGGACGAAGCGGGATTCGTTGGCGCTATATTTGGCCTGATTGATCTCCGGCGGGAATGGGGAGTCGTTGAACGACATCGCGGCGCGGCGTAGTTCGAATTGGTCCCAATCGGCTGACTCCGTGCCGGGCATTTGGTAGAGCATCCATCCATCGGCCAAACGGCGGAGCGTGGCGGGTGACGTTCTGTATGCTGGATCGGCGTGGAGTTTTGCTTCTTCCTTTTCCAAGAGGCGTGCGACTTTCGGGTTTGCCGGGCGGAATCCCTGCTTGCGATAGAACCAGAATGCGCCGGAGTCGATGGCCTCGTCGTTGTGCATGCCGATCTGGTAGGGATCGACGGCGATACAGGTGATGCCGAGCAATTGGCGGAAGACGCGCAGGATTCGAGCGTAGAGCCAGGCGGTTTCGCCTTCGCGGAAGGTGTAGTAGAGATTGAAGCCGACCTCCATTCGCTCGAAAAGCGTCAGGCATTCGATGTAACCGATGGGCACGCAGTTCTTGAAGTACATGCCGGAGTGATAGGCGCGCAGCGGCAGCCGGTGATCGGACGGAACTCCGTTGACGAACAGCTCGACGCCGCGTCCCAGGTCGGCGCGGATCACGCGGGCGGGATCGCCGTAGGTGAAGCCGTGCAACTCGCGGAAGCGCATGGCTGAGGTTTCACGTGCCAGGTCCAGGAATTTTTCGCCGCGCGCGCGGCTTAGACGTTCCAGGGGAAGGGGCGGCGCTTGAAGCTCGGCAGCTAGCGATACGTCGCTGCGGCGCAACAGCGGGCCATCGTGATAGAAGTACTTGCTCGATGCCCGGAGGCGGAGGTTGGAACGAGTCATCCGCCCGTTGCGCAGCTCCCAATGGATGGCCAAGTTCGCACCGGCAAACAGCTCGGCGCGTTCGCTCGCGGTGATGGGTAGGCTCTCCAGTTGGGCGATCAGCCACTGCAGGTCGGAGCCGCGGCCTTTCTTGGCGGCGCGAAACCAGTCCAGGAACGGTATGTTCGCCTCTACCAGCGCATCCTCCGCGTAGAACGGATGCAGGCGGGCGAGCAGAGGGCCCAGATGCGACGTATCGGTAGCTTCCCAATCGATGTCCACGCACCAAGGGTGATGCGCCGCCAGCCAGCAGACCATGTCGTAGGTGAAGATCGCGGAGAAGGATGTGCTCGAGATGCCTGACACATCCGGCTCTTCGAAGGGCTCGAGATCCGCGTCGGCCCGGCGGAGCCGGTCGATTCGTTGGGGCATCGAGGCCAGCAACTGGTCCGTCAGGCGGCGGATTTCTTCGTTGGCCGGATAGGCGCGAAAGAACAGCAGCGCTTCGTGGAGGCGAATCAAGGACTCAGCATCGGTGAAACGTCTGGCGCCGAGCGTGGTGAGCAGCCGCCCGGTGCTCGCCTGGCCGTCCGCGTCGAACTGCCGTTTGGCGGCTTCGAGCTGATCGAGGAGTCGCGCGAGTGTGGTAGACGATGCCATGGGGATCATCGACAGTCTACAACTTGTTTCGCAGTGCTGCCCAGTTTAAGATAGTCGCCATATGGCACAAACAGTGAATCCAGTCCCGGAAGGCATGCATACTCTCACGCCGCACCTGACGGTGGACGGCGCGTCCAATTACATTGACTTTCTGAAGCGCGCGTTTGGCGCGGTGGAGATCCACCGCTCGCCCGGACCCGGAGGCAAACTGATGCATGCCACGGTGCGTATCGGAGATTCGGCTCTCATGTTGAACGATCATTTTCCCGAGTTCGGCGCTAAGCCGATCGGTCCGGCTCCTTGGCCTTTCATCTTGCATCTCTATGTTCCCGACGCCGATGCACTATTCGCGCAAGCTACTGCGGCCGGGTGTACGGTTACGATGCCGCTCAGCGATCAGTTCTGGGGCGATCGTTACGGCCAGTTGAAGGATCCCAACGGCGTGAACTGGGCCATCGCGACGCGCAAGGAGATTCTCACTCCAGAGCAGATGATGGAGCGCCAGAAGAAGATGTTCGGGGGCACATAGCCCGTGGGGCAGGTTGGCAACCTGCGCGCGATTGTTAATCGCGCTTCTCCAAGCGGGTTACCTACCCGCTGCAGGTTATCAACCTGCCCTACAGGTAAGGGCGAGTTTCTGGAGTCTTCATTGTGAAGATTACATCTTCGAGCACGACCAAATCTTAATCGCGCAGTTCCGGCCGCCGGCTTTCCTGCATTCGGCCATAGCTCTTTGCTCCGCGTTTGCCTGTAAGAAAGCGGTTCCCCAGGTGACGATATTGCCATCCGCGGCAATGGCGCCGCATTCGTTCTCGTAATAAATCCACAGCTTGCAAGCTTTGCCGATCCTGGAACATCGGGCCATCGCCTCTTTCTTGGCAGCCTCGACGTTATTAAATTCGTACGCGAAGCCGTACTTCTCATCGGGAGCGCTATAAGCGATTGCGCCCCACCACCTGCGGCCCGAGCATCTTGCTTGGCACTTGGCCCGGAGATCCCCGCAGAAATCGGAGTGGTTGCCAAAGTCGGAGCAGATAGGGCCCTGGCAATCGTACAGGCAATCGAACCCAACGGCGGAAGCATACCGCGAAGGTTTCGTCCCAAGGGCCAAGATGGCGACAAGGAGTAGCAACGGTCTGGCAAGCTTCTTCATACGGGTTTTCGTCATTATAAACCGAGACGCCTGGGGTTGGCGATGAATGAAACCCGAACCCGCGCGAACCGTCTGTTACTATGACAAAAGTGCGCGTAAGGGTATTGTTCTTCGGCATGTTGCGGGATATCACGGGGCGCGTGGAGGAAAGCATCGAGGTAGCGGAAGGAGCGCGGTTGGAGTCCGTTTTCGACCACTACGCGCGCCAGTTTCCGCGGCTGCGCGGTCTGGAATCGAGCATAGTGCTGGCTTGTAACCAACAATTTTGCGATCGCTCCACTGAAGTTCATGAGAACGATGAAGTGGCGTTTCTGCCGCCGGTCAGCGGCGGGTCGGACCGCTATACGCATGAGATTTCGGACAGCGAATCCGGGCATTTTTTTGCGCTGACACGGCAGCCGATTGACGCGGCCGCGATTGCTCGACAATTGTTGCGCGGTGAGGACGGAGCGATAGTGAATTTCGAGGGTGTGGTCCGCAACAACACCAAAGGGCGTCCCACGCAATTTCTGGACTACGAGTGTTACGAGGCGATGGCGGTGAAGACGATGGCCGAGATCGGCCGCGAGATCGCGCGGACGCACGCCATCAGCAGCATCGCCATGGTTCACCGGCTGGGCCGTATGGAGATCGGCGAGACCAGCGTGGCCGTGATCGTCACCGCCCCGCATCGCAAACCGGCGTTCGAGGCGGCGCTGGAGGGCATCAACCGCTTGAAGCGCATCGTCCCCATCTGGAAAAAGGAGCACTTTGCGGACGGAGAGGTCTGGGTGGAAGGGGAGTGGGACGAATCCGTCCTGAAAAAGTGATCCGCCGAACAGGTTGTTTCTCCATCATCGCGCTTCTCCTGGCGGCGACGGCGTCACCGCAGGATAACGTTATCCGCGTCAATGTGCGGCTGGTGCCCTTGCTGGTGACGGTGAAGGACGCCAGCGGTCAACTGATCGGGTCGCTCAACAAAAGCGATTTCAGCCTCACCGATAACGGTGTAAGGCAGGAGATCGCGGTGTTCGAGCGCCGTACCGAGCAACCCTTGTCGGTTTCGGTGCTGGTGGACACCAGCGCGTCTACCGGAATCGAATTGCGCTACGAGCTCGATTCCGTCAGCAAATTTTTCCGCGCGCTGATCAACGAGGGGAATCCACGGGACACCGCGGCGCTCTACAGCTTCAACTGGGAAGTGCGGCTGATCCGCAGCTTCACGCGCAATTTCGCCACATTGGATCAGCGCTTGAAGACGCTTCGGTCCGAAGGCGGCACGTCCCTGTACGATGCCATTTATCTGGCCTCCCGCGATCTGGAGATGCGCGATGGCCGTCACGTGATGGTGGTGGTGACCGACGGCGGCGATACCACCAGCGCCAAGGATTTTCATCAGGCGCTGCAGTCGTTGCAGATCGCCGATACGGTGCTGTATCCGGTGCTGGTGATGCCCATCACCAACGATGCGGGGCGAAACATCGGCGGCGAGAACGCGCTCACCACTCTGGCGGCCGGCACTGGCGGGCGGGTGTTCACGCCCGCGCTGAATGCGGAACTGGATCGCGCTTTTTCGGACATTCTGCGTGAGTTGCGCACACAGTACCTGATCGGGTTTTATCCCAAGGACGTGCCACCTACCAAAGACCGCTTCCACATGCTGAAGGTAAACGTCGCGGGCCGGAATTTGCGGGCGATCACGCGCAGCGGTTACTATGGGGAATCAAGTGATTCGTTCAAGGGGCGATGAAGCGGGCGGGGTGATGAGCAAAGCAAAGACGAAAGCTCCGGAGCAGACCTTTGAGGAGGTCAAGTACCTGCGGCACCTGATCGATCGCGAAATCCCGGTGCGCATCCGTTTGAGCAGCAACGAGGAGATCGACGGGACCATCGAGTTCTACGATGTGAATTTCATCCGGGTGACGCGCCACAATGCGCCCAACCTGTTCCTGTTCAAGCACGACATCAAGTATTTGTACGAAAAACCGTGAGCCGGCGAATCAGTGGCATCCTACCTAGAGATCGGCGCTGAAATCGCCCGCGAGGCCGGGGCGCTGCTCGCCACCTATTTCGAGCGGCGCGTCGGGTTCGAGCTGAAGGGCGAATACGACTTGGTGACTGAGGCCGATCGCGCGTCCGAGGCGCTGGTAATCGAACGTCTTCGCTCCCATTTTCCAGCGCATTCGATTGTCGCCGAAGAGGGCGGCGGACACCAGGGATCATCCGAATTCTGCTGGTATGTGGATCCGCTGGACGGCACTACGAATTTCGCGCATGGCTTTCCGATGTACAACATCACCATGGCGCTGGAGCAGGCGGGCGAGCTGATTGCGGGCGTGGTGTTCGATCCCACGCACAACGAGATGTTCGCCAGCGAGCGCGGATCGGGCGCGTATCTGAACAACCGGCGCATGCGTGTTTCGAAGGTCGCGCGCGTCGCCGATTCGCTGGTCGCCACGGGATTTCCCAGCAGGAAACGGCACCTCAACATCAACGTGCATTTCTACTATCAGCTCGCCATGTTGACGCACGGCGTGCGCCGGGCGGGGTCGGCCGCGCTGGATCTGGCTTACGTCGCCAGCGGGCGTCTGGATGGTTTCTGGGAATTCGGCCTGAATCCGTGGGATATGGCCGCGGGTATTCTGTTGGTGCGGGAAGCCGGAGGAAAATGCTCGGATATGATCGGCGGCGCGGTGGATCTGCATGGGCCGCATCTGGTGGCCGATAACGGAACCATCCACGACGAAATCCTGGGCGTCTTCGGCGAGGTGTTCCGCGGCGAGTTCCGGCACCCGATGCCGGATATCAAGTGATCCCCTGTAAGTTAAGTTAAAACCATCCGATCTCGCGCTGGGTTATTTACAAATCTGGAGAATGAACGCGCTGCTGCTACTCTTCCGGTTTCCGCCGGCCGATGGCTAAGCATGCGCCGTTGGATAGTGGTTTGCGGTTTCATTGCAGGCTTGGGCTGTAACGTTTCGAAACAGCCAAAGCCGGACCCGTTCGGCTATCGGCAACTCACCAAGGACGCCGGTCACACTGGTACCCCAAGCCTCTCCCGGGACGGCAAGTTCGTGGTCTACACCTCTGACCGGGCGAGCGTTGGCAACCTGGACATCTGGGTGCAGGCCATCGAGGGCGGAACCAGCGTTCGCGTTACGAACGATCCTGCGACCGACTACGATCCGGTCTTTTCCGCCGACGGAAAGACCGTCTACTTCACCTCTCTTCGCGAACCACAGGGAATCTACAGCGTCCCGGCGTCGGGAGGCGATGCCGAAATGGTAGTGCCTGGCGGAGTGTCGCCAGAGGTGTCGCCCGACGGCACGACCCTACTCTTCTCGGACAGGAGCGGGCAACTCGCCACGCTCGGCATCGCGGACCATGTCAAACGCGTGCTGCTGGAGGGTTTCGTCAACAGCTACGCGGGGAAGTGGTCGCCGGACGGACAGGAGATCCTGTTCACCGGTAAAGCTGCAGAGGGTGACGACCTGGAGTGGTGGGTCGTAAAGGCTGCCGGAGGTGCGCCCGTGAATACCGGTATCCTGAGCGCGCTGCGACAAGGCGGACTTGCTGAAGCATATTTTCAAGCCTGGCTTCCGGGGGACGAGATTGTGTTTGATGCAAAGCGAGGCGATCGGCTCACGTTGTGGCGTTCGAAGTTATCGCCGGAACGGCACAGTCTCGCAAGTCAGCCGGTTCGCGCCACGGATAGCGACTCGGGCGACTTTCGCGCCGCATACGGCGCCGGGCATCTGGTGTTCGCGCGCAGCAAAGGCACGCTGAACCTGTGGAGCCTTCCGGTGGACTTGAACCAGGCGCGCGCGACGGGAGAACCGGAACGCCTGACGTTTACCGATGCACAGAAAGGCGGAGCATCGATGCCGGCGGATGGCCAGAAGCTCTTGTACAGCGCGGACCAGGGCGGAACCTTTCGGTTGTTCCTGAAGGATCTGGCTAGCGGAAAGGAATCCACAGTCGGCCCATCGACCAATTCGTTTTACGGGGTTCTGAGTGCTGACGGATCGCAATATGTGTACGGCGCAGGGCAGCCCGGCGCAATCGACGTGTCTCAAAGAGCGGTACGTGGATGGCGGTCTTGGTTCTCTCGCGATGTTTGCCAGCGTTGCGGGATGCCGCGCAGTATATCCCGCGATGGGAAATCCCTGCTGGTGTGGACGGACACGGAACCGGGCAATCACGTCGATCTAGTGGATCTCGCTAGCGGCAAATCGCGCAGAATTTTGGAGAGTCTCAGCCAGCATTTCTACGGGCCGGAATTAGCGCCCCAAGGAAACTGGATCAGCTTTGTAACAAAAACTGGCGCTCATGGATTTCGCACCTACGTAGCGCGTGTGCCGGCGGAAGGAACCGTTCCCGAAAGCGAGTGGGTTGCCGTCACCCCGTCTTCAGATCAATTTCAGATGGCCTTCTGGTCGCCGGATGAGAGCGTACTCTTCCTGCTCACCCAACACGGCGAGAGCAATCTGAACTGGCTGGACGCACAGCGGCTGGACCCAGCTACCAAACATCCAGCCGGTGAGCCGGTTAATGTTTATCATTTCAAGGAGCCGCGCGTTCCTACCATGGATCCGATTTGGAATCGTCCAGTGGCGGCGGGAGGCCGGATCGTGCTTGAGCTTGCAGATTTAAGCACGAATGTGTGGATCATGAACGCGCCCGGCGCTCCCTGAGAGGGATCACTCCCTCACGGTCGTGGCTCGGTAAGTTGCTCCGCGCTACTCGTTGCGCAGGGCTTTCACCGGATCGATGCGCATGGCACGCCGGCCTGGAACGGCACTAGCCGTAACAACCACAAGTAGGAGCAGAAGAGACGCGCCGGCAAGGGTCCACGGATCTGTTCCCGAGACACCATACAGCAGCCGCGCCAGAAACTGACGCATCGCCAAGGAGCCGGCCAGGCCGAGCGCGATTCCCGCCAGACCCATCGAAAGCCCTTGACGCAATACCAGCCACAGAATGCGATGCGAATCTGCCCCTAGCGCGATTCGGACCCCGAGCTCATGCGTGCGCTGCGCTACCAGATACGAGACGACGCCATAGGCGCCGATTACCGCCAGGATCGTTCCCAGCGCGGCGAACAGGCCCAGCAGCACGGTTGTGAATCGCGCATCCAAGGTATAGCCGCTTAGGTGCCCGGGCATTGTTTGGATCTCGCCGAGCGGCATATCCGGATCAAGCGATCGAAGCTGTTGTGCAACGGCCGGAGCTATGCTCGCCGGATCCATCGACGTACGCACCACGATATCTTTGAATCCGTAGTTCACGTCGGGCTGTTGCCGGAAGAGCGCGATAATTTGAGGCGATGGAGGCTGCGCCATGCCCGCATTCAGGAAATTGCCAACCACGCCGACAATTGTCATGCTTCCCGTGCTGGAACCCGCATCGCCGCGCGCTGAAGCTACCAATCCGGGTGGAGGCCCCAGGCGGATTTGACGCCTGATCGGATCCTCTCCCGGGAAGAACCGCCGCACGAACTCTTCGTTGACCACCGCAACCGGCAAGCTGGCCGCCGTATCCGATTCTGCAAAATCGCGGCCTGCCACCAGCTTCATGCCCATAACCCGAATGTATGGCGCTTCTACTACGCCGAATCGAGCGGTAGGCACATCCGCCAGTCGTGAGACGGGGCGTCCACTGATGGTGAACATCTGAATCCAGCGGATGTACGGTGGAAAGATGGTGGTCACGCTGGCGTCCAGCACTCCGGGAAGGACGCGCACTCGCTGTCCGAATTCATCGCAGAATCTGGTGATGGCGGCCGGATCGGGAAAGCGCGCGGCTGGAAGAAAGAAGTGGGCCTTCAGCAGATGATCGGGGCGAAAGCCGGGATTTTGCCGCTGTAAGCGAATCACGCTTTGTACCAGCAGCCCCGCGGCGACCACCAGAATCAGCGACAAGGCCATTTCAGCGATGACGAGGATGCGCCGGAACCTCTGTCTGCCAGCCCCAACCGCGCCGCCGCGCCCTCCTTCTTTCAGCGTGTCCGCCAGCGATACGCGCGTGCCGGCGAAAGCGGGCGCCAAGCCAAACAGCACGGCCGTCGCGATGGAAATTCCCAAGGCGAAGAGCAATACGCGAACGTCGACGCCAGCGGACCAGAACTGTGGCAGCGCGTTAAACGAGCCGGTGTAGGGTAACGCTCCATCCGTGTACATTCTCAGCAGCACCGCGGATGTCGCCGATGAGAGAACCAAGCCCACAATCCCGCCGCTCAGGGATAACAACAGCGTCTCCATGAGTAGCTGGCGGAGCAGCCTTCCTCTGCCGGCTCCGAGCGCCGCGCGAACGGCAATTTCTCGATAGCGAACGGAGTTGCGAGCCAGCAGCAGGCCGGCAAGATTGGAACAGGCGATCAGCAGAACCATCCCCACTGCACCCGCCAGCATCAACAGGATTGGCCGGATGGGACCGGCTCTGGTATCCAGGAGAGGTTCGATGGTAGCGCCGATTCCCTGGTCGACGGGGTGCTCCCGCGCCAGCCCCGCGGCCAGCGCCGCCAACTCGGTACGCGCCTGATCGTAGGAGACGCCGTCTTTCAAGCGGCCCAGAGCGGAGTCGCCACGCGCGCCGCGTGCCGCCTCGGTCCATACATCGTTGAATGCAAATGGTGTCCAAATCGAGATGGGTGAGGCAGTCTGATCCATCCATGCCGGGATGACGTCCGGCATGACAGCGACAATGACGTAATTCTCGCCATTGATCCGGACGGTTCGCCCAAGAATCCCCGGATCCGCATCAAAGCGGGTTTTCCAGAAGTTGTTGCCGATGGCGGCGACGTAGTTCTTGCCCTCCTGATTCTCTTCTTCCGTGAAAAGACGGCCCATGATTGGCTGGATTCTGAGCAGTTCAAAGTATTTGCCGGGGACAAGTCCAACCACCATCTCCTCCGGCTGTTTTGAGCCTGCGATGCCGCTGACGTTTTTTCGCCAGTGGTCGTAGACCACCAGGCTTTCGAAGCTATGATTTGCGCTCGCGAAGTCCCGCATATCCATTGGCGACGGACTTCCTCCAAGCGGTGCGCCATTCTTTGTCGCCAGTATGCTCGCCAGCCGGCCGGAGCCGGGGAAGGGAAGCGGCCGCAGCATAGCCGCATCAATTACGCTGAAGATCGCTGTGTTGGCGCCGATGCCGAGTGCCAGCGTGAGAATGGCGATGGCCGCGAATCCCGGCGTCTTGCGCATTGTTCGCGCGGCATACTTTAAATCTTGCAATAGAGTTTCGAACCAAACGCGTCCCCACATATCGCGAGTGACCTCCATCGCCAGCGCCACGCTCCCGAATTGCCTGCGTGCGGCACGCTCTGCTTCTGCGGGTGTTTCGCCGGCATCGATTCGTTGCTTCACCTCGATGGCGAGATGCGCCAGTATCTCTTCATCGAGATCTTCTTCTTTTTGGGTTCGCTTGACGCGCCACCGCACAGTCTTATCC
>DASQGY010000311.1:0-34220 GCA_035632375.1 Bryobacteraceae bacterium | reverse complement strand
CCCAGCCAGCGTGGTCTGGGGCGATTCCACGCTGGCTGGGTTCGGCGTCGTGTGGGGCGATGGGGTGGTGTGGGGCGACTCCGTCGTGTGGGGCGATTCCACCAAGGCCCTGAACAACGGCGACAAGTAGAAGCCGGCGCTACTTGCGCTGCAGCATCGCTTCGTCGTACACAGTGGAGAAAAACTCTCGCGCCGACGGCGCCGAACCGATGTGCATGGTGTCGCCAGTCACCTGAATGAATCCCAGGTAGCCGTCCCAGCCCAGATCGTCCAAAACAAAATTCAGGCACTCGCGCTCACCGGGCGGCAGGTTCGATCGATCGATATCGAAAACCTGCCCGGTGGCGTGTTCGGGGAATTCCGGGTCTACTTGCAGCGACCCTGCTTCCGCCGGATGCTCCGTGGTGCCGACGAACTCGGCCACTTGCAGCGGCACGAAGTGTTCACCCTTGGGCTTGTGCTTGTCGAAAAGCCGGCGGGTTTCGAAAGCGATGTACAGCAAAGTACCGATCGCGGCTGGCGAATTTTGCAAGTACAGTTCATCGACGTTCGGCAGAGCGAATCCGAAGAACTGCGGATCGTCCAGCACTTTCTCCAGCCCCTTGCCGGACGCGTTTTTCAAATCGTCGGGCGACTTATAGAACACATCGTTGGACTTCAACCAGACCACCAGGCGGTTGTTGGCCCGGCGCTCCGGGTCGATGGGATTGCGATACTGCTCGGCCAGTTCGCTGAATGCGGCACGATCGGTCTGATAGAGATTCAGCAACTGCTCGGCGCGCTGGATGCGGAACCAGTATGTCGGCGAGTAGTCGCGCTGCATGTGGCGCTGGATGGCCTCGTACAATTCGCGATGGAAAGCCGGGCTGGCCGCGAAGAACATCGCCGCGACGCTCGGTTGAGTCTTGTGTCCCAGTGCGGCTTCCGCCAGTGGCAGCATTTCCGAGACGCAGCCTTCTCCGCAGTGGTAAGCGAAGATGGCCCAATCGCGGCGTCCGAACTTGATTTCCAGACGCGCCAGGTAATTCGCGGCGGCGGGGACGGCGCGTTCGGGATTCAGGCGATCGTCGCGCACGGTGACGGTGTACGGAGTGCGGTGGCGGACGACCTTGTAAACCGGTCTGCCGGATTTCCGGCGGACCAGCTTGCGCTCCGTGGTCATCTTGAAACGCGTGAGGCGGACGACGCGGAGACCGGCGGCGCGAGCGGTAGCCTCGGAGAATTGCATGATGCCCTTGGGTCCGGCGGGGCTTTGCGCCTGCGAATCGCCCCAGCTTTCGAGGTAGGCAACGGCCGATAGCAGCGAAGCGGGCAAACCGCTGGCGGCCGCAGCCTTGCGGAAAATCGGGGCAAGCCGCGGGCCGGTGATTCGCTCCGCGCCGGCCGTGGCGTGCGGATCGCGCATGATGGCGAAAGTTTGCGACTGGATCATGCGCTCGATCCGCTCGTCGAGGATGGCGGGCCCGATCTCGGCGCGGTCGACAGCCACGCCGGTGAGGCGGTGGTCGGGTTTGAAGTATTCGGGACGAGCGAAGAGGAAATCGCCGCTGAGGCTGGCTAACGCCGCGATCGCAATGGAACGACGGAGAAACTGCACGCCGGTTTCATTATAGCGGATAAGTACAAAGATACACAAGAATGTTTTAGGCTAAGCTGACCAAAAAACCGAGACCACAGTTGACGCCAAGCGCTTGCGATGCTATGTTACAAGACTTGGCGCAAATGCCGCGAGAAATATAGGTCATGATGAATGGTTCGCTTGGTACTGCCCTGAAAATCGCGTTGTTTGTCACGACTTCCACCGTTTGCCTGGCCCAACCTTTTGCTTCGATCGGCAGAGAACTCAAATTCACGTACGCGGGCCCAGCCGCTGGCCTCACTGATGCAGACCTAAGACCCGTGCTCGCGGACGCAACGAAGATCTTCAAAGACAAAGAATGTAAGAACGACATTGGGTGTGACTACACCCTAACGCTGAAGTCGCCAACCAAGAACTACGTCTACCTCACGCGAGTGTCATCCGAGCTGGAAATCATTGCGATTCAGAACGCGACTGGAGCAAATGTTATCATTGCCGATCGAATTGCACCGAGCCTTTGTTCCAATTCAACCGATCCAGCGTTCGGCCCCGGCCGGATAACACTCGGATGTGCACCACTGGGGCGAGGAACGTGGATCGCGATTGTACGTGATTTGCCAATAATGAGCGTTGTCCTCGCACACGAACTAGGGCACGCCGCTGGTTTACCTCATCGGACCGCATTGTGTGCGTTGATGCATCCGTTCTATGATCCTCGTCATCGCGGACTTGACTCCTGGGAATGCGCCCAACTGCACAACCCGAACACAAACCCATCCCGTCCTTCGAGACGGGACAGGAAAAAGCCCGTTCACTCCGCTGCTCTAAAGCGACAGGAGAATCTCCGCGGCGTTCTTGTCAGTGGAAATATGCGACGCTCTCAAGAAATTGGACGTTAGTACGTGATCGATCGCGCGTGCCTTCGCGGGCGTTCCAGCGACGAGCATAGCGGAGCGCATTGACTGAAAGTCATCTCGGTGTGCAGATAGCAAAGTAGCATTGATGGCATCGATCTGCCTCTGCATCTCGTTTCGGACACCTGACGTGGCTTGGTCGCCGCGAGCAGAGGGAACCAAGAACAAATGGTAACCGACGTCAGCGAGCGGGACATGACCGTCGGTCGCGGCTCGGGCACAAGCGGCTCTAAGCGATCGGAGCGCAGGTCGAATCGGACCATATACTGAGTCTTGGCTTGGAGGCGTGGCAGCGGCTTCCTCGTAAAAACGGTTTCCTGGCACGAACGCGCCAATTCCCAGGATCGCGGTGTCCAGCAAGGGGCGCCCACGACCTGGGGATCGAAGCCATGCTGTCGACGCGAGTGTTTTCTCGGGCGAACAGACGAGGGGAGCGGCCACAAGGTCAAGTGTGACTGGATGTTCGAACGCCTCTCCCATGAACGCGACGATGAAATCTGGATCCAGAAGCAGATTGCGATTGTGCGCATGGTGGCGCAAAAATCCAACACCGCTCAGCGAAACAAGAGTGACGTGACGTGCCCGAACTGGCGTCTGCTTCTGCATCCATCGCGCTGTTTCGTACACGCCTCTCCCAGGCCCGATGCCAACTCGATCGCCGTCTCGAATCATCGTTCCTCTACAGATTTCATGAGCCAAGGCCATCCCAAGAATCCGATGCACGTAATCGCTGTACTGCATCATGGCATTGCTAGTGACACTCTCGTCCGGGGGTGCAGGTGTATTGACCACCACGGCACTAATCAAGGAAGAGTATTTCTTCAGCAGTTCGCGCTCAATATCTTCGCGACGCAGAGCGGCAATTGAAGCCTCTTCCGCGGCGCGAATCTCTACGAGCCCTGAACGTAGCGAGCTCGAAATGATCCGTGAGATAACAGTTTCATCGCGCCTGAAACGCTTTGCGAGCGTACCGAGTGGCGTCATCGTACCTGTTCGGTGGATGTTTTCAAAACGTGCTAGAGTGATCTCAGTACGGTCGCGATCCGTTAACGCCCGTCGTGGCTTTGAGAGCCGTACTGTTGCTCGTTTGATTTGGGCCAACCCCTTGAATTATACGAGTGCAAGGGTTTATTAGCAAGTACTTGCGCAAGTCCGTGCTGTCAGTCTTGCGAAACGATCAAATCCAGATTCGATTCCAGGTATCCATGTTATTGAAAATACAAAACTTATACACCGTGAAGTCTAGGTGCCCAAAGTGGTAGAGATAATATGCAGTCGAACCAGTGATTTGCCGATACGATGGACGGGAGAAATGGGGGGCGGAGCAATTGCGTCAAAGAAGCGTGTGACGATCCATCGCTCCGTTACAACCACGCTAGTCATGGCCGCCGTGGTTGCAAGCGTCAGCCTGGGAGTGGCGCAACCCGGTCAGACAGCCCGTGCGATCAGCGCGTATCGACCGTCTAGATCGCCGGTACGAACGCCAGATGCACTAGATGTCGTGCTGTCTACGCCATTTTATCGTGGCATCCCACTTGCAACCGCCCATCGCGCACTGCTTGCTGATCGTGCCGTCGAGAGGCTAATTGCCGTGCTGGGCTCATGGGAGCAACATACTGAATGGGAAAACGCCGTGTTGCTACTCGGTCTTTCAGGAGACGAGCGTGCATTTCAAGCGCTCACAAGTTTTCTCCGTAGGGATGATTCCCCCGCTGCGAGAACACTGCGCTGTCAGGCCAGAGACTGCAGCAAAGAGGCTTCAGCACTTGCGTCATCCACGGTCGTGAGTCGCGAAGTCTATTTTGCTAAATCGAATGTCCCGATCGCACTGGGGCTTTACCTCTACACATCAGCTCGCCGCCGACCCACTATGCGCGCGGACTTGAATGGTCCACAGGTGGTGGAATTTCTCAAGGCTTGTTCTCAACCGAAATCGACTTTTTGGGGAAATCAAGTACAATGGCAAGCAGAGAATTACACTGGTGCCAGTCCATCGTATATGTACGCCGATTTGAGCGCACAGTGCATTGAGGGGTTCGGACTCTCGGGCACAGAAGCGGCAACAACTTATTTGACGTGGCTGCACAAGCACGTTACGGACGTTCAAAAGAAAACCGACAATGGAAAACGGCAAGACGAGCTGAGGGAGCACGGGTATCCAGTTGATGTCGTGAACGCATCCTTTTTCACGTCTTTTTTGGAATCGATAGCATCGGCATCCCAGGCCAACGCGATCATAGCTAGGGATGGGTTGGCTAATTACTACGCCCGCCGCCAGTAGCAGAAAATTATGCTGCGGATCTCTTGTTCTTCGTAGCCGCCTCCAGACCTACGTCAATTAGTCTACGGGCGACTTGCTTACCGCTTGCGCCGCGCGTGATGCTCTCAAAGCGCTTTAGTCCAGCCGCCGTCTACCGGGATCGAGACGCCGGTGATGTAGCTGGCCCGGTCGGAGGCGAGGAACACTACCAGGTTGGCGAACTCTTCCGGAGTTGCGACCCGGCCCAGCGGGATCTGCGCTTCCGGGTGCACGTTCAGCTTCTGCAATCTCTCGGTCGCGGTGTAACCGGGGCACACGTTGTTCACCAGCACGTTGTACGGCGCGTATTCGTTGGAGAGGCTTTTTACCAGACCGCGGACCGCTGAGCGTGCGGCGTTCGAGAGAATCAGGCCGTCGACTGGTTGGAGGACGGCTACTGAAGAGATGGCGATCAGGCGGCCCCAGCGCCGCTCTTTCATGTGCGGCAGCACGGCGCGGGCGAAGTGAACGGTGCTGATGAAATTCAGGTCCACGGCGGAGCGCCAGTCGTCGATTGTTGTGTCGGCGAATTTCTTGGCCGGTGGGCCGCCAGCGTTGGTGACGCAGATGTCGATGCGGCCGAACTTGCGGAGTACGTTCTCGACGAAGGAGTGCACCTGGGATTCGTTGGTTACGTCCACTGTTTCGGCCAGAACTTCGGTTCCGATCTCCGCGGCGGTGCGGCGTAATTCCTCTTCGCCGCGGGCGCACAGGGCCAGCTTTGCGCCTTCAGCGGCGAGCCCGAGCGCAACCGCTTTGCCCAGTCCCTTGCTGGATGCGGCCACCAGCGCTACGCGATCCTTCAGCCCCAATTCCATTGCTCAAAACTCCCAGTTGAGGATGTTCTTGCGCACGGTCTCCCACTCCTTCGCGCGCGGGTCGATGAGCTCGAAGTGACCGGCGCCCTGGAGCGGTACGAGCTTCGCGTTATGCGATTTCCTGGCGAACCGTTCGCTCATTTCGAAGGGCACGATGTTGTCGGCGGTGCCGTGCACCAGGCGCTGCGGCACCGAGATGGGGAGCAGTTCGATGGGTGAGGTGGAGGCGTAACGCTGCGGCACCTGTTCGGGCGAGCCGCCGAGAAATTCTTTCACCACGCCGTTGCTCAGTTGCAAAGCCCAAGCGCGGCGGAGGTCCGTGACAGCAGCAAGTGGAATGACGCCGCGGAGGTCGACGGCGCGTTGCGCTGCGAGCCACAACACCAATTGACCTCCGGCCGAGTGTCCGGAAGCGACCAGGCGGCGAAGATCGAGGTTATGGCGCGGGGCGATGCGAACCAAGTGCTCCGCGCCGTGCACGATGTCTTCGAGTGTCCCTGGAAATCCGCCGCCTGCGTCGCCTATGCGGCGGTATTCGATGCTCCAGGTGGCGGCTCCGGCGCGGGTGAGCGCGGCGCAGAGGTACCCGGCATGATCGAGATTGTAAGCGGCGCGCCAGAATCCGCCGTGAATGAAGATGACGATGGGATGTGGGCCGGCGCCGGCGGGCAGTCGCAGATCGCCGAATTGCAGTGGGTCCTTGCCATAGGGAATTCGCGCGTCGGCTTTCGGAGGAGCCAGCGTGAGAATGTCCTGGCTGACGGCGGAGGCCGCGGTGGCGAGGCTCACGGTGAAGGTGCGGCGGGTCACGCTTTATTCTAAGGGAGGCGGGAAGCCAGGCGGCGGGTCGCAGGCGACAGGCGGCAGAATCAACTATGTCCGAAAACCGCTGGTCTTCGTGGAGAGCTTGGGGCATACTCACTGTATGGATGCGGAGGCCTGTTATCGGGCGGCGTCGGCTCGCGATGCGCGGTTTGATGGTGTGTTCTTTACTGCGGTGCGGACCACGCGCATTTTTTGCCGGCCCGTTTGTCCGGCGCGGACTCCGTTACGGAAAAATGTCGAGTTTTTTTTCAATGCTTCCGCGGCGCAGGCGGCGGGGTATCGGCCTTGTTTGCGCTGCCGGCCGGAGGTATCGCCGGATCTGCCGGTTTGGGCCGGGACATCCACGACCGTTAATCGGGCGCTGCGGCTGATCGAGGAAGGGGCGCTGGATCGTGGATCGACGGCGGAACTTGCCGGACGATTGGGATTGACGGACCGGCATCTGCGGAGATTGTTCTTGGAACATGTCGGCGCGCCGCCGGTAGTTGTCGCTCAGACGCGGCGCACGCTCTTCGCGAAGAGGCTGATCACGGAGACAAGTCTGCCGTTTTCCGAGATTGCCTTCGAGTCGGGATTCGCAAGTCTGCGGCGGTTCAACGAAGCGATGCGCGCGGTCTACCGGAGGAATCCCAAGGAATTGCGGCGCCGGACGGCAGCGACTGCGCCTGGAGAATCGGGTATCGAGTTGAGGCTGCACTACCGGCCGCCTTACGATTGGACGGCGTTCCTCGCGTTTGTGGGGCCCCGTGCGATTCCCGGGCTGGAAGAAGTTGGCCCAGATTGCTACCGGCGTACTGGCATCCATGTCCGTCATGCCGGCGCCGGCAACTCCGTGATTGCGCGGATCGAGCCGGAGAGCCCCCGGAGCTTGCGGCGGATTGCGGATCGGGCGCGGCTGTTCTTCGATCTGCGCGCCAACTCGCAGGAGATCGGATCGCAACTCGCGAAGTCGCGACTGTTGAAGGCGATCGTGAAGCGGCGTCCGGGCCTTCGCGTGCCAGGATGCTGGGACGGATTTGAATTGGCGGTGCGGGCTATGCTGGGGCAGCAAGTCACGGTGAAGGGCGCGACGACGCTTGCCGGGCGATTGGTTGCGCGGTTCGGACCGCCGAGAGCGGAGGTCCTGGCTGACGCCGATTTGGCGGCTATCGGGCTGCCGAAGGGGCGCGCGGAATCGATGCGTGGCTTTGCGCGAGCGGTATGCGACGGACGGATCGGGTTCGATGGCGAAGTATCGAGCGGGGAAACGATCGGGCGCATGTGCGAGCTTCCGGGGATCGGGCCGTGGACTGCGAACTACATCGCCATGCGGGCGCTCGGGGACCCGGATGCGTTTCCGGCGTCCGATCTTGGCTTGTTGAAAGCTGCGGGGATAGCTTCCGCAAAACGGATGGAGGCAATCGCGGAAGCGTGGCGGCCTTGGCGGTCGTATGCGGCCATGTATTTGTGGGAATCCTTGCGGGACAGATAAGAAATTGGATGTGGGGCAGGTTGCCAAACCTGCGCGCGATTGTCAATCGCGCTGGAACAAGCGGGTTACCAACCTGCTGCAGGTTGCCAACCTGCCCCACAATCAGAAGGATCAATGCTTCAGAAACTAAGTGAGATGGGTACACATGCTGCTGCACTACGATGAGTTTCAGTCGCCCATCGGGCGCATTCTGTTTGCTTCCGACGGGCAGGCAATCTGTATGCTCGATTTTTCGGGTTACGAGGATCGCATGAAGACGCTGCTCCGGCGGCGGTTCGGCGCCTGCGAATTCCAGAAGACCTCCGATCCGCAGAATTTGAATTCGTCGCTCGCAGCATATTTCAACGGCGATCTGCACGCGTTCGATGGCACACCCGTGCGGACTAACGGCAGCGAGTTTCAGGAGCTGGTGTGGCGATCCCTGCGTGAAATCCCCGTTGGCGAAACGTGGACTTATGGCCAGCTTGCGGCGCACGTCAATCGCCCACAGGCAGCTCGCGCGGTCGGCCACGCCAATTCGCTGAACCCGGTGGCCATCATCGTGCCGTGCCACCGTGTGATAGGAGCATCGTCGGCGCTGACCGGGTACGCGGGGGGAATCGAGCGCAAGGAATGGCTGTTGCGGCACGAAGGAGCGCTGCGGCAGGGATCACTATAGCGGTAACTTTACTGGGCCTCCGGGAAGTCCTATACTGGTTGCTTCCGAGGAGGAGCGTGTGCGGACCCGAATGAAAGACATCGCCCAGGATCTGGGCGTGTCGTTGATGACTGTCTCGAAAGCGCTGCGCAGCCACAGCGATATCAGCGAAGAAACGCGCCGCCGCGTGATGAAGCGCGCGAGAGAGCTGAACTACCACCCCAACTGGATCGCACGCAGCCTGGTGACGCGGCGCACATACATGGTCGGGCTGATTATTCCCGATCTGATGCATTCGTTCTTCGCCGAGGTAGCCAAGGGAGTCGCGCGAAAGTTCGAGCCGTTGGGATATCAGATTGTGATTTCCAATTCCGAAGAGAACGCCGATACCGAAGTGCGGCAGTTGCAGGCGCTGCTGGACCGCAACGTGGACGGCGTGATTATCGCTTCGGCGGAGACACATGGCCGCGGCGAGTTGTTCCGCGTTCTGGAGAGCCGCAAAGTTCCCTACGTGTTGATCGATCGCATGCCGACCGGTTTTGAAGGACATTATGTCGGCGTGCAGGATGAAGAAATCGGGGCGCTGGCGACCAAGCACCTCATCGATCAAGGCTGCCAGCGAATCGCGCATCTGAAGGGGCCCGCGAACCCAACGGGCACCGGACGGTTGCGCGGGTACCGGCGCGCGCTGGCCAAGCAGGACCTGGAGGTAACGCCGGAATACATAGTGAGCGGGGCGCACGAGGACGGTTCGGGATACGAGGGCATGCGGCAACTGCTGCAACTCCGGCGGCGGCCCGATGGTGTGTTCTGTTACAACGATCCGGTGGCGGCGGGTGCGATCAAGGCCATCCTCGAAGCGGGACTTCGCGTTCCCGAGGACATCGCGGTGATCGGGGCGGGGAATGTGCATTACTCCGACTTGCTGCGAATCCCGTTGTCGACAGTGGATCAGAGCAGTACGGTGATTGGCGAGACGGCGGCTGAGTTACTCGCGCACTGTATCGAGGAGAAGAAGCCGATCCCTGCACGGAGGGTGCTGATTCCGCCGCGCCTTGTTGTGCGGGAGTCTAGCAGAAGAAACTAAGGATCCGCAATGGAATAACCTGTCCAACCGCTCCCTTACGGTCAGGGCTCGGAAACCGTTACCGAGTGGACTTGCCTCACTGGAAACGTTATTCTTGACAGGCACTAACTCGATCCAGGCTCCGCGCATTGGAAGCTGCCCTAAGTCGTACAGTACCCGGAGTACAGAAGCTAGGAGAGCTAATAAGTCCTTCCTAGGTGGTTAACTTAGTACCTATAATGTCAAAGTCGCCGTATTATTTGATTATGAAACTTCTGGAGCTAGTTTCACACCGGCTTAAGCGGTTGTGGAAACGAAGGCTCGCCCAGGACCTGATCGAATACGCCTTGATGGCTGGCTTCGTTGCGGTGGCCGCCGGCGCTCTGATGCCGTCCGTTGCTCAGAGCATCAGCAAAATCTTCAGCGCGGTGGCCAGCACCATTGACGAAGCCTCCGAAACGGGCACCTCTAGCTGACCTGGCACTTCACTTCGACAGGCTGAGGGCGACACCGTAAGTGTGGGAGGCGGGCGCGAATTGCGGGATCACCTGGGCCTGCAATCCGTGATTGTGAATGGCGTGATCCTGATGCGTCTTCCAGACGTAGCGGCCGATGAACCAGCCCATTGCGCCGCCGGCCACGATGTCGGAAGCGAAGTGCTGGCGTGCGCCGAACCTGGCGACACTCACCACACTGGCGAGACCACAGGCAACGATGGGAACAAACTTGGTATGTCCGTATTCGTAGGAGATGACCGAAGCCAAAGCCCACGACGAGATGGCGTGGCCGGAAGGAAACGACGCGCCGCCGTCGAAGAATTGCCCGTCCTCCTTCGCGGCATTGGGGCGATTTCTGCCGGCGATCGGTTTGAGAATAGAGGACACGATCACGCTATCCACCAGCGCCTCAGTACCAAGGACGCCCGTCTCGCGCGCCTTGGGGTCGTCGGTTATCGCGCCGAAAGCATAGAATCCCGCGACTACGGGCACCAGCGTATACCCAGCGCCGATCTTCGAAATATTGTTGCCCCACGCCACCTGGCCCTTGCTGTTTTCCAACAGCCGGGAAGTGCGGTGGTCGGTTGCGACCAGTGCCGCGGTGACACCGCCGAAACCAATCCACCACAGTGAATCGGCCGCATGCATGTGGAAAGGACTGGTCCAGATTTCTTTTTGATCGAGCAGAATGTTCAGCACCAGTTTCCGGGTGAGCGGCTTGACGCTTTCGGTATCACCCGGATAATAGATCCGGTCGCGCGCATCGCGCAGAGGATTGGGATGCGCGGCGTTGGGTATGTTCTGATCCGCTGAGGAGCTGGAAGGTTGATTCTGAGTGGCTTCCTCAGCGGCGATCGCGAGATCGTCAACCACTCCGCCGGCGAGATCCTGGGCCCGAAGCGGTAATAGTGCCGCTGTCAATATTACAAGGATCGGCCAGCATTGACGGCCGTTGTTGCCCATAAGTAGTCTCCCAGATAGAAGATTCTATTGGCGTAACTATGTTTCAAGAGTAACCGGTTTCACTCGGTTTAATGTGGCCAGCCGATTGCACGTATAGACAGTGCTATGAGGTACTTCGCACTATTACTAACGTTGGCTATTTTGACGGCGGGAGTGGCGCCATCGGCGAACCACCCTTATCGCAGGAAATACGTGACCGATACATTTGGCCGAAGCGCGGCCCTCGGCGTGGGCGGTGGCGCGGCGATCCAGCAAATGCGGAACAGTCCGCATGAATGGGGCGGCGGGGTCGCCGGATTTGGCAAGCGCGTCGCGTCGGGTTTCGGAACGCACGTGGTGAAGAACACCATTGAATTTGGCGTGGCCAGCGCGCGTCATGAGGAATTGGGCTACCAGCGATCCGGCAAGCGTGGATTCGGTCCGCGTTTGAAGTACGCGCTGGTGAGCACAGTGGTCACGCGCAAGACTACCACCGGCAAGAGAACGCCTGCGGTGGGGCGGATGTCCGGTGCATTCGGTAGTGGGCTGATTTCCCGGGCTTGGCAACCGGCGCGACTGCACACGGTGGGCAGCGGACTCGCAACAGGCGGCATCATGTTGGGCACCGATGCCGGCCTGCACGTAGCGCGAGAGTTCTGGCCGCAGCGGCATCGCGCGCTGAGCCGCTAATACTTGATGCGATACCGATAGAACCGGAAACCGGGGGAAACCGGGGGGGAAACCGGGGGAAACCGGGACAGCCCGCATGTTTCCTATAGGAACTTCCACCCCCTAGGTTTGGCGACTTGTTCCTTTGTTTCCTGTAACATGCCGCTGATCTCTATCTGACTGGCCGATTTTGTCTTCAGGAAACATGCGGGCTGTCCCCGGTTTATCCGGTTTATCCCGGTTTATCCCCAGGTCTTGTTTTTGCGTGAACTTTCGCAACTTGGTACTACTTCGGTTGTGCTTCCTTCAGGTGTTCACGGACCTGCCCGTTTCCGTTCTGGACCACGACTTCTTCGATCGCGTCGCGGACCACTTCGCGCACCGCGTCCTTGACGGCGTCGCGGACGGTTTCTTCCACTTCCTGGGCATCCAGTTCGGTGTCGGTGAGCTCGCCGACCACTTCTCTTACCGCTATTTCCAGAACGGGGGCCAAGGGCGGGAGATCCTTGGCGATCGCTTTGGCCACTTTTTTCGCCACTTTCGCGGCCGGCTCGATCTCGGCTCCTTCACTCTTCTCGGAGGCGCGTTCCGCCGACGTCCAATCGTCCTCGAATAGCTTCACCAAGCGGCTGACGATCTTGGTGTCCCGAAAGACGATCCCAACTTCGCGCCGCGCACCTAACTCGACCTCGCGCAGGCTCTGGCTACCGATAAACGCCTGATGCCCGTCGCGGACGATGGTGCGTGTGTGCAAGCGCATCGGCCGGAGCTTATGGACCGTCAACTTCGCGCTACGCCGGGTGAGCCGCCCGATGATCCTGATTTCGACGCCCTCCTTGGCACGATCTTCCAACAGACGAATCATGGCGGTGTCGCTAATTTCCGGATCGTAGATCAGTAGTTGCTTCTTTGCGCCTTTGATAAAGGCGGACAGCGCCTTGCGCGAGTTGACGGGACTGACGACGAACGAAGGCAGGCCGGCGGTGTACGTTTGGCGCTTGGTGTCGGCCTCGAACAACTTTACGGCTTCCTGCACCAGCTTGGGATTCTTAGTCACGATGCCCAGGCAGCGGCTATGTTCGATGTCCAGGTAGGTGAAGTTGAACGAAAGTAAATAGAGCTCGCGGCGGTCGATGATCATCATCTTGCCGTGGTAGCGAGCCAGGTCGTCGGCGGTTCGCGCCACCGTAACTCCGGCCGCCAGGAGCCGCATTTCGAGCTTGCGCAGATTCCGCTCGCCGCCGCGGTTGGTGTAGGCAATCAGCGCGTGGACGAAGACGCCGCGGCTGACGGCGCTGGCCAGGGCCTTTTCCACTTCGCCGCGGTCGAAACGGAAGATCAAAATCTCGACGCTCTTCTTGGCGTTGTTAATGGCCTGCACCAACGGCATGATGCCATCGCCCGGCTGCACGATCAGTTTCACGGGCCTGAACTCCAACCGAATTGACTCAACCTCAAAACTGGCACACTTGTTGCTCTTCACAGCAGGGGCCAATCGTTTGCGGAGGTCGTGTATGTTCAAGAACAAAAAGAGTATTACGTTGTTTCTCACCTGTTTTCTGCTGGCCGCGGCCGGCCCTATCGCCGCGAAAAAAAAGGACAAAGTGGCAAGCGATGGAGGAGAAATTACCGGTGCGCCCGTTTTGTGGCGCGAGCCGGTGGACATCGCGTCGCGTAATTTGCTCTACGGTCCGGGCGGCAAGGAACACGCTCCGCACGGCGCCATGACCTTCGTGAGCGAGGACCTGGATGGGACCAATCCGAAGTTCGTGGTTCGAGACGAGGACGGCGTGAAGTGGAAGCTGAAGCTGGGCGCGGAGTCGAAGCCGGAACCTGTGGCGTCGCACTTGGTGTGGTCGGTCGGCTACTTCGCAAATGAGGATTACTTTCTGCCGGAAGTACAGGTGAAGAATCTGCCGGCCCATGTTCATCGGGGGCAGAAGTGGATCGGCGCGGACGGGACGATGCGCGATGTCCGGTTGAAGCGGTATCTGGCGGGCGAGAAGAAAATCGGATTCTGGGAGTGGCGAAACAATCCGTTCGCGGATACGCGGGAGTTGAACGGCCTGCGGGTGATGATGGCGGTGATCAACAATTGGGATTTGAAGGACGCTAACAACGCCGTCTACCGGGAGAAGCATTCGGGTCAGGGCTCGGGGCAGATTTACATGGTCAGCGACCTGGGCGCGAGCTTCGGGACGACGTACTTTGAGCGCAACCACGAGAAGGCCAAGGGCAACCTCGAGTCGTACCAGCGGTCCAAGTTCATCCGGAAGATAGATGGCGATTTTGTCGATTTTGACGACCCGCACCGGCCGGCGACAATTATCGCCATAAACCCGCACGAGTTTGTCAGCCGGCTGAATCTGGAGTGGATCGGCCGGCACATCCCGCGGGCGGATGCCCGGTGGGTGGGGCAATTGTTGGCTAAGCTGTCGCCACAGCAGATTCGCGATGCTTTCCGGGCTGGTGGATATTCGCCGGAGGAAGTGGAGGGGTTTGCGACGGTGGTGGAGTCGAGGATCGCGGAGTTGAACAAGCTTTGATTTTCACAGGCTTGTGCCGCCACTTGCCATCAGGTCTGCTGCAAATGGGTGGCACAGGCTTCAGCCTGTGGGCCGTACGGTGCGGGTTGTTCCACTTCATCGGTGCGGAACTGGAGTTCGTAGAGTTCCGCATACAAGCCCCCGGCCTGCATGAGTTCGTCGTGCTTCCCGCGCTCGATAATCTCTCCGTCTTTCACCACAAAAATGACGTCCGCGCGGCGAATGGTGGACAGGCGGTGGGCGATCACGATGGATGTTTTGCCTTCCATCAAGCGGTCCAGGGCTTCGAAGACCAGCTTTTCGGAAGAGGCGTCCAGACCTGAACTGGGCTCGTCCATGATCAGCATCTGCGTGTCGCGGATAATGGCGCGTGCGATGGCTATGCGTTGGCGCTGGCCGCCGGAAAGCGTGACGCCGCGCTCGCCAATGATGGTGTCGTAGCCTTGCGGAAGCTTGTCGATGAACTCGTGCGCGTTGGCCAATTCGGCGGCGCGCAGGATTTCACCGCGGCTGGCTTGGGGCTTTCCGTAGGCGATGTTGCTCCAAATGGTGCCGTGGAACAGCACAGTCTCCTGTAACACCAGGCTGATTTGCTGGCGCAACGATTTCTGCCGGAAGCCGCGGATGTCGTGGCCATCGATTCGAACTACGCCGGAGATCGGATCGTAGAAGCGAGGGATCAGGCTGATGATGGTGGTCTTGCCCGCGCCGGTGGGACCGACGAACGCGGCTACTTGTCCGGGCTCGACGCGAAAGCTTACGTCCTTCAAGACCGGCTGGCCGGGCTCATAGCTAAAGTCGACTTTGTCGAATTCGATCTGCCCCTTGAAATATGGCGCGGAACGCGCGCCCGGCAGATCGCGGACTTCGCGGTTGGTGTCCAGTATCTCCTTGATCCGCTCGTAGCCGACGGCTGCCTTCGAGTAGGCGTCGGTCATCTTGGAGAGCTCCTGCATCGGCTTGTACATCTTGCCGAGATAGAAAATGAACACGATCAGCGAGCCGGTGGACAACGCGCCGGTCATCACCATGCGTGCGCCGAACCACAAAACCATGGCTGTACCGACCGCCACGAGAATGTCCACGAAAGGAGAAAGCTTGGCTTTCAGGCTGCGAGCTTTCAGCGTCATTTCGACGCTCTCGAGGCTTTCCTCCGCCAGCCGCCGCTCCTCGTAGTCCTCGCGCGCGAACGCCTTGACCACACGAATGGAGGAGAGCACTTCCTGGATGACGGAAACGATCTCGCCTTCCTTCTTGCGGACCTGGCGGGAGGCCTGCTTGATGCGGCGCGTGTAGGAATAAACCACCGCGAAGAGTACGGGCGACACGGACAGGGCAATCAAGGTGAATCGCCAGTTGACATAGAACATCACGCCGACCATGCCGACCAGCGTCATGCTGTTGATCAGCGCGCCCAGGAGACCGGAGGCGATGAAGCTTTGAATGGCGTCGATGTCGCTGGTGACGCGGCTGATGAGATCGCCGGTCTGCTTGTGATCGTGGTAGGCGAGCGAGAGACGTTGGATGCGGTGGTAGAGCATGAGCCGCAAGTCGTGCATCACCCATTGGCCGACGCTGGTGGTGACGTATTTTTCCGAATAGGAACAGACGGCGCCTACGATGGCGATGAGCAAGACGGAAACGGCGGCGAATTCGAGAGCAGCCCTAGGTTCGGCGCCAACGGTGACTTGGATGAAGCGATTGAGCCAGCCGTGGATGGGACGCGAGCGGAGCACGTTGTCGAGGACGATCTTGAGTGGCCAGGGCTCCAGCAGGTTGGCGATGCCCTCGCCGATGACGGCCAGCAGTCCGAGAGTCAGGATGCGGGCGTGCGGGCGTAGCAGATCGCGAATGTCCAGGGACTTTCGGTTGGTGGGAGCTGGGGTCATCCGAGGGAACCTATACGTTAGATGCGCAGGAAAGGGGGAACGTTCAAGAAAAGGGAAGTCGCAGTGGGGAGGTTCCTGAAAAATCAGGGACAGGCCGCGCTGTCCAACGCCAATTGGCTTAGTACGGTTCCGTCAGGATGGACTTGGCTTGGGACAGCGTAGCCAGCCCCTGGTTTTTCCAGCGGCTTTATTCGAAGTGGAGGGCACGCATTGGGTCGATTGATGCGGCGCGGCGGGCTGGGACGAAATTGGCCAGCAAGCCTACGGCGGCTACGCCTATGATGACTGCGGTGAAGATCAGCGGATCGCGCGGGCTGACGCCGAACAGGAGAGTTTGCAAAAGGCGGACTGCGCCGAGCGCGCCGAGGAATCCGATGACGACTCCGATGGTCACCAGCAGCATGCCTCCTGCCAGGGTTTGACGCAGCACTTGTCCCGGCTGCGCGCCGAGCGCCATGCGGATGCCGATCTCCTGGGTCCGCTGGCTGACGGCGTAGGAAATAACACCGTAGATTCCGGCCGAAGCCAGCACCACGGCGACGATGGCGAACGCGCCGAACAGCCAGGAGTAGGAGCGGCGCGCCCAAAGCGAACGGCTCAGGCGCTCAGTCATGGTGCGGACGTCGTACATCGGCAGATCGGCATCCATTTGCCGCAGGATCTGGCGCGCGGGCGCGACCAACATTTGCGGCTCGATGGTGGTGCGCAGCACGATGGCCATCGAATTCCTGGAGAGCCCGTGGAGCGGAAGAAAGATGCTGGGCTTCATCTCCTGGTCGAGTCCGTAATGCTTTTCGTCGCGCGTGACACCTACCACCTGAATCCAAATGCCGGTGCTGCCCTGATAGCGGACGCGTTTGCCGATGGCGCTTTCGTTTTTCCAGTAATACTTGGCGAAGGTTTCGTTCACCACGGCGGTGTGGATGAACTTGGCGTCGGATTCCTGATCGTTGAAGGGGCGGCCGGCGAGGAAGGTCATGCCCAGCGCGTCGAAATAGCCGGGTGTCGCAACTACCTGCAGAACCACAGGATTTTTGTCGTTCGGTCCCAGAGGCTTGGCCCCTTCCGCCTCCCAGAAATTCCCCCAATGCCCTCCCATGGGGGGTGCGGATGTCGCGGCGGCGGACTTCACGCCTGGAACGGCGCGCATTCGCTCCACCAGATTCTCGAAAAAGGCGATGCACTGCTCGGGCTTCTTGTACGTCGTGTCGGGCAAATTAACCCGGAACAGGATTACGTTCTCCGGGCGGTATCCGGGATCGACGCTGAGCACTTTGCGGAAGGCTTGAACCAGCAAGCCGGCGCCGACGGAAAGCATGAGCGCCAGGCCGATCTCGCAGACCACCAGTGATCCCAGTGTGAGCCGCCTTCCGCGGGTCAAGGTGCTGCGGACTCCCGAGTCCTGCAAGGATCCGCGGGTATCGATGCGCGAGGCCTGGAACGCCGGCAGCAATCCCGAAATCAGCGCCGCCGCGCCGGTGATAGCGACGCAGAAAATGGCGAAGCGCGCGTCCATGGAGAATGCGATCCAGCTCGGGAGAGTGCCTTCGGGTACCAGCGCAACCATGGCGCGGAGGCACAGGCTGCCGAGCCCGACGCCCAAAATTCCACCGGCCAGAGCCAGCGCCAGATTTTCAGTGAGCAGTTGGCGGATGATGCGGCTGCGCGATGCGCCGATGGCCGTGCGGATGGCGATCTCCCGCGCGCGTGACGATCCGCGCACCATCATCAAGGCGGCGATGTTCACGCAAGCGATCAGCAGAACCACGGCGACGCCGCCGAGCAGGATGCGGCTGACGCTGCGGTAATCGCCGAGGTAGCGCTCGCGGAGGGGCGTGAGGACGGGGCTCGTGATCTCATTTACTTTCTGTCCCTCGCCGATCATGGCCTTGTGAATGCGCGTCAGATCGGCGCTTGCCTGCTCCATCGAAACGCCGTGCTTCAACCTGCCGACGCCGCTCAGGTACCAACCGTTGCTCTTCTTGGGATCGGGGTCGGCGGCAAGCGGCGTCCAAACATCCACGCGATCGGGAAGAACGGCTTCGCGCGGGAGGACGCCGATCACGGTGTAGGATTCGTTGTCCAATTGCAGAACGCGCCCGAGTACGCCGCGGTCGCCCTGATAGAGACGGTGCCAAAGATCGTAGCCCAGCATCGCCACTTTCGCACCGCCGGGTTTGTCTTCGTCAGACGTGAAGTTTCGGCCGATGACCGGCTTCAACCCCAGAACAGGCAACAAATCGTAAGTGACGTTGCCGCCCAGGACGCGCTGGGCCGTTCCCCGGTCGGAGAGGTTGAGACTGCCAAAGGCGAATACAGCCATGCCGTCGAAGGTGCTGTTGCTCTTTCGCCAAGCGAAGAAGTCGGGATTGGAGACGCCGACATATTTCAGATTCCATTTCGGCGCGGTTTCATCCAGGTCGATCAACTGCTCGGCATCGGCGAACGGCATGGGGCGCAGAAATAGGCCGTTGAATATGCTGAAAATCGCTGCGTTGCCACCGACGCCTAATGTGAGCATGCCGACCACCATCAGGCTGAAGGACAGCTTGGTGTGCATGTTGCGAAAGGCGATCTTGAGATCGGAAACGAATCCGGACATGAGTCCTCCTCTTTGTTTCGGAACGCCCATGGGTTCGATGGCGGGCGGTCGGCGGATTTTGCGGAGCTCTTCGGCGAGCTTGCCGTTGCCGGTTAGTTCTTCGAGTATCTGATTGTGCGCTTGCGATTCGGCGATGCCCGCGGCACGCAGTGCGTCATATCGATCCTCGAGGTGCTGGGCGAGCTCGTCGACGATTTCGATTTCGCGCGCGCCATCCAGCTTGAGGCCGTCGAGGCGTTCGCGGACGATTTGTTTCCAATCAGGCATACTCGATTCCGGTAATGCGCCGGATGGCTTCGGCGAACTGCTGCCAGCCACGGCGCTGAAGGGCTAGCACTTTGCGTCCCGCGGGCGTCAAACGATAAAAGCGGCGGCGGCGTTGTCCGGTCTTTTCCACCCATCGGCCTTGTATCCAGCCGCGGGCTTCGAGCCGGTAGAGCAGCGGGTAGAGCGAGGCCACTTGAAAGCGGAGCGTACCCTGGGACCGCTCCTCAATGAGCTTGCTGATCTCATAGCCGTGGCGCGGACGGCTTTCGACCAGCGAGAGAATCAGCAGCTCGGCGGAGCCCTTCTTGAGTTCCCGGTCCAATGGTTGCGTAGCCATATGTTGCACTCCAATATATGACATAGCGATAGACGAACGCAAGCCGGTTTGGTTGGCAAAAAATGTGCGACCCAAGTGTTGCCCTGCTCTAGGTGTTAGGTGCGATGAGATCACTCAATGACGCTCTTGGACTGGGGCGTGCACCTCGACGGTATAGGAATATGAGGAGGCCGATAACACCTGACGGTACTCCATAGATCAGTAGGTGCATTCCCAGTGGCAGTGGCGGCGAGACATCAATATAGTAGTGCCCAGCGCGCATCGGTGCGATTCTGCGTTCCAACGGCCACATGAACCGGTAAACAATACCTGAGGTTGAGAAGTACAGAATCAACCAGGCAAGGGCCGTCAGAGACGCCTTCTGAAAGGTGTCAGTACTCATGAAACAATCCAACTATTCGGATAGACGCGCTGAAGAGCTAGATTGTCGATGTTTCTGTTGCCTTACTTCTTCCAGTCTGGCAACCGGCCCGGAGTCGGCGGGGCACCGGCGGCGTCCAGTTGTTTTTCCAGTGCTCGGATGTCGGTCTCGATCAGGCGGCGCAACTTTGGGATTTCGGCGGCTAGTTCTTCCGACGCGATTTGGTAGCTCTCCTGGGCTGTCTTCGTTGGGTGGCCGGTGGTCTGGCGCATCGATTGTGCGGCCGCGTTGACGCGGTCGGAGATCGATTCGGCGACCGGTTCCTGGCGGGCGCGCATTACCGGATCGCCACGCAGGGTGCGGTTGATTTCGCTCAGGCGCTTCTCTAGCGTGCCGGTTTCTTCGCGCAGCTTCAGCGGGATTGAGGGCGTTGCGTCGATGGCGCGGCGGATTGCGTCCAGGCGCGTGCGGGCGTCGGTTGCAGATTGCTCGGCGCCGGTTAGCGCTTTCTGCAGGCGGGCTAGCTTCTCCTGAAAGTCTGCTGCTGCTACGCGGTCTTCGCGCGTGGAGACGCCTTCGGCTACTACTTCGAACGATTGCGAACCGGGGAGCGGAGTGATTACTCCGTCGACGCGCTTGGCGAGCGTCACGGTGTACTTGCCAGGCAGGACCAATGAACCTGTAGGGCCGCGGAAAAATCCACCGCCGCCTTCTTCCTCGCCACCGCTGCCACCTTCTCCACCACCACCAGCTCCGCGCGCAGCTCCACCACCACCGCCTCCGCGCCCGCCGCCGCCACCAGGTCCACCCTGGCCTGCTCCACCTCCGCCACCGAATGCTGCTGCGGCTACTGGGGCTGGTCCGCGCAGGTCCCAGGCTACGCGATGCGTGCCGCGCGTCACCGGGCCGTCGAACCGGCGCACTACCTTGCCCGCCGCGTCGGTGACCGTCACCACGATGGCCGGAGCCTCTTCTTCGGCTTCGGCGCGCAATTGCTCGGGCGTCGGATACGGCGCTGTCTCGCCTTTGCGCGCGGCATCGCGCTCGCGCTGCTGGCGCTCCTGGCGCCTGGTACGCAGGCCGTCCTTGAGATAGTAAGTGATATCGGCGCCGAAGGCCGGGTTCGGCGCGCTGTAGAATTGTTCGCCCTGGAATCCCTTGCCAGCGCTGCCGAGCGGTTGTGCGGGAATGTACGACAGTGCGTTCCGCACCGGAAACACCGCGCTCTCCTGCTTCAACATCTCCGGCGTGACGCTGCGCAGCGGCGTGTAATCGTCCAACACATAAATCCCGCGTCCGAACGTGCCGAGCACCAGATCGTTCTCGCGCTTCTGGATCACCAGGTCGCGCACTTGAATGGTCGGCAGTCCGCCGTTCAGCTTGATCCACTTCTCGCCGCCGATGGGCGTGAAGTAGAGCCCGTATTCGGTGCCGGCGAACAGCAGCTTCGGATTCACATGATCCTCCGCCAGCGCGTAGACTGCGCCGTTCTCCGGAAGATTGCCCGAGATGGACACGAAGCTCTTCCCGCGATCCGTACTCTTAATCACGTACGGCTTGAAGTCGCCGTTCTGATGCCCTTCGAAGGCGATGTAGACGGTGCCCGCGTCGTGCTGCGAAGCGACGATGCGCTGCACGTAGCAGTTCTCGGGAACGCCCGCGATCTTGTCGATCTTGCGCCAGTTCTTTCCGCCATCTTCAGTCACTTGCACCAGGCCGTCGTCGGTTCCGGCGTAGATCAAACCCTCCTGCTTGGGCGACTCTGCGAGCGCGGAGATGTTGCCGTAGAGCGCTGTCGATACATTCTTCTGCACCGCGTCCACGCCCCACACCTTGCCCATCACCGGAAGTTTGTTGCGATCGAGCTGGCGCGAGAGATCGGGACTGACGGCGCGCCAGGTATCGCCGCGGTCGTCGCTGCGATAGAGCCGTTGCGCACCAATGTAAATGCGCGTATGCGAATGCGGACTGATCATCAGCGGCGCATCCCAATTCCAGCGCATCGGCGGATCGTCTTTGGCGGGCTGCGGCTGGATGGCCACGCGCTCGCCGGTGCGCCGGTCGAACCGCACCACGCCGCCGTTCTGCATGGTCGCGTAGACGGTGTTCGGATCCTGGGGATCGGCGCGGCTGTAGAATCCATCGCCGCCGTGCGTGACGAAGCAATCGGCATTGGTGATGCCGTTCGCGTTTTTCGTTCGCGATGGGCAACCGAAACTGAAGTTGTCCTGCGTGCCGCCGTAGATGTTGTAGAACGGCTCGGCGTAATCGACGGAAACATCGTAGAACTGCGGGATCGGCAGGTTGGCTTTGAAGATCCAGTTGTCGCCTTTGTCGAAGCTTTCGTAGACGCCGCCGTCGCAGCCCACCAGGTAACGATTATTGTTCTTCGGATCGATCCAGATCTCGTGATTGTCGACATGCTTGTTGCGCGTGGGCAGCGAGCCGAGCGTGCGGCCCCCGTCGTTCGACACCGAGATGTTGACGTTCATGATGTAGACGCGATCGGGATTCACCGGGTCCACAACGACATGCGCATAGTACTGGCCCTGCGAATCGGAACTGTTGCGCTTCTCCCAGGTGACGCCGTTGTCCGTGGACCGGTAGAGTCCGCCGCGGCCCTCGCCCGCTTCCACCTGCGCGTAAATGATGCTGGGATTCGAAGGCGCGTAGGCCAGACCGATGCGTCCCATCTCGCCCGGCGGAATGCCGCCGTTCACTTTGCTCCAGGTCTTGCCGGCGTCGGTGGATCGCCACAACGCGCTCTCGGGGCCACCGTGGATCAGCGTGTAATAGGTGCGCTGGCGCTGGTGCGTGGCGGCGAGCAGGATGTCGGGATTGCGCGGGTCCATGATGACGTCGGCGACGCCGGTGTACTCGCCGACCTTGATGAGGCTGGTCCAATTCTTTCCGCCGTCGGTGGATTTATAGAGGCCGCGATCGCCGCCGCCTTTCCACAGCGGTCCGGCTGCGGCGACGTAGACGACGTTCGAATCGCGCGGGTCGATCAGGATGTGGCCGATGTGTTCCGACTTGCGCAGCCCCATGTTGTGCCAGGTGCGGCCGCCGTCGTCGGATTTGTAGACGCCGTCGCCATAGGAGACGCTGCGCTGGTTGTTGTTCTCGCCCGTGCCGACCCAGACGACGGAAGGATTCTTCGGATCGAGCGCGACGGTCCCGATCGAGTAGGAGCCTTGCGTATCGAAGACCGGGGTCCAGGTAGTGCCGTCGTTGGTGGTTCGCCAGAGGCCGCCAGATGCGGCGGCGACGAAGTAGTGCTCGGAGTTGCCGGGGTCAACGGCGAAGGCGACGACACGCCCGGAAGTGAAGGCAGGGCCAATGCCACGAAATCGCAGGCCTGCGAATGTGGCGGCGTTCATCGGATCGGCGTTCGGCCCGCCGCCCGGCCGGACGGCTTCTTCGTCCTGGGCGAATGCGGCGAGCGAAAGACACAATAAGAGCGGCAGAGATCTCATATGGCGGGAGTATATCAGTTTGCGAGGCGGTCGATCCAGTTCTCGGTTCCTTCAGTGTTCCCGAGCGGGAACATCAGACTGCTTTAGGATGTTCGCGCCAGTGATGTTCCCGTACGGTAACTTTCACTTGACTCAGGGTCCTGGATTACGCTAATATTCCCGTACGGGAACATCGGTGAAACCAACCACACAAACGATCGGCAAATTGGTTCGCGACTCTCGCAGACGTCTGGGTGTCACTCAACGGGCGTTGGCGCTAACCTCCGGAACAGGATTGCGTTTCGTCATCGATCTTGAGAAGGGCAAACCCACCTGCCAAATCGGAAAAGTGCTGACCATCCTGCACACGCTCGGAATCAAAATAACCCTGACGCCGCCGGCTCCCGCGAAAGAAGATTAGCGATGGCCAGAACCCTCGATGTCTATCTGCGCGATGACCTCGCCGGTCGGCTCACTCAGGATGATGGCGGGCAAATGCGATTTGAGTACGTGGAAGGCTGGCTAAACAAGTCCGGCGCCACGCCGCTGTCGCAGTCGCTTCCGTTGAGAAAGGAACGCTTCACTCGCAAGGAATGTGGCGGCTTCTTCGCGGGCATTCTGCCGGAAGAAAGCAAACGGGAGATCATCGCCGCGAATCTCGGCATCAGCGCGCGCAACGATTTCGCCATGCTGGAGCAGATCGGCGGCGAGTGCGCTGGAGCCGTCACCTTCCTGCCGGCCGGCCAGCCTCTCCCGGAGCGCAACTACAGCTATCGAAAGTTATCGGCGCACCAGTTGGCCGCGATACTCAAGGAATTGCCGAAGCGTCCGCTGCTGGCCGGAGACGAGGGGATACGCCTCTCGCTCGCCGGCGCGCAGGATAAAGTGGCTTTGCGCATCGAAGGCGACGAAATGTCGCTGCCTCTCGGTGGCGCGCCGAGCACTCATATTTTGAAGCCGGACCTGGAACGTTTCCCCGGCGTGGTTTTCAACGAAGCACTCTGCATGAAGCTGGCTGCGGCGGCCGGCCTGCCAACCGCCAAGGTCGAGACCAAGGCGATCGAGGGCGTCGACTATCTGCTGGTGGAGCGCTACGACCGGACTCACCGGCAGACGCCCGGCGGAGAGCGGGTATTGGAACGGCTTCATCAGGAAGATTTCTGCCAGGCCCATGGCATCGTGTCCGAAATGAAATACCAGAAGGAAGGCGGGCCGTCGCTGCAGCAATGTTTTGCCCTGCTGCGGGAAGTGTCGAGCGCGCCCGTCATCGACCTCGGGCATCTTCTGGACGCCGTTATTTTCAACTACTTGATCGGCAACAATGACGCGCACGGCAAGAATTTTTCGCTGCTGTACCACGGAGCCGGCATGGAATCGCAGCAGATCCGGCTGGCGCCCCTTTACGACTTGGTGAGTACGGTTTATTATCCCGAGCTCAGCCGGAACATGGCCATGAAAATCGGCGGCGAATATTCGTCGGAGAAGGTGCTGCCGCAAAATTTTGAACGGCTGGCGGAGGAGGCGAGCTTGGCGAAACCCATGGTGAAACGCCGCGTGCCGGAACTGGCGGACACAGTTCTGGCGGCTCTTGCCAAAGCGCCTATCGAACATCCAGTGGCGGAAGCAGTGGCAGCGCCGATCCGCGAGCGCTGCGAAAACGTCAGGACTAGTTTTCGGAGCAGATAGCCGGTTACGCCTTGGACGGCTTAGTGGTCGCCTTCCAGTTCTTTTCGTCCCAGTAGAGGACTTTGCCCTCGCGATACGATTGCACCGCCAGGGTGATCACCACCTGCGCGCGTGCGCCGGTTTCCACATCCAGGTGCGGCTTTTGCCGTGTGCGAATGCACGAGAGAAAATTGTCGATGTGGGCGGTCATCATGTCTGTCTGATCCACCGGAATCTTGATTTCATTGACGCCGAACTTGGCCGAGTACTTCTCCCCGCCGATCGCCTTGCCCTGGCGCACCTCTGGCTTCACCGTGATCGCCGGCGTCGGGCGCTCGAACATGCCGTGATCCACCATGATGATGGTCCCCTCGTGCCCGCGGATCAGGCCGGGGATATGCTGCGAGTTGGCCATCGATGAACTGAGCACCAGCGAGTGGCCCTGCGCGTAGTCGGCGATCAGATGGAATGTGTCGGGCACTTCGCGCTCGTCTTTGAACACGTAGATGCCACCCGCCGCGCTCACCTTGTGCGGGAACTGCGGCTCGTTCCAACAAATGTTCAGCGGCGCGACCACGTGATAGAAAAGATCGGTGGCGATTCCACCCGAGTAGTCCCAGTATTTGCGGAAGCGGAAGAAGCGGTCGGCATCGTACGGACGCTTCGGCGCAGGCCCCAGCCACGCCTTCCAGTCGATGTAATTGTCGCCCTTGCCATCGGGGCCGGCGTCCTTCTCAATGGTGTAGTTCCATTCGCCCTCGACAGAATTGCGATGATAGGAGCCCTGGCTCATGATCATCTGCCCGATCATGCCGTCGGCGATGGCTTTCTTGGCCTTCCACCACTGGTCGGCCGAGGTGGTTTGCGAGCCCACCTGCAGAATGCGCTTGGTCTCCTTCACGGTGTTGACCAGTTGCTTCGCCTCCTCGGTGGTGTGGCACATAGGCTTTTCGAGGTAGACATCCTTGCCGTGATCCATGGCATCGAGCGCGATTCTGGCGTGCCAATGATCGGGTGTGGCGACGATCACGGCGTCGACATCGGGCCGCCCCAGCACCTCGCGATAATCCAGGTATCCGTCGCATTTGAAATGCTCGGCGGCCAGGCGCTTGCGCTTTTCATAGACGTCGCACACGGCGACGATTTGGCAGGCGTTGTTCTTTTCGCCGAACCGGGCGAAGTTGCGGGCGTCGGAATTGCCGCGGCCGCCGACGCCGATGACGCCGATATTGATGCGGTCGTTAGCGCCGATGACGCGGCCGCCACTCATCTTGCTGCCGCGGGCAGCGAACGCCGATGAGGCTGCGCCAAGAGTCAAACTCGTAGCGCCGACGGTTTTCAGGAAATCTCTACGATCGAACGAATTTGTGGATGACATGAGACACACTCCAAGCGCGCCCGCTTTTCATCACGGGCGCGCTCGCTAAAGTCTAGAACTGCAGGCGCAACGACACCTGCAGATTGCGTACGTCGTTGGTCTTGCCGGTCACCTTCCCAAAGTTGCCGCTAGTGGGATTCAACCCGGGGCCGCCCCAGTTCGGGTGATTGAAAACATCGTATGCTTCGGTGCGGAACTGTAGGTTAAAGCGTTCGTTCACTTTGAACTTCTTGAACAAACCCATGTTCCAGTTATCGAAACCAGGCTGGTAGATGGAACCACGGACGCCGTTCTGAAGATTAAAAGTGCCCGCCGGGGGCTGCGTGAAGATCTTCGAACCGTCCGGGTTGACGGTTTGGAACCACAGGTTCGGGTCGCTATTTCCGTTGTGGGCCATCAGACCTACATTCGATGGATTACCGTTGATGACCCAGAACTGTCCGGCATTGCCGCAGCCAAAACTGCCATCCTGTCCAACGCCGGCGTAATCATTGCCCACGCCGATGCCGCAGGGCAGACCCGTCTGGAACTGAGCGATGCCACTGAGTTGCCAGCCACCTAGGATCTTGCCGGCCAAAGTGGACTGGCCCTTGAAGAATGGCAGCTCGTACAAGTAGTTGACGATGAAAATGTGACGGTCGTCAAATTCCGAGGGGCCCCACAGGTTATGCGCGTTGTAGGTGTCGGGGATAATGTCGCGCTGGTTGGAACCGTCGTCGCTGCTCTTGGAAAGCGTGTACGAGACGCCGAGCGAAAGGCCGTCGGCGAAACGCCGAGTGTATTGGATCTGCAGCGAGTTGTATTGGGAACTCGCTACGTTGTCCGTTTCCCGAATGGAGTTGTAGCCTTTGTACGGCCGCAAAGCGTCGAGAGCGATACCGGGGTTGGCCAGAACCGTCGCTACGGTCGGCTGATTAATATCGGCCTCGCGCTGCTGGTGCAGACCACGTCGCCCAACATACGCCACCGAGATCACCGATTTCCACGGCAGCTCCCGCTGCACGGTGAAGTTCCAGTTGTAGGCTTCCGGGTTCTTGAAAGCCTTACTCTGCGTGGTGACGGTCAATGGAAGGAGATTGGTGGACGTTCCGCCAGGATTGTCCGCGCTGCCGAAGGAGACGTTGGCCGTGGGCTGGAACGGAGGGTTCCCGCCGAGGAAGATCGAATCGCTGACGCCGAGCCGCGTGAAAAACCGGCCGGCGCCCGCGCGAATTACCGTCTTATTGTTGAGCTGGAACGCGATGCCGACTCGCGGAGCAAAATCACCCCACTGGATGTCGGAGTAATGGCTATTGATGCCTCGGAAGAGATACTTGAGCGAGGGGTCGTTCGCCACGGGGAAGCGGCCGTTCGCTGAAGACGGAAATCCGCTGCCGGCAATGGCCAGCCCGTTGTAAATATCCCCCGAACCTGGAACGATCTTGCCCTTGTCGGGACCCGTGGGAATAACCGTCACTGCCTTGCTGGGATCGTAGAGTTCTGGAGCGAACACGGCCATGTTTCGCCACAGAGCGCTGTAAGGAACAATCACCACGTAGCGCATGCCGTAGTTGATGGTCAACCGCTGTGTTACTTTCCAGGAATCCTGCGCGTACGGTTCGTAGCTAGCACCGCGGAAGACGGTGTAAGCGCGATTGCCCAATTCGGAATAAGTATCGAATATGCCGAGCGCGGCATTGGCGATGGCGTTACCCGATGTCGGCTGCCCCGACCGCGTATCGGTGAAGAGGAACTGGCCATTCTGGTTGTTGGTGCAAGTGGGGCAAGCCGAGACGTTGATCTCGTCGTTGTCGTTCTCGCCGGATCGTTCGAAGTAGAATCCAAACTTAAACGTATGGCTGCCTTTGATCCAAGTCAAGCTGTCGGAGGCGGTATAGATGGGACCCGCCGAATGCGATGGGTACGGCCCGCCGCTGAGTCCGGAGAACGGGCTGGAGAAGTTCACCGTGGGGATACGCGTGGGGATCAGCTTGCCGGCCGGGAAGATGTACGGGTAGTTAAGGCCGACCGTAGTGCGATCCAGGAAGTGCGCCGCATCCACCGGGATGTAAACATCGTCTAAGCTGACCGTGGCCAGCGCTTCGTTCACGACATGCGGGCTGATGGTCCAGACGTGGTCGATGGAGTTGGTTTGGTTCGGCCGGTTGAAAAACTTTGGCGTCTCATTGGTGCCGCCATCCAGTGGCTGATATTCGAAATAGGCGTAGTTCAACCGGCGGAACTGCAGGCGTTGTTTGTCGGTAAGGTTCATGTCCACTGAAAGCGTGTCCTTGCGCGTGTTCACCGGGTGAATGGCCGCAAAAAACCAGAACTGGTTGCCATTGATGGGCGAGGAAAGGTTCGGGGCCGGATACGCTTTCAGGATTCCCAGGCCGTTCGCGCTGAGCTGGCTCTTCGTAATGACGTTGTTGGTGTACGGCACACCGGTGTTCGGATCTTTGATGACCACGGCATGGCCGTAATAGACGTTGGACGGATTCAGCAGC
This sequence comes from Bryobacteraceae bacterium, assembly GCA_035632375.1. Lineage (GTDB taxonomy): Bacteria > Acidobacteriota > Terriglobia > Bryobacterales > Bryobacteraceae > Palsa-89. The sequence continues at coordinate 5,517 of DASQGY010000311.1, read as the reverse complement.
TCGCTGAAGTCCCCCGTCCGCATCAGGTTCGACGGCACGGTTAACGAGTTGGTGTCCGTAAACCGGCGCCTTACCCACTCCTGAGCAAAGTACCAGAAGAACTTGCTCTTGTCGGCGTTGAACTTGTGCGGGATGTAGAACGGCCCGCCGAAGTTGTACCCGAACTGGTTGTAATGTTCGGGAGGCGTTTCGGTGAGTAGCGGAAAGCCGTTGATGGGCTGGGTCTTGTTGCGCGTCCACGTATTGGCATTGAGATCGGTGTTCCGAAGATATTCGAACAGCGCGCCGTGAAACTGCTGAGATCCGCTCCTGGTGAGAATGCGGATTTGCGCGCCGGAAGAACGACCGTACTCGGCGGCGTAATCGGCCGTGAGGATCTGGACCTCCTGCACCGAGTCCACATCTGCCGCGCCAAGACTGGTGCCATTGGAGCGCGTCCGGGTGGCCGGAGCGCCGTCATAGGTGATCAGATTCTCGGGGTTGCGCGACCCGTTGAAGTTCGAGGGGCCCTGGCTGAAGGAGAACGAGAGACCTGCAGCGTTCCCACCGCGAGCGCCCGGCGCCAAGCCGGCCAAGCCTACCGGGTTACGTCCATTCAACTCCAGCATATCGATTTGCTGCCGCGTGACCACCGCCTGCATCGCGGCCGATTCAGTCTGCAATACCACCGCCGTGGCACTCACTTCCACCGTCTCGGTGGCAGCTCCTACCGTCAGCGGCGCATCGAGAGACAACGTCGCGCTGGGGTCCAGCTTGTTATTGGTGGATTCATACTTCTTGAATCCCGATGCCTCAACCGTGATCGAGTACAGACCCGGTGGGATGTTTGTAATGGTGTAGTAGCCAGACTCGTTAGTCGTCGCCGTACGGTCCAGACCCGATTGGTTACGCGCCGTTACCTTTGCATTCGGGATGGTCGCCCCCGATGGGTCCTTCACGAACCCGCTGATGGTCCCAAGATCCGACTGGGCCATCAACCCAAAGCAAATCACAAACAGGACGATGCTGGCTTTCACGATGAAGCTGGTTTTCATATTTCCCCCCATGGATTTGTGAGACTTGGTGCGGCGATGCTGCTGATCTGATTGACCTGCATCCGGTTGCCGTTCCTTTGTGCCCTGATGATACCCGGCACACCCATTGCAATGCAGCGTTGGGCGTGCTACCGTATCTGCAATGAAACCGCCGTTGGGGGCGGCAGAACAAGAGAATTCACAGGGAATTCACCGCGAAGGGTTCTCGCTAACAGGTTATGAGCACACCGGTTGCGCCTAGTCCGCCATCCGTAGATCTCCGGTGGGAGCTGGCCCAAAGGGTTGCCGCCAGCGCAGCCTTTCATCGATCCCCGCGCCAACGGGAACTCCTGCTTTACATCTGTGAGCGGTCGCTCCAGAACCATCCCGAGCAATTACGCGAACAACTGATCGGTTGCGGGGTCTTCGGCCGTAAAGCAGATTACAATCCGGGCGAAGACAATATCGTCCGAGTCGAGATCCGGCAGCTAAGGAAGCGCCTGGACGACTATTTCGCCACCGAAGGGAAGGACGAGCCTTTAGTAATCCAGATTCCGAAGGGCGCCTATGTGCCCTTGTTCGAACCGCGCGAGCATGCCGCCGCAACCGTGGTGTCGCCCGCGAAGGCTCCACCCAAAACCGCCACTCCGCGTTCGCCGTGGTTTTGGATTCAGGCCGTCGCCATCCTGCTGCTCCTCTTCGCCTGCACTTGGCTGTGGCGCGACAACCGCGACAAAGCCCAGCGCCTGGCCGCTGCCGCGCACGCAGCTCCGGACCGCTCCGCCATCTGGCCGCTCCTGTTCAACAACGAGCAGCAAACGTTCGTAGTCTGCGCCGACTCGACGCTGGTGGTGGCCGAATGGATTCTCCACCGCTCCATCCCGTTGGACGAGTATTTGGCGCGCGATCCGGCGCCCAACGGAAGTCTATCGAGCGACGTCGCTTCTCTGGCCGATTCGCTCGCGTTCAGCCGGCAGCGCTGGCAGTTCACCGACATCACGGATGTTCGACTGGTGCAACGTTTGTACCGGCTGAATGCCGACCATTGGGACAAAGTGACGGTTCGCTCGGCACGCACGGCGCAGATCCAGGACTTCAAGAACGGCAACAGCGTGCTGCTGGGAAGCAATCGCTCCAATTTGTGGAACAGCCTGTTCGAGCCGACGCTCAATTTCCGTTTTGTCTATGACCAGCAGGCCCGATCCGCGATGATTAGCAATCAGAACCCGCGCCCGGGCGAGCAAGCGTCCTATCGGGCCGCCCGGCCCGGCGAGACCGGCGACAGCTACGCCATCATCGACTTGGTCCCGAACCTGCGGCACAACGGAAGCGTGCTGATCATCGCCGGCTCCACCGCGGAGAGTACGGAAGCGGCTGGCGAGTTCATCATGAACAGCTCTACTTCGGCAGGGCTGTTGAACGGCTTGATGAAGCGCAACAAGAACAAGCTGCCCTACTTCGAAGTGCTGCTCCGCTCAGGCACCCTGGCGGGAATTGCCAAAAACGCCGAGATTGTGGCCGATCGCATTCTTCCCGACGAGATCCCGCACAACTGAGGAATCCAAGAATTCAAGAAGGAGCCGCTGCGCGCCTCCGAATTCAAGGAATGGGCGAGGACCGCGCGAGCATCCTTCGAATTCGGGGACGGGTAGCGGCCCATTCTTGGATTCTTGAATTCCTCGGACACGCAGTGTCCGGCGTCGCGCTGCGACGCTTTGAAGAACCTTAGCTCCTCCATACGGTTAGAAACAGTCGCTCCCCGGGAATTCCCGGTGAATTCACTTGTTCCAGAATGACGACAAGGGCTTGAATTGTAGAAAGCTATCCACGGGATAACTGTCGTTGGTTTGAGGGGAAGTTGAATTGGGGAAATCAAGGGGGATTCTCATGACTATTCGAAGTGTATTCGCGATCTGTGCCTTGGTTGGCGCCATGTTCGCCCAAGAATTCCGCGCCACCATCTCCGGCCAGGTGACCGACCCGAGCGGGGCGGCGATTCCCGGCGCAACGGTCAAAGCCATCAACATCGAGACTAACGACACCACCGAGGCGAAAACCACCACCAACGGCCTGTACAGCATCCCGTATCTCAATCCTGGGGTCTACACAGTTGAAGTGGTGGCCAACGGCTTCCAGACGCTGAAGCGCGAAGGCATCAGGCTGGAGGTCGCTGGGAAAATCAATCTGCCGCTGCAACTGACCGTCGGCCAAATGACCCAGGAAGTAACGGTGACAGGCCAGCAGGAAGTGATCGACACCAGTTCCGCCGATCGCGGCCTGGTCTTCGACCCGATCAAAACCCAGGAATATCCCTTGAATGGCCGGCAAACCTACATGCTGATGTCGCTGACCCCCGGCGTGGTGTTCACGCAGGAACAGTTCGGCGCGAGCGGCTTTTCCGGCACCCGCGGTTGGGACGTGAACTCCAGTTACAAGATCAACGGCGCACGATCCGGTGGCGGCATGAACATGTTCCTGCTGAACGGCGCTCCCATTACCGACAACACCGGCGGTAGCTGGCAGCTTGCACCCAACGTGGAGGCGGTGGAGGAATTCAAGGTGATGACCAACACCTACGACGCCGGATACGGCCGCTTCGCCGGCGGCGTCGTGAACACTACCTTGAAATCGGGCACAAACTCCTGGCACGGCGACGTCTTCGAGTACTGGCGCAACCGCATCCTCGACGCGAACAATTTCGGCAACAATACCATCGGCGCACCCAAGGGCTTCCACAATCAACACCAGTTCGGCGGCGTGGTCGGCGGTCCGGTCCGCCACAACAAGGATTTCGTCTTCGCCAGTTTCGAAGGATGGCAGGAGGTGGTTCCGTTCCCGGCCTCCGGCAGCACTCCGCCGGTTTCGTTGCGCGATGGCCAGCACTTCACAGACTTCGGCTACAAGATTTATGATCCGCTCACCACTCACGCCTGCAACCCGGCCAGCGAGCCATGCCAGGGCCAGGCGTTCATCCACAATCCTTTTCCGGACAACGTCATTCCGCTGAGCCGCATCAGCCCGGTGGGCGCGAAGATTCTTTCGTACTATCCTGCGGCGAACGGCGCCGATCCGAAGGCCATCAACAATAACTTCATCGCGAAGACGAATCTCGGCCGCTACTACTATGAGCAGCCCATGGCGCGATGGGATCACGTCTTCGGACCCAACGACAAGTTGTTCGGGCTGTACACCGGCCAGCAGGGTTACGAATACCGCTCGTCCACTGGATTCCCCAAGCCGGTAGCAACCGGCAACACCAACAACCAGCGCACCGATCAGAACGCGGTGATCGATTACACCCATGTCGCGGGCGCGCGCACCGTGCTGGATGTCCGCCTGTCCTTCGGCCGCTTCATTCAAACCACTCCGGGCTTCAGCGATTTCAGCGTCACCGCACAAACCCTGGGGATGACCGGGTTCAAGCCATCACCAGTGAGCCCTGGGCCGGTGGCGCCCTCCATCAATATCGGCGGATACTCCAACCCGGGCTTTTCCGGCGGCACGGCCTTCTCCTGGACGGCCACTAATAACTGGAATCTCACTCCCAGCCTGACCATGACCCGCGGTCGCCACACCATTCGCACCGGTGTGGAATTCAACTACGCCATGCGCGGAAGCACCAGCACCGGATCTTCCAACGGATCGTTCACCTTCAATCAAACCTGGACGCAGCAGACGCCCGCACAACAGCATGGGGCGACCGATGGCAGCGGCGTGGCTACTTTACTGCTGGGCTACCCCACTAGCGGCAACATCGACTACAACGACACCTTCTATCGCACGCGCCCGTACTACGGCCTCTACGTGCAAGACGATTGGAAGGTTTCCGACCATCTGACTCTCAACCTCGGCCTGCGCTACGACATCCAGGTCGGCTGGCTGGAGCGATACAATCGCAGCAATCGCGGGTTCGATACCACCGTCAAGAATCCGCTCAGCGACCAGATCATCGCCGCCTGGGCCAAGGACAAAGCGGCGTACGACGCCACCGGTCCGAAGTATCCTTATCCCGCGGTTCCTTCGGTAATCACCGGTGGGTTCCTGTTCGCCGGCGTGAATGGCCAGCCGCAACGGCTGTACGATACCGACTGGACCGCGATTTCGCCCCGCGTGGGCATTGCCTACCGCATCGGCGATAAGACCGTGATCCGCGCCGGCGCGGGCATCTATTATCAGCAGACCACGCAGCTCGACACCACCACCGGGTATTCGCAAGGCACGCCCTACACGTCCTCTACCACGGGCGACAACAATACCGGTCTTCCCAAAGCAGGCAACAGCCTGAACGGGCCGTTCTCGCTGGTGAATCCTTTCCCTAATGGGATTTTGGCGCCCAGTGGCAACAGCCTCGGCTTGTTGACCAATGTCGGCAACAGCATCAGCTTCGATCCTCCGTATTTCAAGGTTCCGCGGACGTATCAATACTCGCTGGGAATCCAGCGCGAGTTGAAATGGGGAATTGTGGCGGAAGTTTCCTACGCCGGCAATTACCAGAATCACATTC
>DASQGY010000310.1:0-19857 GCA_035632375.1 Bryobacteraceae bacterium | reverse complement strand
CACCGGCAGCGGTGCGCCATCGCCGCCCGTGGCGGTGTCGGTCGCACCCAGCAGCGGGAGCGGATCGGCCCAAACGTTTACCTTTACCTTCTCGGACGCCAACGGCGCGTCGAATATCGTTTCCACCCAGATTGTGGTGGGTTCGCAGTTGGCCACAGCCGGGACCTGCTACTTGTACTACGCGACCAAGGCGACAATGATCTATCTGGCCACCGACGTGGCATCGTTTAGCGACGGGTCAACACTGGGTGCTGCGGGAACCATGCAGAACAGCCAATGTACGCTGAATCCCGGCGCTTCCTCGGTATCTTTGTCGGGCAACACCTTAACGCTGACCCTGGTGCTGAGTTTCAAACCGGCGTTCACGGGAGCGAAGAACGTGTACATGGAAGTGCAGACCGCGACGCAGGATAGTGGCTGGGCACAGCGCGGCGCCTGGACGGTGATCTAATCCGGCAGTCGCCGGGTAGAATTGAAACCCGGCGTCCAACAAAATTATGACAGTCGTATTTCGTGGCCGATGCCGTTGCTATATTGGATTCGACTGTGGACTCCCTCGACCCGCCCCTGGTCAGTATCGTCACGCCTTCCTACAACACGGCGAAGTATCTCGCCGAGACCATCGAGAGCGTGCTGTCCCAGGACTACCCGCGCATCGAATACATCGTCGTCGACGGAGGATCCACCGATGAAACGCGCGAGATCCTGGAGCGATATAAGGACCGGCTCCGCTATGTTTCGGCCGCGGACCTGGGGCCGTCCGACGCGGCATATCAAGGATTTAGGCAAGTGCAGGGCGAGATTCTGGCTTGGCTAAATGCCGATGACAGCTATCTGCCTGGCGCCGTCCGCAAGGCGGTAGATTACCTGCAGAGCCATCCTGACGTGGATGTAGTCTACGGCGAAGGCTGGTGGATCGACGAAAACGGCGGCATCATCAGCCGCTACCCCACGCTGCCGTTCGATCCGAAAGTTCTGGAGCGCGACTGCTTCATTTGCCAGCCCGCCGCGTTCTTGCGCGCCTCCGCCTACCGTCGATGCGAACTCGATCCGAACGTGAACCGCTCCTTCGACTACGATCTGTGGATCCGCATGGCCAAGGCCGGAATCCGCTTTGCGTCGATTCCCGACTATCTGGCCAACTCGCGAATGCACTCGGGCGCCAAGACAATCTACGAGCGCGAAGTCGTGTTTCAGGCTTCCATGAACCTGCTGAAGCGGCACTACGGCTACATCCCGCTGTCCTGGATCTTCGGCTACACAGCCTACCGCCTTGACCATCGCGACCAGTTCTTTCAGCCGCTGCGCTACTCGGCCTGGAAATACGTCGCCAGTCTGCCGGTAGGGCTGTGGTACAACCGCCGGAAACCGTTGCGATTCTTAGGAGAATGGCTGGCCAAGGGGGGCCGTGAGCTGGTTCGAAAAACGTCGCCCTCCACCTAAGAACGTGCAGCCGTTTGCCGAGTCCGAGCGTAGTATGTTCTGAGGGACCTTGATGCCCACCAAGTTACTTTTGTGCCTGTCGTTGGCCGCGGGAACCGCAGTGGCTCAACGCCAATCCGCGCCAGACTTGCTGGCCAAAGCTCTCGCCGCCTTTACCGCTAACCACAATCAACAGACTCACTGGAATTGGACCACCGAGGAAACTCGCGTGGTGATCGATGGCAAGGGCCGGGAATTGCAGCACCTGCCCGATGTGACCGCGGAATCCGTGATCCGCAAAGACGGCCGGCGTTGCAATGCGGTGCTGGCGTGGGGCGATGGCGTAGCGCCCTACGCACTCAGTGGCGAGCCTGACACTCGCTGCGGCGGCCAGGATCCTCTGGAGATCCCCTTTCGAGTAGAATCGCTGCTCAAGAGCACGCGGGTGAAGCGGATCAAGAGCCCGCCCTCCGCAATTACGTTGGCGATTCAACCCGATAAATCGCGCCTGCACGACCAAGCTCTCGACGTCCGGTGCGCCGCCTCTATCCAAGCCACCATTCGACTCGACCCCACTACATATTTCCCGATGCACTTCGATGGAGAAGTGATAGAAGCTGGCTGTGAAGGCGACTCAGCACAGGAAATCCGCTATGGCGGAGCCGAACCCAAAGGACCGCTGCACCACATGTTGCACAAAGGCACTACCTTTCGCATGGAGTACGCGCTGCAAAAGGACAAGTTTGGAAATGCCGCTCACAGCTATTGGATTTCCACCGGGCAGCACTGGTCCCGGCCATTCCGGCCGGACGCGCAGGGGTTGGTCTACATGAATCGCCGGTTCACCCTGGCTCCCGTCATTCCCAACCGCCGTCTGCTGCAGGACGCGCGGACCACCGCGCAGGAATTCGGCGCGGAATCGTCGACGAAGTTCGATGTTCCCTGACAGAGTTGATAGACGCGCCGGACAATCGGTATACTAACTATTTCCCGTCCTTGAATTGACTCCGGCGGAACACTCCATTGCGAATTGCGTTACTACAGATCAACCCCACTGCGGGCGATATCGCCGGCAATTCAGCGCTCATCGTCCAGGGCGCTAAGCGGGCGCAGCTTCAGGGCGCCGATCTGGTGGTGACTCCTGAACTCGCGCTGATGGGCTACCTGCCGCGCGACCTGCTGATGAATCAGGGATTCGTGCGACGCAGTTGTCAGGCCTTGCACGATATCGCGGCGGAGCTCTCCGCTGCGCCGCCCATGCTGGTGGGAGTGGCCACGCCCAACCCGTCGGACATGGGCCGTCCGCTGTTCAACAGCGCCGTACTGCTGGATCGCGGCTCGGTGGGCCAGTCATTTCACAAAACGCTCCTGCCCACCTACGATGTCTTCGACGAAGACCGCTATTTTGAGCCCTCCATCGGGCCGCAGATCCTGGAATTGAATGGCCGGCGCCTGGGCATCAGCATCTGCGAAGACGTCTGGAACGACCGCGATTTTTGGCAACGGCGCAGGTACCATCAGGACCCGATCGAACTTCTCGTGGAATCGGGAGCCCAAGCCATTGTCAACCTATCCTCGTCGCCGTTCATCGCCGGCAAGCAGGTTCTGCGCGAGCGCATGCTCGGCCACATGGCGCAAAAATACGGATTGCCGGTGGCCTACGTGAACCAGGTGGGCGGCAACGACGACCTCATCTTCGACGGCCGCAGTTGCGCCTTCGACGCGCAGGGCCGGCTCTTCGCCCGCGCCCGCGGATTCCAGGAAGATGTGATCGTGGTGAATCTCGCCACCAGCGAGGGAACCATCGCCGCAGACGACTTCCAAACGGAAGCGGAGATTTGGAACGCCCTGGTACTCGGTGTGAAAGATTACGTCGCGAAGACGCGTTTCTCCAAGGTCTTGCTGGGCCTTTCCGGAGGCGTCGACTCCGCGTTGACAGCGGCCATTGCGGCCGACGCGGTGGGTCCCGAGAATGTCCTGGGCGTCATGATGCCCTCGCGCTATTCCAGCAGTGGCAGCGTGGACGATTCCGTCGAGCTAGCCCGCAATCTTGGAATCAAGACCTTGACGCTACCCATCAGCGACATCATGCAGACCTATGACGGCGTCCTGGCCGGCGCCTTCATCGGCCGGGCCACCGACGTGACCGAAGAGAATATTCAATCGCGCATTCGCGGCAATCTGCTGATGGCGCTGTCCAATAAGTTTGGCTCGCTGCTGCTGACCACCGGCAACAAGTCCGAGATCTCGGTTGGGTATTGCACGCTATACGGTGACATGAACGGCGGCCTGGCGGTGATCGCCGACCTGCCGAAGATGATGGTCTACCGCGTTTCGCGCTGGCGCAATCAGCGAAAGCCGGACATTCCGGAAGACATCCTGACCAAGGCGCCATCGGCCGAATTGCGTCCGGATCAGAAGGATCAGGACAGCCTGCCGCCCTACGATCTGCTGGACCAGATTCTGGAGCTGCACATCGAGCAGTGCCAGTCGGCCGAGGACATTATCGCGCAGGGGTTCGACGAGCCGACGGTGCGCCGCGTACTGAAGCTGGTTCGTATCGCCGAGTTCAAAAGAAAGCAGGCCGCGCCGGTACTTAAAGTCACCTCGCGCGCCTTTGGCACCGGATGGCGGATGCCCATTGTTCGACAGGAGTAGAAGGGAAAAATGAAAATTTCAATTGTTGGCTTGGGCAAGTTGGGGTCGCCCATGCTCGTGGTGATGGCGCACAAAGGACACACGGTGGTCGGCGTCGACGTCAACCAGGATTTTGTGGCCGCCATTCAGAACGGCAAAGCGCCGGTGCAAGAGCCCGGTTTGCAGGAGATGATCGATGCCAATCACGCGCGCATCTCCGCCACCACCAGCTACGAAGAAGCGATTCTCAAGACCGATCTCACCATGATCATCGTGCCCACGCCCTCCGGGCCGGATGGGCGCTTTTCGTTGGATTACGTCTTGCGTAGCGCGGAACAGATCGGCGCGGCGCTCAAGAAAAAGAAGGATTGGCATCTGGTGGTCCTTTCCAGTACGGTGATGCCCGGCTCTACGGGCGGTGTGCTGCTGCCCGCCCTGGAGAAGTTCTCCGGCAAGAAGTGCGGGCCGGATTTTGGACTGTGCTACAACCCCGAGTTCATCGCCCTGGGCAGCGTTATTCGCGATATGCTCAATCCCGACATGATCCTGATCGGCGAATCCGACGGGCGGTCGGGCGAGATTCTGGAGGAATTGTACACCGGCGTTTGCGAGAGCGATCCGCGCATCAATCGCATGAACTATGTGAACGCCGAATTGACCAAGCTCTCCGTCAATACCTTCGTCACCACGAAAATCTCTTACGCCAACATGCTCGCGCAGGTTTGCGAGACGTTGCCTGGCGCCGATGTCGACGTGGTCACTTCGGCGATCGGCTGCGATACGCGGATCGGAAAGAAATACCTGAAGGGCGCGCTCGGATATGGCGGTCCATGTTTCCCCCGCGATAACGTGGCATTCTCCGCGCTTGCTCGGGGTAATGGCGCTCCGGCCTTGTTAGCCGAAGCGACGGATCAATTGAATAGACGCCAGGTGCCTCGGCTGGGAGAGATGATCCTGTCCCGGTTGCCGAAAGGCGGCACCGCCGCGGTGCTGGGGCTTTCGTACAAACCTAATACTGGCGTGATCGAGGAATCGCAGGGTGTGGCGCTGGCCAAGTTCTTGGCGGATGCCGGCGCGAGAGTCGTGGTCTACGATCCCGCGGCCATGGAGAATACCCGCCAACAACTGAAAGACCGCATCAGCTACGCGAAGAGCGCGGCCGATTGCGCCGGCCAAGCCGATGTTCTGGCCATCACCACTCCGTGGCCGGAATTCAAGAACCTTGCGCCTGAAAACTTCAAGCGGAATGCCAAATTGCCGGTGGTATTGGATTGCTGGCGGGTTTTGCCGCGGGAACGTTTCGAGGGACGCGTGGATTACCTGATGCTCGGTTTCGGCGCGTCGGACAGTGCGCCGGATCGCGAGCAGGTCCTGGCCGCCGAAGGCGATTGAGCGGCCTCCCACTGCAGGGACGCAGCGTCAAGTCCGATCAATCGCGCGCAACGCATCGAACGCAGATTCATCTACGTCCGCGGTAAGGTGCTGAAAGGCGTGGTCGGGATTAGCATCCGTGGGCACGATGTCCTCAATATCCTGGGAAGCGAAGCGATGTGGGGCGTTCAGGATGGAGTCAACGAGTTGTATATCCCCATCGCGTCAATTGGCGACTCCGGTCAGGTGGTGGTCCGAAATCAGCGAGACAATGGGGAATCGGAAGTTTTGAATCGAGGACATGGCCGTAGTGATCGAAAACAGCTCGCACTAATTCAGTGGACACAATGGATAGCGCAACTACCAGTACGGCCAATGGGAAGAGCCTCGAAACGAGCGGTACAGCCAAGATCTTTTTTGTCATTTGTTCCGCCATTCTTCTTGTAGCTGCCACCTTGTCGGTTGCTTTCACCGACAGGGAAGTCGTAACCGATGAAGTCGGGCTCTTCAATCCCATCTACACCTATCTCCACACTGGCACGATGACCTACCCGGTACACGGACACATGTACTACATGGTGGTTCATCCGCCGACGCATTATTTCGTTGTAGCTCTCCTGATGCGTTGTGGCTTAAGTCTCTTCCACGCAGCCGGAGCCGTAGTGTTGTTGCTCTTCGCGATTCTGGCAGTCCTGCTGTTCCTCTCCAGAATCTCGATGGCGATGAAGTTTGGTTTCCTGGCCGGGGCTTATCTCGCGGTCTTCTGCTGGGTCGAGCTATACACCGTTCGGCCCGACTTTCCCCTGGCGCTTGCCTGGATGTGCGGGCTGGTTGCCTTGGAAGCTGGCCGCCTCGCGGACTGGGATTGGCGTTATCTCCTGGCCGGAAGTGCCCTGTTGGGCTATTCCTCGATTCTTCACTATATTGGATATCCAGCCGTCGCCGGCGCGGGCGTGTATATGATCTGGGCCTGGTGCGTCTTACCACGGGCGATGGCGCTACGGCGCTGTCTGGTCCTGTTGCTGGGCGCCAGCGCCTTCTGGGTTCCGTATCTGATACTCAGCGTTATACCCGATTGGCAGGCGATTCAAGGACTCGTGAGAGACCTGCAAGGAACCTGGGGCCCGCTGGATGGGTTGCGGGTTCACCGCGAGATTTACGCCCAGTGGCGCGCGGCGATCCCTGAGAACTACGCGAACAACCCATTCTTGACGACGTTGCTATCCCCGTTATGGATATCGGGCGTGCCAGCGGTTTTTTTCGGAGTTCCGGTGCTGTTGCTATTTCGAAGCACCCGCGGCCTCGCGTTGGCTTGCCTGCCTCATCTCCTTTTCCTGGTCTTTGGAGTCAAGCGCAAACAGATAAATTCACCCGCTTATTTTGCGCCGGAGCTGATTATCTATCTCGCAGCCATGTTTGGAGTCGCTCTTACCATTCTCGGAAAGGCCGCAAAAGCAGTTCGCGTTCCTCCGGCAGTTGGCCTCGGCTTAGGCGTAGCAGTGTTAACGGCCGGTGCGGTTCATTACACTCCATTCGATAGCCGCAAATTGGTTGGGGACCTCGATGAATTGGAGCTAACCAGAGCCGCCTCCCAGCTCATCCTTGGGCGGGATGCATTTGTGGCGGGTGGCAATGTGCCGTGGTATACGGGCGGCGCAAAAGATTATTTCTGGATCATACCGATTCTCAATTGGAAAGCGAGCATCCAGAGCATAAATCGTGAGGCCCTCTTTTCTCAATTCGACGCCCTGGCCGTGGAGCCATTCATGAGCTACAACACGGCGAACCAACAGCGTGAGACCCTGACATCCTCATATGTCGAAGGGGTGCTGCAGCTTCGCGGCTTCTACTTTGCGGATCGACGGGCTAAGTCTACTTCCGAATTGTCACTGATGTACTTGAGCGCGGCTCCTCCGGCGAAGCTGACGGGCGTCGCAGTCGCCAAGCGTGCGGTTTACGAGTTTCAGGAGGATCCGGCGGGAGACTATGTGTTCTTCTCCGCGGTCTGCCCGATCGGCGACTTGCGGAACGATGGCCGCTTCGATTACTACAGCACCTATTACCTCCCGCTCAAAACCAACGCCGATCCGGAATCGCGATCCGATTGTGGCGAAGCAACACCGGTAATTCGCAACATCCTGATACCCAACTCCGACTTTGAGAAGGAAGTTCGGCCCCGTGCAGGCCGCTGCTGGGTGAGAACAATGGTGCATGGAAAGCTGTCGCAGTTGGATCGGCGAGCGCTTCTCGCGGACCTAAAGGCCCATGATCGGCCAATACGTTTTTACCGGAGCCCCTTATTCGCCGCTACGGCCAGAGGCAAAGTGGGGGCCCATAACACCAAAAGAATCGAAGGCGCACTCGACATGAATATGCTCCGGTCGAGTCAACCGGGATGGAGCATTCAGAAACAGGCAGGTGGAGTGCAGTTGGCGTCGGCTCAGGTAAACGGAGCTGGGAACGCTGCGGCTCAGGTCTCTGTCCCGGCTGGCATCCGGCAGGGCTATTTGTATGTGCGAGCCAAAGTTTTGCGCGGAGCCATTGACGTAGGTGTGGTGGACAGCAAAACGAAAGACTATTTGGCGGAACAAGTTTGGGACAGCAGGGACGGGTTCACAGAACTCTACCTCCCCATCTACGATCTCAATCGGGTAGGTCGGTTCATCGTCAGTAACGCTGCGGAACATGGTGGTGCGTCCAAAGTCTTGATTGAGGATTTGGCGCTCGTTACCAGGAATGACGGCATGCCTCCCGCCTGGGACACCGGGGCGGCCTACCCTCCCAGACCGCTATGCAGTATTCCACCCATTGCATCCGCCGACCCCTCTTCCAGCCCCGGAAGTCCATTAAGATAGAGTTTCATGGGTTTGAACTTTCACGAAGATCTGCGTAGGTCGGCGCACACACGGAGTTCATCGGACCGGAACTTCGGACTGGTCTTTGCAGCAGGGTTCGCTTTGTTGGGCGTATGGCCGCTGCTCAAGAGGGGTCCGGTGCGCTGGCCGTTGTTGGCGGTGGCTGCGGTTTTCCTGCTCGTAGCCCTTATCCGGCCGGGATTGCTGCGGCCGCTGAATAAGGTCTGGACCCTATTCGGCTTACTGCTGGGGCGTATCATGAACCCCATCATCACCGCGATTTTGTTCTTCCTGGTCTTTACGCCCGCGGGCATCATTGGACGGCTGCTCGGCAAGGATCCGCTTCGCTTGAAACACGCGCCGGAAGCCAGCACCTATTGGATTATCCGGAATCCACCGGGTCCAGCGCCGGAGACCATGGCCAAGCAATTCTAAGGAGAAATGATGTCTCTGCTTAAGGAAATATGGGACTTCATGAAGACGCGGAAGAAGTTCTGGCTGCTGCCCATCATCCTGGTGATGCTCCTGGTCGGCGCTCTTTTGATCTTTGCCCAGGGTAGCGCCATTGCGCCGTTCATCTACACACTGTTCTAGCAGCTTGCAGAAACTTCTCCAAATCGATGGCCGCCGATGAACGCAGATAAATGCGGATTCCAGACAAGCAGTCTATCGGCGTTCATCCGCGTTCATCCGCGGCTTGAAGTGGTTTGTCAGCAGCCTCCCAGGCCCGCGGCGCACCTGTGAGAATTCTCGGCATCTCCGCCTTTTACCATGACAGCGCCGCCGCTCTGGTGCGCGATGGCGAGATTGTTGCCGCCGCACAGGAGGAGCGTTTCACGCGCAAGAAGCACGACGCCCGGTTTCCCGCTCATGCCGTCGAATATTGCCTCGCCGCGGAAGGCGTGGGTCTGGATCAAGTGGATTACGTCGTCTTCTACGACAAGCCGTTTCTGAAGTTCGAACGGCTGCTCGAGACCTACATCGCCTTCGCACCCCGCGGGCTCCGCTCCTTTCAGATGGCTGTCCCTCTGTGGTTGCGCGAGAAGCTGTTTCAGAAGGATCTCCTGCAGAAAGAGCTCAAGAGATTTGTGGCCGGCCACGAGTTCGAATGGGAGAAGCGGTTGCTGTTCACCGAGCATCACCTCAGCCACGCTGCCAGCGCTTTTTTCCCGTCACCTTTCGAGGCGGCCGCCATCTTGACCATGGACGGAGTCGGCGAGTGGGCTACCACGTCACTGGCGCACGGCCATGGTAATCAACTCGAGATCACTAAAGAAATCCACTTTCCGCACTCGCTCGGGCTGCTCTATTCCGCGTTCACATACTACACCGGTTTCAAGGTCAATTCCGGTGAATATAAAGTGATGGGCCTCGCTCCGTACGGAGCGCCCAAATACGCGCAATTGATTCTCGACAACCTACTGGACGTCAAGCCCGACGGATCTTTCCGTCTGAACCTCGGTTACTTCGATTACTGCACTGGTCTGCGCATGACCAACGCGAAATTCGACGCATTGTTCGACGGGCCGGCGCGCAAGCCGGACGAACTGCTCACACAGCGCCACATGGACCTGGCAGCGTCGGTCCAGGCGGTCCTGGAGGAAGTATTGTTGCGCATGACCCGGTCGCTTTCCCAGGAGACTGGCGCAAAGAATCTCTGCCTTGCTGGCGGCGTTGCCTTGAACTGCGTCGCCAACGGCAAGATTCTGCGTGACGGCCATTTTCAAAACATCTGGATTCAGCCCGCGGCGGGTGACGCTGGCGGTGCGTTGGGCGCAGCGCTGGCCGCCTACTACTTGTTCAAAGGCCAGCCTCGCGGTGCCGCCGGCTGCGACCAAATGAAGGGCTCGTATCTCGGACCTTGCTTCTCTCAATCCGATATCGAAGTCCGGCTGAAAGATGCCGGGGCGAAGTTCACGGTACTCGATGACTCCTGTCTAATCCAGTCTTGTGTTGAAGCGCTCGCTGACGAAAAGGCGCTCGGATGGTTTCAAGGGCGTATGGAGTTCGGCCCGCGGGCATTGGGTGCGCGCTCCATTCTCGGCGACCCACGTTCGCCGCGAATGCAGTCCATGCTCAACCTCAAGGTGAAGTATCGGGAAAGTTTCCGCCCATTCGCTCCGTCCGTGCTCCGCGAAGAGGTCAGCCGCTGGTTCGAAATGGATGTCGACAGCCCGTACATGCTGCTGGTGGCCGATGTCATCGCCAGCCGCCGCAAGCCGATGACCGCGGAACAGCAGAAATTGTTTGGCATCGAGAAACTCAACGTTCCAAGAAGCGACATCCCGGCGGTGACGCACGTGGATTATTCCGCGCGCGTCCAGACCGTCCATCAGGAAACCAATCCCCGTTATCACGCCCTGCTGACCGCTTTTCAGGAGCGAACCGGTTGTCCCGTCCTGGTGAACACCAGCTTCAACGTTCGTGGCGAGCCGATCGTGTGCACTCCGGAGGACGCGTTCCACTGTTTCATGGGCACAGAAATCGAAGCCCTGGCAGTCGGAAACTGTTTGCTGCGGAAGGACGATCAGGATCCGGGTTTACGAGCCAGCTACGTCTCCAAGTTTGAACTCGACTAGAAAGGCCCAGGCATCTCACTCAACTGGCGATAAAATCGCATAGGCCGATCCTCGCGGCGCATTTTTTCCACCATTCCCTTGCGGTCTACCTGCTGCAGCGTACCTCGAATGCGGCGTACTACGGTGCACTCGGGATGGAGCGCCGCATAGGATCGAGGCCCGTCCGGCGGTATCACGGCGCTCATCAGCACGCGGTCCCCGTCGTTGGAATGTGCCCGCGGCAGGAACAGGACGCCGTAATAGGGTACGCGGTCGTGAAAATCCCCTTGCAGGGTCACCGGACAGGTCAGCGAGAGGAATTCGTGATCTCCGTTATCATTTTCATCGAACCGGACCAGCCGGTGGTGTTTCAGAGCATAACCATGGAGCGGCGATAAGGGAATCCCGCGGAGCAACAGGTAGCTCAACTCCGGATTGGACTCGGCGAAGAAAAAGCCCGCCAGGTGCAGAGTGCCATCGGTGTACCAGGACGACAGTGTTGCGTTCCGGCCATTCTGAGTCGAGTTGCTCATGTGGCCCGATTCCGCAACGGCATCCAGCCGCGAGACATACTGCGCGACATCGAAATTCCCGGGCAAGGTCCTCCAAAGAAGATCCGGGGAGATGTTGTACCAGTGAGCGGCTCCGGAGGCGTACCAAACTCCGAGCCGGCCGCCGATACGAGCGTTCGGTCCAAGCAGCGCTTTCCCAGCAGCTCGGGCGACCTCAGCTTCCTGCTCTCGCGGTTCGAGGAGAATTTCAGAATGCCCGGCCTTCCACTTGGCTGCTAACAGAGTCGCGCCCACAAGCAACGATACAGCCGTCAACGCGGCGTGCCTGAGAAGGAGCTGCCGCTGTGAGGCCCTCTCTGCCAGTCGATCGGCCAGCATCGCTCCGCCCGCGACTACTGCGGCGCAATAGAGCGAGGTCTCGTGAACATAATAATAGGCGTGCTTGTGGCCTGCGAATAACAGCACAAACACTTCCAGGGGCAGGGCGGCCAGCGCCAGGGCACGAGTCGATCTAATGGCAATCAGGATCGGCGTGGACAACAAGACAACCGGGATTCCGAGTTTGAAGGCTAAGCCCGCTCCCAACGCGCCAACATGCGCTTCCGCCCACCAGTGGTACTGCTCGATGTGATGCCGCAGAATCAGGCGCATGCCTTCCCGCGGGACACTGCGCAGCATTTCCTGTACCGCATCCCACTGGGGAATGAGGAACAGGAACAGATACGGAAGTCCGAACAGCAATCCGCCAGCGCTAATAGCCAGCAGGGGCTTGACCCCGCGGCGCCAGCCAAGTTGGATGACGGCCCAAACCATGTACACCAGTGCGCCCAGAAGGGCCGGCGCGGCATAGTAATGCAGGCCCGACGCGTACGTCAGGAAGAACGCACCGGCGAACAGCCGCTTCCAGTCCCAATTCTTGAGCCGCCCCGACTCCAGGGCGATCAATCCAGCCAGCCAGGCCGCGTTGATATGACTCTCCGGCCGCATGCCGAAAAGCTCGAGGTCCTCGGTGGCGAATACGGCGATTGGTCCCACCAGTGCGCAGAACATTCCAATCTTCACCGGCGCTGGGAAACTGCTGGAGGCAATCAGCAGGACGCCGGCCAGCAACAAAAGGAAAGCGGGCGCCGCCTCCGCGTAATAGTAAGTCACGCCGCGGCTCATGAATGCGGCGATGATCTTGTAGTGCACCGGTGGGTGCACCACCATGTTGTCGAAATAACCGTGAATGGGATACGAAATCTTCCCGTAATGCAGATCCATGTACGTCGGATTAAACAGCCCGACTTCATCGACGGCTCCCCGGCGGTTGGTAGCAAAAGCGGCGATCAACAGCAGCGCAACCACCAAAACAAGCATCACCCCAACAGCTTCCGGGAAGCGTGGAAGTGGTGGCGGAGGAGGAATCTGAGGCAATGCAACCGATGGCTCGGCCGCATCTACTGGCGCGGCGTTCTCTTTGGAGAACTTGCGGCGTGACCTGCGGGAACTGCCCAAGTGCATACTATAGCAGCGATGTGGCTGGACTCTTTGCCGAGTAGGGTAAATTAGGAGCTAGTGGCCCAGTCTTTGCAAACAATTCCGTCGCCGCCGCCGGTCGGAACCGGCGCAGGTGTTTGCGTGGTGTGTTCGTCGCCACTCCAGGGCGCGCCGGCGGTCAAGTTAGGAAGCTCCGGACTCTTCGCGTGCCGCTCCTGCGGAAGCTGGACTTATCTCCCCCGGCCGGACTCCACGGGACAGGCGGCGATTCACGATACCGAAGACTACTTCGATCACCCTTACTTCGAACTGCGCCGTAATTTGAGTCCGGCGATCCTGCGGCGATGTCGAAATGTCTTCGCGAAGTTGGATCGAGCAAGCAGCGCCGCGGCACTCCGCGGCCAGCGAATGCTGGATGTCGGCTGCGACACCGGCGTGTTCCTGCAGGCCGCCGCGCAAGAGTTTGGCGTTGTGCCGGTCGGCATCGATACGGCCAGCCGAGCGATCGCCACAGCTCAGCGGCAAGGAATCGAAGCGCACCTCACGCGGCTTGAGTCTGCCCCGGACCATCTTCGGGACTTCCCGGCGATTACCGCAATCGACGTGGTGGAACACGTAACCGATCCCGCGGGTTTCCTGCGGGGAATTCGCAAGCGATTGCGGCCGGGGGGAGTTACGTACCTGGAAACACCCAATATCCGATCCACTGTTTACAGCATTGGCCGCGGCCTCAGTACGTTAACCCAAGGGAGGCCCAAGCGATTGATCGAGCGGCTTTTTCCACCGCAGCACGTTCAGTATTTCACGCCCTCGAGCTTTGCCGCATTGGCTCGAGCAGCGGGTTTCGAAATTGTCTCGATTGACACCCGAGTGTTGCCTTGGGATGACATTGCGGCTGCGCTGCCGGTACGCGCTGCCTTGGCCGCCCTGCAAGTTCTGGACCGCCTGATGGGCGCCGGAATCCTGATTTGCGCGGTATTGAGGCGGCCGCCGGGCGATGACTGACGGATACTTCATCATCTTGCCGATCCTGAACGAGATCGCCAATGTCGGTCCGTTGCTCGATCAGATTGACAAGGCCCTGGCCGGCCTCGACTACACCGTTGGGATTGTCGATGACGGCAGCACCGATGGGACCATCGCTTATCTCGAGGAACGGATGCGCCGCCCCAATCACCACCTGTTCCTGATCTGCCGCAAGAAGACGCGGCGTTCTTCGCAACGGGGCGCGGCACTCTGGACGCTATTGCGCTGGGGTTTGTCCAACACTCGCCATGAAATCTTCATTGAGATGGATGGCGACCTGTCGCACCGCCCGGAGGAGCTTGTGGAAGGCATCCGGCTGGTGGCAGAGCGGCACTGCGATGTGGCCATCGCATCCAAGTACGTGGACGGGAGTGAGGTGGTCAATCGTCCCATTGGCCGGCGGCTCATCAGCCGGGTTTGTAGCATCGCTGTGGCGGCGCTGCTCAGTCCGCGCGTGCGCGACTACAGCAATGGCTACCGCTTCTACACTCGATCCGCTGCGAGACTGGTTGCCGGGCACAAAATTCGCTACGGCAGTCCGATCTACCTGAGCGAAGTGCTGGCGCTGTGGCTCCGCAACGGACTGCGGGTCCAGGAGTTTCCGACAACATACGTTGGCCGCAATGAAGGCGTTTCCAACTTGCGCATGATGGACCTGTGGAAGGCGGGAATCGCGGTTTTTGAGATCTCGCTTCGCTACCATGTCCTGGGATTCCCACCCTGTGCGCCGGAGTTGGCGTTGCCAGCCGAGCCCGAAGCAGAGCGGCAGCGCATCCAGAGCAGCGGCGGCCTATAGCTTGCGTAGCGGCCGCGCTTTGACTATACTCGAAGCTGCAATCCAGGTTGCATCCCGTCCGCGGGAAGGGATCATCCCACCTGAACAGTTGAGCAGCACCGAACATCAACCTCACTTCTGCCCGTCATAGCGGACACCGGGCGACATGAAGGAGGAATGATGTCTCGCGAATTACCCGTAAAGCCAAACCTCGAACATCTCAAGAAACAGGCCAAAGTTCTGCTGAGCCAGTCCCAGCGGGGCGATGCCGCAGCGATAGAACGCTTCCGTTCTCTCGTTTCATTTTCCACGCCGGCGAGTCTCAAGCTCGCCGATGCCCAACACGTCATCGCCCGCGACTACGGGTTTGCCAGTTGGCCGAAGCTGAAGGAGCACGTTGAATCGCTTACGCTCTCGCCCGGCGAGCTGCTATCGGCAGCGGTGCGCGCGAGCGACGCTGCTAGAACCGCGCGAGTAATCGAGAACCATCCCGAGCTGAAGGCGCGGATCAACGAGCCGATGGCCAACTACGGCGGTTCTGGAATGCAGCCGCTTCTCGCCGCCGTGCAGAGAACCGACCGCAAAACGATCGACGTGCTGCTGGCGGCCGGAGCGGATATCAACACCAGAAGTCAATGGTGGGCCGGCGGCATCGGCGTTCTTGACGACTGCATGCCCGAGATAGCCGCATTTCTGATGGAGCGCGGCGCCATCCTGGACGTGCACGCGGCGGCGCGCTTGGGGATGATGGATAGGCTGCGGGAGCTGGTGACCGCGGATCCGACCGTGGTAAACGCCCGGGGCGCCAACGGCCAGACTCCGCTTCACTTCGCTTCTACCGTCGAGATCGCCCAGTACCTGCTCGATCACGGCGCCGGCATCGACGATCGCGACCTACAGCACGAATCTACGCCGGCACAGCACATGCTGCGGGTGGTTCAGGCACGGCATTATCCACGGGATCGTCAGGACATCGCGCGCCAGTTGGTGGCTCGCGGTTGCCAGACCGACATTTTGATGGCAGCCGCTCTGGGCGATCTCGAATTGGTGGGCCGACACCTGGATGCCGACCCGGCCTGCATCCGCGCCCGTGTCTCGGAGGAGTATTTTCCGAAGCAGGATTCCCGGAGCGGTGGCTCGATCTACTTTCAGATTTTCGGCAAAGAGCGGACCCCACATCTGATAGCCCGCGACTTTGGTCATGAGGAGATTGTCCAGTTGCTCATGGAGCGCACTCCCGAAGACTTGAAGTTCGCACAGGCCTGCGACCTGGGGGACGAGGTCGCCTTCCGCGCATTACTGGCCGGCCGGCCGAATTTCATTGAGACACTTTCCGACGATGATCGCCGGCGGCTTCCCGATGCCGCGCAAAACAACAATACCAGCGCGGTGCGGCTGATGCTGGAAGCGGGTTGGCCGGTGGATGCCACCGGCGAGTACCAAATGACGCCTCTGGAGTGGGCGTCCTGGCATGGCAACTCGGAGATGGTCCGGGAGATTCTGCGGTATCGTCCCAACCTCGAACTGAGTTGCGAGCATCAAATCACGGCGCTCGGGTGCGCGCTTCACGGCTCGGAAAATAGCTGGCACCGGCAAACGGGAGACTATGCGGCCACGGTGGAGGCGTTGCTCGATGCCGGTGCGAAGGCGCCGCAGCTCACCGACGATCTGGAAGCCAGCGAGGAGGCGCGGGAAGTCCTCCGGCGTTATGAGGAGCGCTCCAGTCCGTAGGCGGTTGCTGAAAAAGGCTTCACAGGCTGTGCCACCAAGCGCATCAACTTATTGGAAAAAGGTGGCACCGGCTTTAGCCCAATGCCGTTGAGTTTTCCGGCCGGCTCGGAAATCAAACATTTCACAGTGCTAATGTTGGTCACTGAAATATCAGATGCGACAAAAGCAATCCACCAGAGTGCCGACACGGCACGCATGAGTGCGTGCGCTACAATCTCGCAATAGCTTGCGCGGGCGCGCGGAAAACTTAACGGCACCGGCTTTAGCCTGTCGATGTTCCAGAACGTTCACAAGCCTCGGCCCGACCCCCTTGTATTCGGCCGGCGATGGGTCTATTATCACCGCGGGAGGATATCCCATGAAATCGGTGGACACAATTGATTCGGTATTAAAGCTGAAGGGCCGCCAGCTCTGGAGCGTGGCGCCGACGGCAACAGTTTACGAGGCCATCAAGACCATGTCGGACAAAGGAGTGGGCGCTTTGCTGGTCCTCACCGACGGAAGGCTTGAGGGCATAATTTCCGAGCGGGACTACGCGCGGAAGGTAATCCTGCTGGACCGCTCGTCGAAGCAAACTACAGTCCGCGAGATCATGACCAGCCCGGTTCTCACCGTTACACCGCGAGACACGGTGGAAGAGGCCATGCGTCTGATGACCGAGCACCGCACGCGGCATCTTCCAGTTGTGGAGCGGGACCGGGTGGTGGGAATGATCTCCATCGGCGACCTGGTGAACTGGATCATTACCGCGCACGAAGAAACTATCGGGCAACTGCAGAGCTACATCGCTGGAAGCTATCCGGGATAGAATCCGGGAATGAACTCCTGGCCGTTGGCTGTTGCCGGATTGACGATCGCGACCGTGGCAACGGGCCAGGAACCGGCAACGGGGAAGATCGAGACCAAACTGCTGCAGGAGGACTTCCGGGTAGCGCGAAGCGCGCTCGAGGAGGGGCACTCGGGAATCTACCGCTACACTCCCAAGGCGGATCTCGACCGCGCATTCGACACGGCCGCGAAGCGGATCGTCGAACCCATGACATCGCTGGAGTTCTACCGTCTGCTGGCTCCGGTGGTGGCGCGGATCAAGTGCGGGCACACTGCCGTGAATCCGCCGCGCGATGTGCAGCAAGCCATGAACCGGACTGTTCCGCTGTTCCCGTTCAGCGTGGAGGTGCTGGACGGTAAGGTCTACGTGTTTCGGGAATATTCAGAAGATGCCGCAGGCGTTGCCGGATGGGAGATCAGGCGGATCAACGGGGCCGCAATGGAAGGCATCCTTTCCAAGATGCTGGCCGCTACCCCGGGTGACGGAGACTCGCAGACGGTTCGTCCATACCGCATCGGCCATGGCGGAGGGTTTCCACGCATGCTCTATGCACTCACCGGAATCGAGAGCCCGTTCCAAATTGAGCTTCGCGATCCGGCGAACGGAAAGACTCGAGAGGTGAACGTAGCCGGCACGACGCTTTCGGACCGGGCCAAGATCGCTGCCAGCCGCTATCCACAGGATAAGCAGCCCAATAGTTCCGCCGATCTGAAATTCCTGGACGATGGCAAGATCGCGGTGCTGACCGTCTACAGTTTCGGCGGCCAGCCCGGTGGGCCTGGGAAGCAGCCGCTCAACCAATTCCTGGACAGCGCTTTCGCCCAAATTCACACTCGCAACTCCACGACTTTGATCCTGGACGTGCGCAACAACGGCGGCGGCGCAGATGAGTTGGGCAAGCAGCTTCTGTCCTTTCTGCTGGATCAGCCTTTCCAGTACTACGACGACCTGATCTTCAACAAGCGCCGTTTCGATTTCTTCCCCTACGTGAGCCCGGAAAACGAAGTCGAAAAACGCGCCGACGGCAAATATCACAACATCAAACATCCCAATTGGGGCCTCCAGCAGCCGCGCCAGCCTCATTTCGCCGGCCAGGTCCTGGTGCTGATGAATGGTGGAAGCTTCTCCACCACTTGTGAATTCTTGTCCAACCTCCACTACCGCAAGCGGGCGGCGTTCATCGGCGAAGAAGCTGCGGGCGGCTACTACGGCAATAGCTCCGGAGCCGTTGTGGCCGTGGTGCTGCCAAACTCGAAAGTGGTGGTGCGAGTTCCCCTGATGACTTACTACCTTGCAGTGAAAGGCGCCGATCCCAAACGCAGCATTCTGCCAGACTATGAAGTCAAGCCGGACATGCAGGATCTGTTGTCCGGCATCGACAAACCAATGGCCAAGGCCCTGGAACTGGCACACTCGCCGGCGAAGTAAGCGCCAGTTCCGCGGACGTCATGGCGGGATTAGGTTAGCTTCTCCCAGTAGCCAGTGCGGCCGAAGGGATAGATGACCACGTGTTTCAGGAACGTGCCGCGCGGGTCAGTGAACTTGGCGCCGTCGGGGTAAGCCTCGCCGGGGGTTGCGTAGTAGATGTTGCCAACGTTGAGACCGCCGACGGGATCGTCAGTTGCGGGCTGTGGGGCGACCGGCGGATCGAAGGGCGGATAGTCGGCAAGGTCGGTTGAAACCTTGATGGCTCCAGGCGGCGGATGAAGCGGGTCGTAGGGCGTCAGGGTGCTGCCTGGCACGCTCAATCCCGGAGCGATTTGCACCGGCGATTGTAAGGCGCTCGGCACCCAGGTGTAGCCGTACTGCTTGCGCAGCACCATGACCTTGTACGGATCCCAGCCCCAGATCATGATTGGCGTGTCGATGAGGAAACCCTTGTTCGCCAGCGCGATGGCACGCGCGGTGCGGGACTCCTGGTCGGAGTAAGGAACATTCGGTGAGGCGTGCTGTCCGGCGCTGGTTCCCCCTGGGACATTGTTTGTGGGGATGGCGCCGTTGCTGGCGCCGAAGATCAGTTCCCGGGTCTCGTGTGGCAACGAGAAGTAATAGGCATCGTCGAAGGCCGCCGGATTGGGTGGCATCGGCGGCGATGGTAAGTTTGTTGTGCTCATTGTTGAAGAATTCCTTTCGACTGGAATCTAGCATTGAGGGATCGTGGAATTTAGCATGGTTTTCAGCAAAGCATTGAAACAAAGGGAGACAGAGTTGGGGAAGTGTTGTCACTCGGCGGAGGGAATTCGAGGAATTCAAGAATGCGGCGCTGCGCGCCGCCGAATTCGAGGAAGGTGGAATGCCCTTCGGGCCGTCTTCTTTCTTATTCTTCCTCTTCCTCGTCTTCGACTGGGTGGTTGCGGCGGTACTCGCGCTCGATCATAGCGTCCTTGGCCTCCTCGGCGCGGCCGCGGCGGCGGATGTAGGTTTCGATTTCCGTGGTTGAGAAAACGAAGCCATTGTCGACTGGATCGAAGGGAACTCCTTTTTCTTTATCCATTTCGAGGAGGTCGGCGGCTTTTTCCACTTGTTGCTTTTCGGTGTGGCGGCGATCGCTTTGCAGGTCGCGGAGTTCTTTGCGGGTGAGTTCGCACTGGCGGGAGAGGCGATGGCGGTGCATGCTGAGGATGGCGAGGGAGCGGAATTGGGTGGGGAGATCGGGGGCGCC
>DASQGY010000309.1:0-40168 GCA_035632375.1 Bryobacteraceae bacterium | reverse complement strand
ATTCGACAACAGGCGCACCACGGCTCGCTGCGTTCCAAAGGCCCGGGAATCGCCACCATGCCCGAAGTCCACGAAGCCTGTGGTCTCGACGTCGATGGCATGTACGCGGCTCTCAAGATCCTCCAGGATGCCGGCCTCATCGCCATCGAAGGCGAATATCCTTTTGAGGAAATCCGTCTGGTCCATGAACCGTACAATATGGTCGGCCATTTCGTCGATCGCCATCTTCGGGAAGGCCGCGGTAACAAGATCGCCGTCGTCAGCGACCATCACTCGCTCACCTACGCGCAAATTGCCGAGCTGGTCAATCGTGCCGGCAACGGCCTTCGCCAGCTTGGGATTCAGAAAGAGCAGCGAGTTCTTCTCCTGTTGCCCGACTGTCCCGAATTCATCGCCGCCTACTTCGGCGCAATCAAGATCGGCGCAGTGGCCGTGCCTACCAACACCGCGCTGCGCACTGCCGACTATGCGTACTGTCTGGACGAAAGCGGCGCGACAGCGTTGATCGTCCACTCGTCCCTCTACCCGCTGGTTGAGCCGGCGCTCGTCGCGAGAAGCGGCCTCCGTCACGTGATCGTCTGCGGCGAGCGCCAGCACGGCCAACTGTTCTGGGACGAATGGATCGCCGCCCAATCCCCGAACCTCGACGCCGCCGAAACCAGCAAGGACGACATAGCTTTCTGGCTTTGGACCTCCGGCAGCACCGGAACGCCGAAGGCCGCCGTCCATCGCCATCGCGATTGGCACCATTGCGCCGAGCACTACGCGCGCGGCGTCCTCGGCATCGGTCCGGAAGACGTCACGTTCTCTTCTTCGAAACTGTTCCATGCCTACGGTCTGGGCAACGGATTGATGTTCCCGTTCCACGTCGGCGCAACCACGGTCCTCTACTCCGGCCGGCCACAAGCCAAAGCGATTCTCGAAAAGGCGCAGGGGTCGCGGCCCACTCTCTTCTTCTCCGTGCCGACTCTTTACGCCGCGATGCTGCAACAGGCCGAGTCCGAATCCTATGACCTAAGCACCGTGCGCCTCGCGATCTCCGCCGCCGAGCCTCTGCCCGCCGAGATCTTTCGCCAATGGCGCGACCGATTCGGCGTCGAGATCCTGGATGGCATCGGCTCCACCGAAGTCCTGCACATCTATCTCTCGGCGCGCGCGGGCGAAGTCAAACCGGGCAGCACCGGCCAACCAGTCCCGGGCTACAAACTCCGCATCGTCGATCAGGCAAGCCAGGACGTCCCGCCCGGAACCATCGGCGATCTGCTGGTGAGCGGCGAGAGCACCTCGCCTTGCTATTGGAATCGCGGCGAGCTGAGTGCGGAACGAATGCAGGGCGAGTGGTTTCATTCCGGCGACAAATACTCAGTCGACGAAGAGGGTTACTACTGGTACGCCGGACGCTCCGACGACATGTTCCGCGTTTCCGGCCAGTGGCTCTCACCCATCGAAGTGGAGTGCGCCTTAGTGGAGCATGCCGCCGTCCTCGAAGCCGCCGTCGTTCCCTTCGAAGAGTCGAACGGTCTGCATAGCACCAAAGCGTTCGTCGTCTTGAAGCGCGGTTTCACCGAGACTCCGGAATTGGTTCACGAACTGCAAGACTTCGTGAAGCAGCGCATCACTCCATACAAGTACCCGCGGCGCGTCGAGTTCCTCTCCGAATTGCCGAAGAGCGCCGCGGGCAAAGTGTTGCGCTACAAATTACGCGGCGTAGGCGCTGAGGGTGGCGCGTAGCTTGTCCGGCAGCGGTGTGGATTTGTGAGTCTTCGGATCCATCGCGACCACAGTGAGTTTTCCGCGAGCCGCCAGCCGCCCTGCCGTTGTAATCGCAAATCCAAAAGTGAAGGAGCTGCCGCCAACGCGCTCCACGGTCACAGCGGTATCGATCGGATCGTCGAACACCAGCGGCGAGGTGTAATCGCACTCCACATGCACCCGTGGAAAATCGACCCTCGGCTCCTGAAACAGGTTGTAAGGGCAGCCCATCGCGCGCAGCAACTCATGTTCAGCCGCTTCGAACTGACGCAGCAGCGAGATGTAGAAAACGCGTCCCGAAGCGTCCGTATCGCCAAAACGTATACGGCTCTGCCAAATGAATGGTGACTGAGGCATAGAATAACTACGATACAAGGTATGCGCGGACTAAGTGGACGACGTGTGATTCTGACCGGCGGCGCAAGCGGCATCGGACGAGCAACCGCCATCCGGCTCTCTGAAGAAGGCTGCACCGTCGGCATCTTCGATCTAAACCTCGCCGGCGCCGAGGAGACCATCAGCCAATGCGCGAACGGCAAGGCATACCAGGTCGACATCACCGACTACAATCAAGTGCGCGCCGCCGTCGAGTCCGTTGAAGCCGCAACAGGTCCAACCGAACTGCTGGTCAACATCGCGGGCTGGGATCAAGCCGCGAACTTCCTCGACAGCACCGTCGATCTTTGGGACAAGGTGATTCGCATCAATCTCTACGGCCCGCTCAACATGCATCACGTAGTGGTGCGCGGGATGGCCGAGCGCGGTTTCGGTCGCGTGGTGAATATCGCGTCCGACGCCGGACGAGTGGGATCTTCGGGCGAAGCAGTCTATTCCGCATGCAAGGGAGGAATCGCCGCGTTCACCAAAACATTGGCGCGCGAGCTGGCGCGTCGTGGCGTCACATTAAACGTGGTTTGCCCCGGCCCCACCGATACGCCGCTGTTCCATTCCATCGCCGCATCGTCGCCGAAGCTAACCGACGCGCTCATTCACGCGATACCCATGAGACGTTTGGGACAGCCCGACGACTATCCAGGCATGATCGCCTTCCTGCTGAGCGACGACGCAAGTTTCATAACCGGCCAGACCATCAGCGTCTCCGGTGGCCTGACCATGCACGGCTGAGGAGGAGCAAAAAATGTACGAGAATTACACCCGCCTGAAATTCGACCGCCCGCATCCCAAGGTGCTGCGCATCACCATGGACAACGGCAAGATGAATTCCGCCGATCGCGCCATGCACGCCGAGCTGGTTCAAATCTGGCGCGATATTGACGGCGATCCCAGCATCAACGCGGCGATCCTTACCGGCGCGGGCAAAGTCTTCTCCGCCGGCGGCGACTTCGGCATGATCCAGGAAGTCATCCGCGATTTCGAAACGCGCGCGCGAATCTGGCGGGAAGCCCGCGATCTGGTCTACAACCTGATCAACTGCTCAAAGCCGGTGGTCAGCGCTATGCGCGGCGTCGCTGTGGGAGCGGGCTTGGTGTGCGGCCTGCTATCGGACATCTCCATCGCCACCAAAGATTGCCGCATCATCGATGGACACACCCGCCTCGGCGTCGCCGCCGGCGATCACGCCGCCATCGTATGGCCGTTACTCTGCGGCATGGCCAAAGCAAAGTACTACTTGCTGCTGTGCGATCAACTCCTGGGCGACGAAGCAGAGCGCATCGGCTTGATCAGCCTGGCGGTAGACGATGCAGAACTGGATGCGAAAGCGGTAGAGGTGGCCACTCGCCTAGCCGACGGCGCGCAGAGCGCCATCCGCTGGACCAAGTACGCCCTGAACAACTGGCTGCGCCAAGCCGGCCCGATCTTCGACACATCCCTAGCTTTGGAAATGCTCGGATTCTCCGGCCCGGAAGTGCAGGAAGGACTCGCCGCCCACCTGGAAAAACGCAAGCCCGCATTCCCGCCAGACTCAGCAGTATGATCGCACCAGCACTATGCAGAAGTTTCTACATTTCCAACACGCACAGACTAAAGTCCGTGCCACCTTCAGAACCCTGTCAACCAGGGGTGGCACATGCTTTAGCTTGTGCAGGACAGGCTTTAGCCTGTGAAGGTCTACGTCAGAACCGGAATCTTCCGCCCGTCAATCAACTTGGACACGGCAACGATATCGCGGTCCAGCGCGCGGTCCGTCTCGACGAACGCGCTCACCGATCGCACCGCTTGATAAATAGGCCGCGTCCCCGCGCCCAGCTTGTCGCCGCCCTTCCGCAAATCCACCGCTTGCGCCGTCGAGAGCAGCGTAATAGAAATCGCGTCGCGCAGCAGCCGCACACAATCCATCGCGGTCAGCGCGGAGTGTGTCCCCAGGCTCACCACGTCCTGGTTGAACTGCTCGGTGGGGATGGTGTGGATCAGGCTCGGAGCGCTCCAATGCCGAATTTGCGTAACCAGGCTGGAATGCGAAATCTGCATTCCCTTGAAGCCGTGATACACGCTGAACTGCGGACTCAGCGACGACGGCAGGCCGTTCGAGAAACGGCTGTCCATCAGCAGCGCCATCACCGAATGGAGCCAGTTCGCCAGGTTCGCGATGTCCAGCTTCAATCCGTCCATGGCCCGCGCCACGTGGGCGCCGTAGAAGTTGCCGGTATGGTAAACCTGATCGGAAACCGGATCGATCAGCGGATTGTCGTTCACCGAATTCGCTTCGCGCTCGATCACCGTCCGCACCTGCTCCAGGGTTTCCACCATCGGCCCCAGGCCCTGCGGAATGCAGCGCAGCGAGTACGGGCTCTGGATCGATTCATGCGCGGAGACAACACCGCCTACCGCCTTTCGCTCGCCTTCCACGCGGTGCCGTATGTCGTCGAGCGGGACCGCCAGGCGCGAATTGAACAGCAGCGAGTTCATCATCTCGGCCACTGCGATCTGCCCGGGGTGATGCTTCGCCAGGTGTATGGCCGGATGGAAATAATCCGGCGACGAAAGGAGCGCCTCCGAGGCCATCGCCATCGCGCCCAGTGCCACACGGAACAGGTAGGACGAATCGTCCACCACGTTCGCGCCCACGCCGGTCATCACCGTAGTGCCGTTCAGCAGCGCCAGCCCTTCCTTCGATTCCAGCGTCATCGGTTCGAGACCAGCCTGCTGCAATGCTTCCGTTGCGAGCATGCGTTGACCGTGGTAGAAAACCTCGCCGCCCTGGCCGATCAACGCGCGCGCGATGTGCGCGGAAGGACAAAGATCGCCGCTTGCACCGACGGAGCCGAAGCGCGGCACCACCGGAGTGATTCCCTTGTTCAACGCCTCCAGCAATCTCTCGATCACCACCACGCGCACTCCGGACAACCCGCGCGCGAGTGCGTTAGCGCGCAGCAGAATCGCCCCGCGCACCGCTTCTTCCGGCAGCGGCTCGCCCACTCCGCAGCACAGACACTCCAGAAGATTCCGCTGATGATGCGCCAGCTCCTGGTCGGGAACCAGGCAGCGCGCGTTGCCGCCAAAACCCGTGTTCACGCCATAAACGATTTCGCCCTGCGCCAGCTTGCGCTCGAGACTCTGACGGCCTTTGAGCAGCATCTCGCGAAACGAATGGTCGTTGCTCAGCTCCACCGCCTCGCCGCGTCGCGCGACGGAGACGATCTGGTTCAGCGTCAAGGGATCTTGGGAAATGCGGACTGCCGCAGAGGAACCGGTTGTAAGAGTCGCCACGTGGGCCTCCCGATAAGCACCACATATGTGTGGTGCTATCTAGCATTGTGCCACTAGGATCAGGGGGTGTCAATAGCCCGGAGGCGCCTGGCCAGGAACTCCTGCTCGATCCGATTGGAGTTCAGCGCCAGGGCCCGGCGATAAGCCTCGCCGGCTTCTTCGAACCGCTTCATCCTCCTGAGAATGTCGGCGCGCGCTGCGTGGAACAGGTAGTACTGCTCCAGTTCGCCGGAGACGCCCAGAGCGTCGATCCGCTGCAATCCTTGTTCGAGACCGGCGCTCATGGCAATCGCAACGGCGTGATTCAGCGCGATGACCGGCGTGTTGTTGAATTCGAAAAGGCGTCCGTAGAGCGCCGCGATTTGATGCCAGTCCGTTGCTTGTGGAGTCTCGGCCTGAGCGTGCAATGCGGCGATCGCCGCCTGCAATTGATAAGGACCGGCGGCGCCCGCGCGCAGCGCTCTCTCGACCAACTCCAGCCCCTCGGCGATGTCGTCCCGATGCCACAGCGAGCGGTCCTGCTCTTCCAGGGTGATCAGTTGACCATCGTGCATGCGGGCATCGCGCCGCGAGTGGTGCAGCAACATCAACGCCAGCAGGCCGGTGTTCTCCGGCTCATCCGGCAATAGTTCACACAACAGGCGGCCCAATCGAATGGCCTCGCCACACAGATCGCTCCGGACAAGCTGGTCGCCCGCCGTCGCAACATAGCCCTCATTGAAAATGAGATACGTCACCGCCTGAACGGAAGCGAGTCGCTCGGGCAATCGTGCGGGAGGCGGGACTTCGTAGGGAATCCGCGCCTCCTGAATCTTGCGCTTCGCGCGCACCAGGCGTTGGGCGAGCGTCGGTTCAGGCAGCAGAAACGCCTTGGCGATTTCCGTCGTGCTCAACCCGCCGAGGGTCCGCAGCGTAAGCGCCACTTGTCCCTCCTGGTTCAGCGCAGGATGACAGCAAGTGAAGATGAGGCGCAAACGATCGTCGGGAAAATGCATCGGCGGATCATCCATGGTGAGATCGGCGGGCAGCGTGACGGCCGGCGTCTCATAGAGCAGCGAATCCTGTTTCGCGATCCTAGTATGCTCCCGGCGGCTTTGATCGATCAGCTTCCGGTGAGCGGTGGCCGTGATCCACGCAGCGGGATTCTGCGGGATCCCTTTTTCAGGCCACGATGCAAGCGCTGCGGCAAAGGCTTCCTGCATCGCTTCCTCGGCTCGGTCGAACGATCCGGAGATGCGTATCAGCGTCGCCACGATCCGCCCGGATTCCTGGCGGAAGACGGCTTCCGCCGCCGCTCTTGTATCGGGCGTCAACCCCGCGGTGGCAGGTCGGCCACCGGCCGGATCTCGATGCACCCTTCCCCACCCTTGCAACTTGTCGGAATCCTCCGGCCCCATTCGATCGCCTCGTCCAGATCTTTGCATTCCAGAATGTAATACCCTCCGAGCTGCTCTTTCGTTTCGGCAAACGGGCCGTCGAGCGTGATTGACTTGCCCTCCTGCACGCGCACCGTAGTGGCCAGGGCGGTGGACATCAGCTTCTCCACACCGAGCAGCACACCCTTCTGCCGGGCGTCCTGCATCACCGCCCAATGACGGTCCTTCAGATCTTGAAGTTCCTCCGGCGGCGGCCCTTCCGGCAGTTCCTTCGAATAGATCAGAAACATGTATCGCATCTCGATTCTCCTTTGAATTTGGTTCTATCAGAACGCCGGACGCCAGGTGGGCTCGGTCCGGCGTTCCGATTGAGCTGGCATCGCCTTACGAGAAGGTCATGATCGGCCGGATTTCGATGCACCCAAAGCGGGCACACGGGATCTTGGCCGCGATGGCGACTGCCTGGTCGAGACCGCCCGCCTCTACCAGATAGTAGCCGGCGAGTTGTTCCTTGGTTTCGGCGAATGGGCCATCGGTGGTGAGAGGCTTGCCATCGCGCACCCGGACGGTTGTGGCCGTGTTGCTAGGCTGCAATGCGTGGCCGCCCTTGATCGCTGAGGTGAACTCCTTGCCCAGCGCGCGGTACTCGGCCATTTCGGAATCCGAATAGCCCTGGTTCATCCAGCGTTTTTCGTTCTCGAAAAGTAACAGTAGAAATTGCATGGTCGATTCCTCCTTGGGGATCCGGCTAGTTCGCCGGAAAATTTGGGTCCGCCTTCACTTCCAGGATCTGCTTGGTGTGACGGGCGCTGTGCGCGGCAACCGCGAGCACCCACTCATAGCCATCGAGCGGCCCAAAGACTGGGTGGTTGAGGGCGTGATCCCGCAAGTCCGGTGTCGACTTGAATAGCGCGACAGTCTGAGCGCGGCTGGCGAGAAAGTGCTCCAGCGTTTCGGCGGGTGTCCAGCGTCCGGTCGGAACGGCCGCGGGCGGCGCCTGGAACTTCGTCGAGCGATCCGGGACCTTGGCGAGCAGCATGGCATCTACCTGCTTCGGATCGCGATCGGCACTCGGGGCCGGCGCCTTCTCGATGTTGGCGAGGATGTTCTGCGACACTACGTCCTCAATCAGCGCCAGATGCTCGACGATCTCCGCCACCGACCAGCGATCCGGAGCGGGTTTGAACTTCCATTGTGCTTCAGAGAGGCCCTTAACGGCATCCACTATGCCGTTCCGGGTCTCGGCAAGATACCGGAGCGTCTGCTCTTTTTCCGCCTGCGTCACGCCTTGACTCGTTGCCGCCGCCGCGACCGATACGGTGGCGGCCAAGAATAGCGAAGCTGTCATCAAAATGGTTCTGGTCATTGTTGTTCTCCTTGTTTTTCATTTAGATGCTCTCGTGCATCCACCAGAACGACGATTGAGTATTCGGAAATCGACAAGCTGATGCAAATTTTTTTGGAGGGGTGTGAATTGGTACATTCATGTGATGACAGTGTTCACGCGGCGGGAAGCGCTCAGAGGGCTCGGCGCCGGGGTTGCGGCCGCAGCTTGGCCCGGCTCCGGTGAGGCCGCGACGTCATTTCCGAAGGGCGCGATCATTCGTACGGTTCTGAAGGACCTGCCTCCCGAGGCCCTGACCGGTGGGGCCACGCTGTTCCACGAACATCTATCGCTGGCTCCGGATTTCATGCCCAAGTGGATGGCGCTCTTTCGAGCCAGCCGCGGCGGTACAGCGACCGCGCCTGCGCCTCCGCCGGCAACGCCGCAACCTTACTTCATGCAAGACGCCGAACTGATGACGGAAGAGATTTCCGCCGCGGCGAAAGACGGAGTGGCCTGCATCGTGGACGGCGGGCATCCCGACATGGGCCGGGATCTGGATTTCCTGAAACAGATCTCCAGGAAATCCGGCATGCCGATCGTGGCCGGTTGCGGCTACTACACGCAGCCCTTCTATCCTCCGGAGATCGCGACGTGGAGTGAGGATGAAATTGCGCGGGAGTTGGTCCGGCAGGTGCGCACGCAACCGGTCGGGGTGTTCGGCGAGATCGGCACCTGGGACGTGATGACGGCCGACGAACGCAAGGTCTTCCGTGCCGTGAGCAAGGCCCATCTCGAAACCAACCTGGCGATCTTCACGCACACCAACTTCGGCAAAGGCGCGATCGAGCAACTCGACGTGTTCGAGGGGATGGGCGTGCAGCCCGGGCGCGTGGCGATCGGCCACGTCGGCGGATTGAACGATCCGAAGGTGGAAGTGCAGAAAGCGATCTGCAAACGGGGCGCGTTTATCGGTTTCGACCGCCAAGGCGGAGCAGGCGACGCCGCACAGGTGAAGATGGTCCTGACGCTGCTGGAGGCCGGCTACGCGAATAATCTGCTGTTCGCTTCCGATTTCTCCACGGGAAGTCAACTCAAGCGCAACGGCGGCCCGGGCTATGCGAAGACGGTGACGGTGTTCGTCCCCAAGTTGCGCGAGGCTGGAGTGGACGAAAAGATCTTAACCGGCATTCTGGTGGACAACCCGCGGCGGTTGCTGGCGTTTGTTCCAAAGAAGCAGCGGCGGTGAATGGGGGGCTCTACCTGTGGGAAATCAGTGTCAAACCTGGTACACCCAGATAGTCGCTTCGGTTGTGGGTCACGAGGGGCACGCCGTAAAGCACGGCGGTGGCGGCGATCCAGGCGTCGGCGCATTCAATGCGTCGCCCAGCGGCTTGGGCGGCGACCATCACCTCGGCCCATTTTCCGCAGAGGTCCGGGCTGGACGGCACTACCGTAAACCGGCCGAGGTACAGGTGCAGCCAGTGCAGGCGATGCGTGCCCCAGCGGTTTTGAAGCGCCCACCGCTCCATCTCAGCCACTGTCATGAACGACATTAGAGGAACGCGGCCGGCGAGTTCCGGATCGTAGCGGACTCCGATTGGGTGGTTCTTGAAAAGGAACGAGACGACGTCGGTGTCGACGACGATCTCGGTCATGCAGCGGGGTCAGTTCGCTTGTGGCCGCGCCACTCGTGGAGGGTGTCCAGAAAATCTTCGATAGACTCCTCTTCGGGCCAGAAATCGCCGTGCAACAGAGAGGCGTCGGTGATCGGCCCAGTACCCTGCTCGGCCATGAGTTGCTCGACTGACGGGTGCCCGGAGGCGGAATAAGGTACAGATGCCGGATTGTCGTTCTGCGCGGAGCCCTGATGCTGGCGACTCATTTCGGCCACGGATTCACCTTGTCAATTTCGAGTATACCAGTGGGTCCCTAGCCATGAGCGATTTCGGTAATGCACTAATAGCGCCGAAAGCTATTGCTTCCACTTCTCCCACATCGCGGGGTCCGCGAGCATTTTGATGAACAATCCGCCTACTACGCTCCGCGCCTGAAATCCGCGCTGCTTGCCGTCCGTAGTCATGTACCAATCGGTCAGCGGAACGCGCGTGGGTGTTTCATTCATCCACTTGTAGGCTGGCGCGATCAGCGCCTGAAAATCCGCTGGATTATCGGCGAGCGTCGCGGTCCACACCAACCAGTCGAGCTTGGTATAAGGGGCGCGATTGTCCAGCGGAAGGCCGTACACGTTCTGCTTCGTCTTGTAGTAGGCAACCTCCTTGCGGGCGACTTCGGGCGGGAACAAGTTCAAGCCCAAGATTCGATCCCACACCAGGTTGTACTTTTGGCTCCACGTGCCCGGGTTGCCGAATGCGAGCACGTAATGATCGCCGTCATCGGCGAGTTTCATCCATTTCCGCGCATAGTCGAGCGCTATGTCGCGATACTTCTCCGATTCGGATTTTCGGCCCGTCATTCCCGCGAGCATCGCGTAGCCGGCGATTCCCTCGATGGCCTTCAGCGATAGGTTGGCGTTTCGCGCCAGGTGGCCGGCGAAATCGTCGGTGCAGAGCTGGTTCTCGGGATCGAGGCCCTTGTCGCGCAGATACTCGGCCCACTTGGTGAGCAGCGGCCAATATTTGTTCGCGAGCTCGGCGTTGCCGTCCGCTTTCGCGATCGCTGCGACCAGCAGCAGCATGTTGCCGCTCTCCTCCACCGGCATCTGATTTCGCTCGCTCTGCTCGCCACCGCCGTAGGTCTGGCCGTTCGCCAGCGGATACGTGCCCAAATCGTGCGGTGCGTAGGGCCATGGCCAGCGACTCATCGATGCATACTGCAGGACGGGTTCCACCGAAGCGCGCAGTAGTTTCGTGTTCATGAGCAGGAACAGCGGCGAGCTGGGATAGAACACGTCGACCGTGTCGATGGATCCGTTGCTGAAGTTCTCCTTCGGGAAAAACAGCAGCGTACCATCGGCATCCACCGCGAGCTTGTGAGCGGCAATCGA
The DNA here is from genome assembly GCA_035632375.1 of Bryobacteraceae bacterium. Classification (GTDB taxonomy): domain Bacteria; phylum Acidobacteriota; class Terriglobia; order Bryobacterales; family Bryobacteraceae; genus Palsa-89. The sequence goes on along the minus strand of DASQGY010000309.1, from coordinate 29,040 downwards.
TTGCCGGTATGCCAGCGCGCACAATTGCGCGTACTCTTTTCCGCCGGTTCGCGTAAGGTCGGCCATCAGCTCGTCATCGAAGCGCTTGCACTCTTGCATCACCTGGCTGTACTCTGCCGTGGCCGTGTTAAGCAGGCCGGACGCTTCCCGTCCATTGCGGCGCCAGTAGGGACGCACGCGCCGGTTGAAATATTCGAGAGAGTACAAGTCGTCGTAGGCAAGGAGCACGTAGCGGGAAACGGGTTGCGAGCCCACGCTTCCAAGATCGAAGCTGACCGCCAGTACTGGATTACGGACCGGATTGTATCTAACCCGGGGATTGTGCTCGGCGAACGCATCCTCCACGATCACGGCGCCGCTGTTCTCGAAGGCTTGCCGGGTGATCGTTCGGTCGTGTGCCGCCTGCCGCACATCGTCATAAGTAGGCGTCGCTACATAGAAGTAACCCCAGTCGATGCGAAGATTGTCGCCGGACTTTTGAAGCATCGGCTGTTCGCGCGAGCCCATACGCAGCACGCGCAATCCATTGGTCTCGAGTCGCGACCAGTTCACCGGCTGATCGGAAGTATTTACGGCGATTTCAGACGACGCATCGAAGTAGATTTGTACCGCATGATTCTTCCCGTCGGCCGACCGGGCCGACCACGTCAGATAGGTCACCGGCCACGACAGCATATCCAGATCGTGCGGGAGTAGTGGAGTTGTGAACGTGAGACTCACCTCCACTGCGGCCCCGGCGAATTTGTAGACAGTCTGCGTAGGAGTGATCTCGAGTTTCAGTTGTGGCAGCGCGGGCACGTTGTCGTTTCGTTCCGCGCCCATGAGCCGGTAGCTTTTTCCGTCGATGCGAATCAGGCTCCTTAGCGATTGCGGCGTGCCGGTCCAGTGACGCGTGGTGTCGGCAGTCAACTGATCCGCCATGGACCAGATGCTGAAGTACGGATCGTTGGTCACCAGGGGCACGGCGGGCGGGCGCTGCGCGAGTAAGGCGGCAGCCGACAGAACGAGGCAGATGACCGGGCGTTGAATCATGCGGTGGATCATGGAAGAAGAGTCAGTCGCCCGCGTCTTCGGTTCGCTGCGTTTCGCGTGGAGACGATGGCGGGGAAGGAGCCTTCTCCGGCGCTGCGGTTGGAGGCTGTACGCCAACCTCCTTCGCCGGCGGGGATTCCATCGCTTCATAAAACGTTTTCCTCACTCCTTGCCAAAAACTCCTGGTCAGAACTTCCTTCATAATTCCTCGTGTGTGGACATGGTATCGCGTTCGCAACAGCAAGAATGGTTCTGCATGACTCGCGATCTTTATGGATTCGGTGCAGGTACAAGAAGCCTGGCCCTACGTTTCGGAGGCGTCGCCGATCAGCCGGTCGAGGATCTCAGCAGAGATGTGGAAACTGGTTTGACGGAGACGGCCCACCACGGATCTCAGGTCTAGCAATCCTAGCTCGGCGCCGCCGTTAAGCCCCTTTGTGCCCTGGGAAACAGCTAAGAAGCCGGCTCTGAACACTTGCGGATCTCCACTTCGCGTCCATCCATGTAGTATTTCCAGTCGGCGCCAAGCGTTATGGTCTGCGTTTGCGCTAAGGTGCCTTGAAGCTCGGGGCTAATCTCCATCCAGCAGAAGACGTAGTCCTCTGCTTCCGAGCTCAAGCCCTCCTGCTGATCCGACAACAAACGGGTGACCGTTGCTCTTGCCGAGTGTCCTGGAGCATCGGCGAACACAATATCGATCTGATCGCCCGGTTGCAAATCGATCATTTCTTCATCCCTTTCAATAAGCCTGTTTTGCACGTGGTGACCACCGCGATGTTCCTCTGGGTTTCATTTCCACTGCGATAAAGAGTGCACCCGCCTTGCCAAAGAAGGCCCCAATCGCTGATGATCGCTATCTGATAAGAGTGACCCGACTTAGCGGGGGTAAAAGCGGCCTTATGTCCCACGAGATTTCGTACTTCGAATGGCTAGGGCGGAATCGGCAGTAGGCCATCCACGGCGGCACGATCGAAATTTAGCGTCGTTTGATTTTCAGCGCCGCAATTTTTGATGTGAGAGTGGTCGGACGCATGCCGAGTAGCTCGGCGGCACCATCGGCGCCATAGATCTTTCCGCCGCTCTGTTGGAGCGCTTCGACGATCCTCCGCCGTTCGAGTTCGAGAAGCTGCTTGCGGGTCGAAACAGGCGCTTGGCGTTCTGTCCCTGGCACCGAAGGGCCACCCGCTTGGTTCAGGCCAAAGTGCAGCGTTCCGTCCCTGGCCAAAATTACTGCCCTCTCAATTACGTTTTGCAGCTCGCGAACATTGCCCGGCCAGGGATAGGTCGTGAGCTCCTGAACGTGCTCCCGCGTCAGAGTTGGAATGGCAGAATGCATCCGCCTTGCCGCTTGTTCCAAGAACTTAGACGCCAGGACAGGAATGTCGTCTAAACGGTCGCGCAGCGGCGGCACTTTGAGCGGGAACACGCTCAACCGAAAATAGAGATCCTGGCGGAAGCGGCCTGCCTCCACTTCCTGCTCCAGATTGCGGTTGGTCGCGGCGATAACGCGAACGCTCACCTGACGAGTGCGATCCTCGCCAACCCGTTCAAACTGGCCCTCCTGCAAAACGCGGAGCAGTTTGGATTGCAGCTCCAGCGGAATTTCGGCGATCTCATCGAGGAACAGCGTGCCGCCGTCAGCGAGTTGAAACCGGCCCACGCGGTCGCGTAGCGCGCCCGTAAACGAACCCTTCGCGTGACCGAAGAACTCACTTTCGAAGAGCTCGTGCGGGATTGATGCGCAGTTGACCTTGACCAACGCCCGGCGAACGCGGTTGCTGCGATCGTGAAGCGCCCGGGCAATGAGCTCCTTTCCCGTCCCCGACTCCCCTAGGATCAAGACGCTCGCCTCAGTTGGAGCTACGAGCTCGATCTGCGAAAGAATCGTCTTCAATGCGGGGCTATGGCCAAGTAAGCCGCTGAAACCCTCATTCACTTCACTCCGGAGATAGTCGTTCTCCTGTTTGAGCTGCTCTTGCAGCGCATGGATCTCTTCGAAAGCCCGTGCGTTTGCAATTGAAACCGCGGCCTGATCGGCGAACACTCGCAGCCACTTGAAGTGCTCTTGGTGAAAAGGAATGCGGCCGAACGCTCCGAGAACTCCCAGGATCTCCTGGCCGAAGATCAGCGGATGGCTAGCGAAGCCGTGAATGCCTTCGCTCCGCACCCAGTCGGGATTCGCCGCGAAAGTGGGATTCAAGACCGCGTCTTCGATCAGGAATGAATTTCCAGTGGAGCCCACCTGGCCAATCTTTCTTACACCGAGCGGTATACGCCGGAAAGAGCCTTCAATGCCCTTCCACTCGTGTCCATCCACCTGTGAGCGGCCGGCGCTGGCCGCCAAGTGCAGGCAGCGCATGCGCGAAGGGCACTCGTGGCCCATGGGACACGTTGCGCAGATGTCGCCGGGCCCAATCAGCCAAATCCTGGCCAGGGCTAAGCCAGCTTTTTCTACCAGGCCGTCGACGATCATCTTGAGGACCGTCTCCACGGTTCGTACTTGGCTCACCGCTACAGAAATTGATTGCAGGAGTTCCAAGTCCATGCCTGAGTCCACCTCCTCTGCCAACGACGACTCGTTGTTGCTAACTTTGAGTTCGTCGTCTTACTCAAGCGGCTCACCTTTATTTTAAACAGCTTGAGGATGCTCACCATTGGTAGGCGAAGTGCAACTCTAGCGCTCATGACGAACAACACTCAATTGGAAAAGCGGAATCGTGAAAATCAGTCTTCGGAAATCCCAACAGACTTGACCCGCGATGCCGTGGTGGAAATTTCCGGGGCGTTAAGGCTGCTGCTGGCCGACGTTTTCGGTTTGTATGTCAAGACCAAGAATTTCCATTGGCACATGACCGGCCGCAGCTTCCGTGATCTCCATTTGCTTTTGGACGAGCACAGCGATCGGATCTTCGCAATGACGGATGTTATCGCAGAGCGCGCACGCAAGATTGGCGGCTCGACGATTCGCTCGATCAGCGACATCTCGCGGCACCAGCGACTGAAAGATAACAACGAAGAAGACGTTTCGCCTAAGAGTATGCTGCTGGAGTTGCAGGCGGACAACCTTCAGCTCACCAAGTTCTTGCGCAGTACGCATGAGATATGCGAGCGCCGCAATGACGTGGCCACTGCCAGCCTGATCGAGAATTGGGTTGACGAGACCGAACGCAGGACGTGGTTTCTGTCCGAGATCGTTGGCGAGCTCTGATACGGAAACCCTTGGTATCAGTGCTAGGAAGGGGTGTTCTATGAGTTCGAACGCCGCGCCCATTTACTTCGCCGGCTCCCAATTCGGCGATCAACGTCATGTCTGTGCCTTCTTTAGCAGCCCCGACGAGAAATATCGCGTACTCCTCCCATTCATCAAGGATGGATTCGACCACGGGGATAGGGCTTTCCACGTTGTAGATCCCGATTGGCGAAAGGCACACCTCCAGCGATTGGAGTCAGCCGGCATTGATACGGCGCGTGCAGAATCCAGCGGTCAGCTCAAGGTATGCGGTTGGAACCAGGCACATCTCGATCCTCACGGTCGTTTCGACCAATATCGGATGATTTCCCTCATAGAAGAAGAACTGAAACTTGGAGCTACTCAGGGATTTACCGTCAGTCGTTCCATTGGCCACATGGAATGGGCGCTCGAAAATCCGCCTGGCGCCGGCGATCTCGTGGAGTACGAGGCGCGATTGAACTACGTCTTGCCCCGGTACCATGATCCGGTTATTTGCGTTTATGACATCACTAAGTTCAGTGGTGACGTAATCGTTGACATTCTGCGGACTCATCCGATGGTGATCATCGGCGCCACGATCCAGGAAAACCCATTCTTCGTGCCACCCGATGAGTTCTTGCGGGAACTGCGTGAAAAGCGTGTAGGACAGAACCAATGAGGAGTGGCCATGCTGTCGGTACGAATGCCGGTTGAACGCAGCGGGGCTGAGGCCAAACAACTCAGGGCCTGCATTAGCGATGTAATAGGCGTTGTAGCACTTCCCGCTATTTGGTGTGGGAGTGCACCATCGGAAATCGTTCGCACTCTTCTTGACGCTCTGCTAGGAACGCTCCGGCTCGATTTCATCTACTTGCGCTTGAAGGAATCGATCGGGGAGCCACCGATTGAAGTAGTCCGCGGCCCTCTTTCGCATGCGGTAACAGACGTGTTGCAACAGATCGGGGAATTGTTCCAAAACCGGCCGGGTGACCACGTACAAGAATGGCCCCGGGTCGTACGGATCGCGCTAGAAGACGAAGACCTTTCTATTATTCCTCTATCGCTGGGCCTGCAGGGTGAAATCGGCATCCTGGTAGCGGGGTCTCAGCGAGCGGATTTCCCTGTGCAGACTGAGAGACTTCTTCTTACGGTGGCGGCGAATCAGGCGGCGGTGGGGCTGCATGGGGCACAGCTCTTGAGCGACCAGAAGCGCGTCGCCGACGAGCTTGAGCGAAAGGTCGCCGAACGAACTGAGGAACTCGCAACTGCTAATAGAGAATTACAGAAGGAGATTGCGAAGGAACAGTCGCTTGCGGCGGAGAACCGGAAGGCCTACGAAGAAATTTCAGCTTTGAAGGCAAGACTGGAAATTGAAAACACTTACCTGCAAGATGAAATCCGTACGCAGCACAACTTCGAAGAGATCCTTGGGAACAGCCCGGAACTTCTCAAGCTGCTCGACCGCGTTCAGGCTACCGCGCCCACCGATGCGAACGTCCTGATTATCGGCGAGACAGGTAGCGGAAAGGAGCTGATTGCGCGCGCAATTCATAGCCGAAGTGGGCGCAAGAACAGCCCTTTGGTGAAAGTGAATTGCGGCTCCATCCCGTCCGGTCTAGTGGAGAGTGAGCTCTTCGGACATGTGAAGGGCGCTTTCACGAGCGCCTCCGAGCGCCGCATTGGCCGCTTCGAACTGGCCAATGGTGGCACTCTGTTTCTGGATGAAGTCGGCGAACTGCCGCCCGAAACGCAGGTGAAGTTGCTCCGTGTTTTGCAAGAGCAGGAGTTCGAACCTGTAGGCAGCAATCGGACAATCAAGGTCAACGTCCGGATCATCGCCGCGACAAACCGCAACCTCGAGGACGCCGTCCAATCGGGAGGATTCAGGTCCGACCTTTACTACCGCCTCAACGTCATACCTCTGCACGTGCCCGCATTGCGGGACCGCCGCTCCGACATCCCGCAAATGGTGATGGCGTTCCTGCAGCAATACGCCAAGCGGATGGGGAAGCTGGTTCACTCGGTTTCGCAGGAAACCATGAGTTTATTGGTCGATTATTCGTGGCCTGGGAACATCCGAGAGCTTCAAAATGTTATCGAACGAGGCGTCGTTCTCTCCAGGAACTCCATTCTCAAACTCGGAGCTGATCTGCTGCCCATTGAGGCATCCGACACGAGCATGGTGCTGGAAGCAGGCGGTGAGACCAGGGCCAGTGACTCACTCGAAGAAGTACAACGCCAGCATATCCTGCGAGTGCTTGAGAGAACCGGTTGGGTGATCAGTGGAGCCAGGGGCGCGGGAGCCATCCTCAACATCCATCCCAACACACTTCGCAGTTTGATGAACAGGCTGGGAATCCGGCGGGCGCTTGGAGCTACTTCGTAGGCGTCACCCCTCACGCTATTTCGCCGCTGTCAGGGCCAAGGCCCGCAGAGTTCACGAAATAGCGCATTGGGACACGACGTGTCAGTAGCCAATGCAAGAGGCCCCGAGACATTGGCCGACTTGGCACGGGAGACTGGCGCGGAAGCCGTAACGGTCCGCGATGCGGCGAGGGCCGGCGAGCTGGTCGTCGTCACCATCCCTGAAGGAAAGATCCCAAAGTTGCCGAAGGATCTGTTCGCTGGCGTCCCGGACAACGTCGTTATCGTGGATACCGGCAATTACTATCCACAGAGGGATGGGCGGATCGGGGGCATCGAGGACGGCATGACCGAGAGCCGGTGGGTGTCGACTCAGCTTGGCAGGTCCGTGATCAAAGCGTTCAATACGATGAACTATAGGCGTCTGCTGAAGAACGGGCGCCCCAAGGGAACTCCGGGGCGTGTTGCCCTGCCAGTAGCGGGCGACGACCAACGCGCCAAACAGGTCGTGATGCGACTGGTGGACGAACTCGGGTTCGACCCAGTCGACGACGGAGGGATTGAGGACTCCTGGCGGCAACAACCCGGCTCGCCCGTCTATGACGTCGATCGCGATGCCGCAGGAGTGAGGCGTGCGTTGATGGAGGCCAGCCCCGAGCGCCAGCCAGAATGGCGCGCAACGGTGAGCGGTCCCGTCAGCTCTGCTCGTCCAGCCTGACGCAGCGGCCTAAACTGTTCGAAAGCCGGCGTAGTCTACCCAGGCTGCGGCCAGCCAGCAGAGCGGACGGCTTAGCTGAAGCTAACCGCCTCCGCCCTGATCACCGTCCTCACAACTAAGGAGCTGGGTTGGCTTCGGAGATGCGTGCGATGAGGTAGAGATGAGAGTTTTTATCGCCGGGGCGAGCGGAGCGATTGGCCGACTGCTCGTGTCGCAGTTGGTGGCTGCCGGCCACACGGTCGTCGGCATGACCCGTTCGGATCGCGGAGTGCAGGCGTTGCGCGCCCTGGGAGCCGAACCTCTGGTCGCCGATGTCCTGGATACCGCCGCCGTTGAGCGCGCTGCCCATGGAGCCAAGCCGGAAGTCGCCATCGAGGAGTTGACAGGCCTTCCACGGGACTACACTCCGGAGGCGATGCGTGATGCGCTCGCAGCGAGCAACCAAGTCCGGACCGTGGGCGGTGCGAATGTGCAGGCCGCGGCCGAGAGGGTGGGAGCGCGCCGGTACATTGCCCAATCGGGTTGTTACTACTACGTTCCCGGCCCGGTCTCGCCAAGGAGCAGACTAGCTTCGCAGTCGACGCCCCACATCTCATCGCGGGAGGCGCCCGGGCGCTGCTAGGGATCGAGAAACGTGTGCTCGGCGCCCAGTCCCTGGAGGGTATCGTCCTGCGTTATGGGTTCTTCTACGGCCCGGGTACCTGGTACGCCGCGGACGGCAGCGTCGCCGAGCAGGTGCGCCACCGGCAGTTTCCCATTTACGGGTGACGGAAGCGGCGTCTGGTCGTTCGTTCATATTGCGGACGCGGCCGCGGCGACGATCGCCGCCCTGACGTGGGGAGAGCGGGGCGCCTACAACGTCGCGGACGATGGCCTTCGCCCGTTGCTGTGTGGCTGCCGGCCTATGCCCGCTGGCTCGGAGCGCCGGCGCCGGCACAAAGCTCGGCGGACGAGACTGAGGACCCCGACGCACGCTTCTATGGGATGCAGTTGCGCGAAGCCTCGAACGCCAAGGCGAAGCACGAACTCGGATTCCAACCCCGGCGACGCGAATGGCTCGGGGCAATGAAGTAGACGAGACCTTAGATCTCCCAGCCCTGGATACGCAACCACATGCCCACCGTCGCCTGCTCACGGGTGCGCGGATTACGCTACGCACTTACAGCAAGCGCTCAGCATCTTACTCACGAGTCGTGACCTTCAGAAGAGTGAGGAAATGGATGGAGGTTCGCGTGTTGTCGTCCGCGACGTCACGCCATTTCGCAAGCGTCGGCACCGAGGCCCACGGGGTTCACGAAATAGCGTCAGCATGCATCCGGACGTCTCTCCGAGTATCGCGGTTAAGTGTTTTGTCTTTGCACTGATGGTGCATGCGCGAAAGTTCGAAGCTCCGATTGGGCAGCAGCGTGCTCTCCTGGGAGGCGCAGAGATTCCCAAAAAGGAGATATCACAATGACCACTATCACAACCAAAGACGGCACCGAAGTCTACTACAAGGATTGGGGCACCGGACAACCTGTTGTCCTTTGCCACGGCTGGCCGTTGTCGTCTGAAGCGTGGGCAGGCCAAATGCTTTTCCTCGCGCAGAACGGCTATCGGGCCATCGCCCACGACCGCCGGGGCCACGGGCGATCGAGCCAGAACTCATCTCACAACGACATGAACACCTACGCGGATGACCTTGCCGCCGTGATCAACCATCTCGACCTTAAGAACATCATGCTCGTTGGCCACTCAACAGGCGGAGGCGAGGTCACTCGCTATGTCGGCCGGCACGGGACGAAGCGAGTGGAAAAGGTACTTCTTGTCGCTGCCGTTCCGCCGCTCCTGCTCAAGACTGAAGCGAATCCGGAGGGGCTTCCAATCGACGTGTTCGATGGCCTTCGCGCCGGTCTAGCCAAGGATCCTTCGCAGTTCTACAAGGATTTCGCGTTTATGTTCTACGGTGCAAATCGCGCCGGAGCCAAGGTCTCGCAGGGCATCCTCGATCAGTTCTGGCTGTGGAGCATGCAGGGCAGCTTGAAGAGTATCTATGAATGCATCAAGGCATTCTCAGAGACCGATTTTACAGAGGATCTCAAGAAGTTCGACGTCCCGACGCTGGTGCTGCACGGCGAGGACGATCAGGTGGTTCCGGTCAAAGACTCGTCGAAGAAAACAGCAAAACTGATCAAGGGCGCAACGGAAATCTATTATCCCGGCGCGCCGCACGGACTAACCGCCACTCTTCCCGACCGATTCAACGCCGACATGTTGGAGTTCGTAAAGAAGGGCCGCAAATCTTCCCAAGCGGCTTGATCCCGGCGACTTCAGTACGGAAGCAACCGAAGACGCAAAACCAAATGGCAATGAACTAAAGGAGGTTCGTTATGAGTAAGAAGATTGTTGTGATTGGCGGAACCGGCCTGATCGGTTCAAAGGTCGTCGAAAAGCTCAAGACACAGGGTTATGAGGCGATCGCCGCCGCACCCAACACAGGGGTCAACACCCTCACCGGCGAGGGACTGGCGGAGGTTCTCAAGAACGCTTCTGTCGTCATTGACGTCTCGAATTCGCCCTCGTTCGAGGAGAGGGCGTCGATGGAATTCTTCCGAACGTCTACCGGAAACCTGCTCTCCTACGAAGCCAAGGCGGGCGTGAAACATCACGTCGCGCTATCGGTGGTGGGAGCGGATCGTCTGCAGGAGACCCCATATATCCGGGCCAAGATCGAGCAGGAGAAGCTCATCAAAGAATCCGGGATCCCGTATTCGATCGTCCACGCCACGCAGTTCTTTGAATTCTGGAAGGGGATCGCCGATGACGCAAGCGACAGGAATCAGGTTCGCGTGCCACCCGTCTTCATCCAACCCATCGCCGCCGAGGATGTAGCCGCCGAGGTCGCGAAGGTGGCGGTTGGCCCACCGCTGAACGGCATGGTGGAAGTGGCAGGGCCGCAGCGATTCCGCTTCGACGAGTTTATCCGGCAGGGTCTCCGCGCTCGCAATGATCCGCGCGAAGTGATCGCTGATCCGAATGCACGATATTTCGGCGCAAAACTTGGCGAATTGACCTTGGTTGCGTCCGGCGAGGCCCGCATCGGTCAGCTCCGCTTTGATGATTGGCTGAGTCCGGCGATGTCCCACAGGTAGTCAGGAGCATGGCCCTGCTCTTCGAGAAGCAGGGCCATGTCAGCCGTTGACTTCCGCCTGTACGCAATGGAGAAATAGATGGCGAAGGGAAGGGTGGAGGCGTTCAGCGACGGAGTCATCGCGATCATCATCACGATAATGGTGCTGGAGCTGAGGGTACCGCACAGCGACAGTGTGGAAGCGTTGAGGCCGCTGCTGCCCGTGTTTCTCAGTTACGTCTTGAGTTTCGTGTACGTCGGGATCTACTGGAACAACCATCATCTACATGCTGCATACCTGCACCGCGGTGACTGGCACGATGCTCTGGAGTAATCTGTGTCTTACTGTTCTGGCTCTCAGTGTTTCCGTTCGCCACCGGGTGGATGGGCGAGAACCATTTTGCCCCGGCGCCCACCGCACTGTACGGCGTTGTGCTGTTGATGGCGGCGATCGCCTACTTACTGCTTCAGCGGTCGATCATCCGCGCGCAAGGGCAGGATTCAATCCTCAAAAACGCAGTCGGGCGCGACCGCAAGGGCAAGGTGTCAGCGGTGCTGTATCTCGCGGCGATCGTGGTGGCGCTGCGTTCACCGCGGATCGCTGACGCAGTGTTCGTGGCCGTTGCGCTGCTCTGGTTAATTCCGGATCGGCGCATCGAAACACGTCTCGCGAAGTAACAGGGCTTGGCGATGGGACTACAACGACAAAGGAGTCTCAGAGAGCAAGAGTCTCGAAATAAGCGCAAGTCGGTCATGACCAAATCGGCGAGCCGACGATATTTTGCGGGGCTTTCGAGGAATACGTTCCTTCTTGCGCTCGCGAGCCTGTTCGCTGATATCTCTACGGAAATGCTCTACCCGGTCTTGCCGGTTTTTCTGACGAAAACGCTGAACGAAACCGGCAGCATCGTTGGCCTGGTGGACGGCGTTGCTCAGGCCTTGCAGAGTATCGTTCAGGGCTTTTCCGGCGCGCTGTCGGACAAGCTGCAGAAGCGAAAAGGCATCGCTCTGGCCGGCTATCTCGTGGCGGCGGTCGCCAAGCCGCTCATGGGGCTCTCCACAGTCTGGCAAGGTGTATTCGGCGCACGGTTGCTGGACCGGCTTGGCGCCGGCGACCGGTCAGCGCCGCGTGATGCGCTCATCGCCTCTTCAGTGAACGAGAAAGACAGAGGCAGAGCCTTCGGGCTTGAGGGAGTTGGCGATAATGCGGGCGCCTTCCTCGGGCCGCTGCTGGCCGTCTTCCTCCTCTACGCGCTGCATATTCAGATTCGCGCGGTCTTCTACCTGGCCGTCATCCCCGGCCTGCTGGCCTTCTTCATGGTCCTGCTGGTGACCGAGCATCCAGCGGCGGTCTCGGCGAAGTCGAAGATCGATGTCAGCTTTCGGCAGTTTCCGAAGGCTTACTGGAAATATTTGCTGGTGACTGCCTTGTTCGGACTCGGCAACTCCAGCAACGCGTTTCTCATCCTGCGGACACAGGATATCGGCGCCTCTTTGGAAACGACGATCCTGATCTATGCGGCGTTCAATCTGGTGGCCGCGCTGATCTCCTATCCGGCTGGATCTCTTTCCGACGCTTGGGGCAGAAAAAATATCCTGCTCGCTTCTTTTGTCATCTTCCTGATCGCCTATCTCGGCTTTGCCCTGACGCGAAACATCCTCGTCGTCGCCGCGCTGTTTGTCTTCTATGGTTTATATCAAGGGATACTCCGCGTCGTCGGCAAGGCGTTCGCATCGGATTTCGTGCCCGACCATCTGCGCGCCAGCCGGATCGGCTGGTACAGCACCACGGTAGGCTTGTTGCAACTCGTGGCCAGCGTCGTCGCAGGACTGCTATGGGATCGGGTCGGACATGCGGCGGTGTTCTATTTCGGTGCAGTCTTTGCCGTCGTCGGCAGCATCGGGCTGCTCCTGTTGATTCCGGGGAAACGTCACCGGCTTAGTTCGGCAGTGGCCAAATGAATTCGGCCGCGATTGGAAGGGCAAGCTACCGCCGATGCTGCATATCATTGCGACGCTGCGTTCCTCATGAATCGCCCAGACGATTTTTGTGATCGCTGCGCTGATCAGTATTTCCGTTACGATCCGGCCGCCGACTGGATCAAGGCGATGGCCTCTTGTACAGGCGTCGGGCTTCGCGTGGAATGTAATAGCACAAAGGAGTCTCGGCCTCGAAAACACTTACACGAGCTACTGGCGCCCTAATCGAGAACGCGACTGTTTGGCCAGCCACCTGAGGGACGCTTCGTAATGTTCGTCGTAATCCTGTTGGGTATCGTGCCGCAGAATCACCGCATTGGCTCTTTCGTTGAAGTCGCGCAACAGCTTGTTACACAGATTTCTGAAAGCCTGGACGTCCAGCCTGGCAGGATGCCCGCCAATCGTTGAAGCTGCTTCCTATTAATAGGTTCCGATGGATTAGATACCTCGTTACCTCGAAAAGTGGATTTCACGAGGGGCTCGATTCGTTGTAAGCGACTGAAAAAATGGAGCGGGAGACGGGACTCGAACCCGCGACGTCCAGCTTGGGAAGCTGGCATTCTACCACTGAATTACTCCCGCTCAGTGGCCTTCTATTATGATACTCGAATGGACACCACAAGCTCTCCATCGATGCTGGGAGCGATCCTGCTCACTCTGATTTGCGCCGTGATCGCGCTCGGTCTGTGGTACGCCGGCGTGCGCTTCAACAAGCGGTTCAAGCTAATGGCGGTGATGGTTGCCGCGCTACCGGTGCTCGGCCTTGGCATTCAGTTCGGCTCGACCTGGTTCGGCTGGTTCCAAACCACACCGGAGTTTCGCGATGCTGCTGTCTTGGGCCCGCCGAACCGCAAGAGTGACGTCAACGATGAGACTCGATTTCCGGTAAACAATCCGCAATTTGCACACCAAATCCAACTGACGCCGAAGGTTTGGGGTTCGAATCCCGCGCCCTCGCAGCCAGTGCGGATGCGCTATCTGGTACGGTCGGCGAAAGGCGACGTTCTAGCGCAAGGAGAACAAGAATTCGCTCCGGCCAAGGGCCTTCGATGGTCCACGGAGAGCGTGCGATTTCAGCCGCGCGAATACGGCGATCACATGCTGGTGCTGGAGGTGCCGAATCCAGTGGGGAGCGTGGATATTCGCATCAAGGAATTGCGCTAGTTCATTGATCCAGGAAGCCAGCCAAGGGTCGCGTGTTCCCGAGCGCGTTCCGGAACGCGACAATCGACAGCGCCCCTACGATCAGCACCAAGACCAGCGATCCCGTGCCGTACCATGCCGAGAAATTGAAAGTGAACGCCAGCTCGGGCACGAGATCGGTGATAAAAATGGTGACTACCAGCGCAAGCAAGCCGCAGCGCAGCAGCATCAGCACCAGGACTCCGTAGACGATCACCGTCGCGGGAATCGACGTAAACGGATAGCTGGTAGTGAATCCCCGGCCGATCACGAAGAAGAGCGTGAAAACAACACCAGCCAGCCATTCCTTGCGTAGGATCGCCCGGAGAAAAAAGAACAGCAGAAAAAAGAGCAAGGATCCAATCACTCCCACCTCCAGCCGATTCAGCACGATGCCCGCCGTCTGCTTCAGCCCCAAGAGCGTGTCCAAGAAAGTGGAAGTGGTGGGAGGCGCGCCCCGATGGATTTCGTAGGCATTGGCGGCGGCGAAGATCAGATCGTACGCCATGCCGACGAGCATCCCGATTAATACGTCACGTCCGACCAGAGCATCTCGCCATTGCCCGGAGAGAATGCGCGTCCAGGTGATCAGCGTGGTCGGCCAGAAGCGCCGTACTACCGGTTCCAGCGCCAGGTAAGCCAGCCAAAACTGGGCGCCTACCCACAGCGATTCGCCTATCGATTCAGTAAACAGCTCGTACCCCCAGGAGAACGTGCCGGCATGCACTCGCAGCAGAAAAATGGCCAAATTCACAACGAACGCGAACGCCGCCAGACGCAACGCTCCCCGTCGGTCGCCTCGCCCCAACCGGAGATTGCGCCAAGTCATCAATGCCGCGAAGATAAGGCCTCCGATAGTCAAAATGTTCCACACATAGTCGGTGCGCGACTGGCTTGAATTCGTCGGAGCGCGGTCAGGTTTGGTCCATGGGCCAATCATCTGGAAATAGACTGGCTTGTCATGCCACCACGCGGCCTCGATGCGGATCGGATTCTCGGGGCGGCCGGGATACGATCCGGTCCATGCGGCGCGGGCATCGACGGCGGCGAGCGGCGTCCATTGCGGAGCGGCCGGTTGAAACGTTTTCAGATCCAGTCCGGCGGCGGCGAACAACGGCGCTGGGTCGGGTGGTTGCGCGGGCGCTGGCGAAGTATCCACCTGCGGAGGCACTGCGGTGAAGCGAATCATACGGCCGGTTGGATCCAACGCAATGTAGGTCATGCCGGAAACGGCCTGCGGCGGATCGTTTTGAGTAATGCGGCCGAGATCTATGACTTCGTGCGGCTCCAACGGCCGCGGGCTCTCACGATACGAAAAGTAGATAGGCGATGGCTGGCCGTTGGCGAGCGCAGTCCAGTCCAACGCAGGCTTGTGATCGCGGAGGTATTGGATATAGCTGCCGTTATAATCGAAGCCCCATACGCGATCGGCCACCGGACCGGTGTAGCCGAGCTGCTGAATGGTCTTGCGCGCCTGAGCGGCCAAAGCGTCGGGCGGAAGATCGAGGTTCACTTTCGGAAGAAGCATTTGGCGCGAGTGCAGGAAAAGCACCACACCGAGCGCCAGCAGACAAGCCGCTAACATCCCGATCGCCAGCGCGGGTCTGATTCCTTCCTTTGCGCCGGCGGCGGCCACCATCTCGGGGGATGGAGTTTCGCCCGCGGCCAGCGCGGCGGCCAATGGATCGCCTCCGGGGAGCGCTGCCGAAACGGCCAACGCTGAAGCGGGACGCTTGGCTGGATCGGGATCCAGGCATCGTTGAATGATGCGCTCGACGGCCGGATCCACGTCGCGCGCCTTGCTGGAGATTTCCGCGGGCCGGCTCTCTTCACGCAGGCGCATTAATTCAGCCAGCGTGTCCGCCTGAAACGCGCTCTGCCCGGTGAACATTTCGTACATCACCAATCCGAGCGAATAAATATCGCTGCGTGCGGTGACCTCCTTGCCGGCCAGTTGCTCGGGCGACATGTAGGCCGGCGTGCCGCTTTTGATATCGGTGCCGTGAATCTCGCCGGCCAATCCGGAGAGCCCGAAATCGGCAATCAGCACTTGGCCGCGACCGTCGATCATGATGTTGGCGGGCTTGAGATCGCGATGCAATACGCCTTGCGAATGTGCCGCCGCGAGTCCGGCGCAAAGGCGGCGCGAGATTTCGACGGCCTTGTCTGAAGGAAGCCGCCCAATGCGCAACAACAACGAAGCCAGGTTTTCGCCGTCGACAAACTGCATGGACAGAAACGGCTGGCCGTTCACTTCGCCGATGTCGTAAACGCGGCACACATTGGGATGCGTCACCTGGCGGGCAATGCGGACCTCGTTGTAGAAGCGCGCCAGCATGGCCGGGTCCTGCGCCGTCATCTCCGGAAGGAATTTGAGCGCGACGGTCTGGCCCAGCCGCAGATCGTTGGCGCGATACACTTCGCCCATGCCGCCCCTGCCCAGGCGGCCGAGAATCCGGTAGCGTTCGGCGAGCAGCGTGCCCGGCGGAAAACGCCCTTCGTCGAAATCGGATGGATGGGAAGAGGAGATGCCCGGCGTGGCGATGGCTTCCGTCGCGGCGGATGTCGGTGTCGTGGCCGCGCCCACGCGCGATCCGCAGCTCAAGCAGAATTGACTGTTCTCCGGAATGGGCGTGGAGCAGCGCTGGCACGTGAGCATTAAAGACTAGGATATAGGCTTGAGGTGGTTGGCTGGCGGCCACCGGTCAACAGCCGCTTGTTATCCTGTCAGTTGGCACGCATATTTCCTTTTCAACCCTATCGTTATAGCTCGAAGGCGGGGCCCGTGGAAAATCTGGTCACGCAGCCTTACGACAAGATTTCTCCAGCCATGCAGGAGCGCTACCTTGCGCTGAGCCCATACAATCTGGTGCGCGTGATTTTGGGTGAACGGTTGCCCGAAGATTCCGAACAGAATAGCGTCTACACACGCGCGGCCGCTTATCTGCAGGGGTGGATCGCGGAGGGCATTCTGGAACGCGAGAACGCTCCGAGCTTCTACGCCTACGCGCAGAGGTTCAAAGTACCCGACACCGGCGAGACACTGGAGCGCAAGGGATTCATCGGGCTGGGCGCGCTTGAGGATTATTCCGCGGGCGTGGTTTACCGGCATGAGCAGACGCTCACAGGTCCGAAGAAGGATCGCATGGAACTGCTGCGCCACACGCGGGCGCAATGTGAGCAGCTTTTCCTGCTGTATTCCGATCCCGATCTGGCCATCGACAAGATGCTGGATGCGGCGTCTTCCGGGGCGCCCACCATCGAAGTTGTCGACGAAGAAGATACGACGCACCGCGTGTGGAAGATTTCCGATCCCGCGGCGGTGAGCCGCATTCAGAAGTCGATGGCGGACAAAAAGCTGCTCATCGCCGACGGCCACCATCGCTACGAAACGGCGTTGGCGTATCGCAACGAGAATCCGGATCTGGCCGATGCCGGTAACGTGACCATGACGTTCGTGAACATGAATTCGCCCGGGCTTGAGATCCTGGCGACGCATAGAGTGCTGGCTCGGCTGACAACATTGGAGCCGAGGGCATTTCTGGGCAAAGTGAACGGCCGGCGGCTGGGCTCGCTCGACGAGCTGAAGCGACTATTCCGTGAGCCGGCGCCCGATAAAGTGCGGATCGGGGTGGCGCTGCGCTCCGGTGAAATTTATCTTTACGAGCGCGACCGCGCGCCGGGCGAGCTCGACGTCAAAGTCCTGCACGAGTACATACTGGACGGCATGCTGGGTATCAGCGAAGAAGCTGTGCGAGAGCAGCAGTACATCGAATACGTGCGTGGTTTGGACGCAGCCTACGCCAAGGTCCGCGGCGGCGGATCCGATGTCGCATTCCTGTTGGAGCCGACCACGATCAAGCAGGTATCCGACATAGCGTTCTCCGGCGGCGTGATGCCACAGAAATCCACCGATTTCTATCCGAAGCTGTTAAGCGGACTGACGATCTACAAGCTGGAGAAGTAGCCGGACGACACGAGACAGAAACTCGTTGCGTCGGCTACCGATCATCGGCTTGTGGGGCAGGTTGCTAACCTGCGCGCGATTGTCAATGCGCTATTGGCGGCTCTAAGACGTAAATTGGGGGCCGCGCCAAAACGGGGTTATGGCACCGGCCCCAAGTCACAAGACGACACGTCGCCTGGCGTTCTTCGCTACTTCCGGGACTGCACGAAGGCATTTATCGTGTGCTTGTCGCTGACTACGGTATCGGTAGCATGCTTCTTGTGGCGCATGCCGGGCACATGCACCCGCGGCGACTGCGTTTCAAGCGCCACCATCTGATTTCCCGACAGCCGTTCGCTCTTTGGCAGCTTGTCGTGCTTTGCCGCCAACAACAGCCCACTGGCTAACAATGTAGCTACAATTGCTCTTTTCATTGGCACATACTCCTTCCACGGGACGAAGTTGCAATCGGCGTGCCCAGACCGCAAGCTCTTCATCCCAGGAGGTATCGCGGAGGGTAACAATCCGTCACCGTGTAAATCCGACAGACTTGGCGCCGGGCTGCCGCCTATTTCGCCGCCGTCATCAGACAGTCGTTCAGCACCAACCCCACCTTGGCCGGCGCGGTCTTCAGCGGAATCGAAAACGAAACCGGATCGCTTCCCGTCGCCAGCCAGTAGGTCTTCTTCCCGCCCCGGGTCTGCACATCCACCGGGATCAGTGCGCTGAAGTCGTCGTCCACATCGCGCTGGGCAATGGTTCCGGTCAGCTTAACGCCGTGCCAGGCATAGCTCAATTTCACGGACGGAATTCCCGTCCCGTAAATCCAATTCTCGAAAAACGCCTTCAGGTTCGCATCCGTGGACTTCGGCGCGGTATATTGCGCCGCCAGCTCGCGAAACTGCTCCGTGCTTATAGTGCTCAACCGGTAGCGCACGCAGACCTCGTGGAGCAGGCTGAAGAACTTCTCATCGCCCAGCCGGCGGCGCAACATGTGGATGATCCACGTGCCTTTCTCGTAGGTGACCGCGCGCCACGCCGCGGGCGCCAGCGACGATTGCAGCCGGTAGCCCCAGGTAATGGGCCCGGCCGATTCCAGCGTGTGGCCGTTCGGCTGCTTGGCCACCAGGTGATTGCGATAATCGTCCAGCACCGCGTCCACCGCCTTGATGCCCTTCTTCTTTTCCAGCAGCAGCAGCGCTGAATAGTTCGCCAACGATTCCATCAGCCACTCGTCCTGATAACCAGCCGGCAGTACCAGGTTCCCCCACCACTGATGCGCGACTTCGTGCGCGTCCAGCAACTCGGAGAAAAAGACCTGTTGCGTGCGTTCGCGCAGCGCCGCCGGACGCTGCTCGGGATTGAGATAAGCCAGCGTGGAAATATAGACCAAGCCAGGGAATCCCTGGCCGAACCGGCCGGGAATCGGCGTCACCGCCAGGCTCGGGAGCGCCGGAGGGCCGAATTGCGCAGTCATGAATTCCAGCGCCGCGGCGACGTCCTTGGCCAGCGACTGGAGACGCGCCGCCGGATCCACTGGTGGCGCCGAGGGCTCGGTCGCCGGCATTTCCCGGCGCGATCTCGACCAGGGAGCAGTGATCATCGCGGGCGGAAACGCCGCGGCCTTGGGCTGCAGCGCCGCTTCGAGATGCCGGTTCGCATACACGTCCACCTTGTATCCGCCTTGCGCTATCGAGACAGATTGGAAATCGCCCAGGTTGAAGCCCGCGAAGCGAATCGGCGACTCTGTTTTCCGGCGCGTGATGCGCGTGTCGCCCTCAGTCCGGTCTTCCGCGATCCCGCCGGTGGCCACCAGCGTAAGATTCTTCGGATAGCGGAACGTCAGGTCGTAATTCGAAAACTCCATGCCCAGCCGCGGATACCAGTTGCCGCGCGACGCGACATAATAGACGCCCTCGCCGGCCTTCAAAATCACTTCACCTTCCTGATGGATCTCAACCTCGTGTGAGCGGCCGCGGTCCAGTTCGGCTTCCGGGATCAGCAGGAATTGCTGGTTCTCGCTGCTGACGATCAGGTTCGAACGGATCGACTCGGGCGCGAACACTTCTACCGGCCGGCCGTCGATGCTGGCTTCGGTCACCCGCATGTTGCGCGAGATGTAGAACGGCAGCGCCGGTCCTAACTTCCGTTTGGGCGTCAACGTTACCCGGGTCACCGCCTTGAGCTTCATATCCGCGTCGATAGTCGAGTCGATCCGGAAATTGCCCAGCGCGAAGCTCGCGCTTTCCACCGGCGCGCCGTTGCGAACCGAGCGCGACGGAAAGCTGGTCCAGTCGTCGAAATAAGTGCGGTTATCGCGGTAGGTCAGTTTTCCGGCAAACACCTGTTCGTAATTCGAGGGATCGTACAGTATGTCGAAATTCCCCAGGCGATCGCCGGTCACCGCGAGATAGAAGAACCCGTGATTGCGTCCGCCCGCCAGCAAATCGTATACCAGCCGCGTTTCGAAGCTGTCGGAAAGATTGCGCAGCACCGAAGTCCACTGATCGGCGATCAACGCGCCCATCTCCGGGCTCTTCTTGGCGGTGGGCTGGATGCGCCCCAGCAACTCGGTTGCGGTCCCGTCGCTGAAGAGCAACACCCCAGCCTTGAAGTGCTCGTTCAGATTGGGCGAATCGGTGAAGTTGGCCAGCGACAGCCGCTCGCTTCGCACCGGCGGCATCAACAGCACTTCCGCGTCCCCGGCCTCGACGTTGGCTACAAACACCGCCCCGGTACGCACTCCCTCGATGGGCTTGGCAAAGATCAGGTAGCCGGACGTGAAGTAGATCTTGACGTCTTCTTTATTGAAATTCAGATCGATGACCCGGTAACACTCCTCCGGATCGAGCGACACCTGCTGCACCTGCCGCGCCAAGTCCGCAGACGGCGACGCGAGAGCCACCGCGGTGGCCAATCCTAGAAATACAAGAAGCAAGCGGTGCACAGTACCAGTTTACTCGCCAGCGGCTCTGTCTAAGTGGCGCGATACCATTCGCACCGTCAGCTCGTTCCGGCCCTCAACCCACCGGTAGGAAATCGACTCCGCTATATTCTTCACCAACACCAACCCGAGCCCGCCCTCACGGCGCTCGCTCAGCGGAACATCCAATGCCTGGTTCTCGCCGTTCAGCGGATTGAACGCGTCGGCGCAGTCCTGTGACTGAATCGTCAGTTCTCCGCGCCGAGATGAATCGCAGTGAATCGCGACCAGTCCTGGCTGCTTGCCCTGGTAACCATGCATCGCGATGTTGAGGAATATCTCTTCGACAATCAGGTCCACCGTTAGCAAGTCTTCTTCGTCAAACCCGGCTCTTCGCGCGGCTTGCCGCACGAAATCGGTAACCGCGCCGAGACGCCCAGGCTCGCCGATGGTTTCAAAGGACGTCATGGCATGGCTTCGAGAGCTTGCTGCACCGTCTCGTAAATTTTGAATAGAGGCGTGAGGCGGGTGACATCGAACACCTGCTTTACGAATCCGCCAAAATTGACCATCGCCAGCCCGCCGTCCGCCGCCTGGCGCGCCTTCGCGACATGCAGAAAGGAGCGCAAGCCCATGCTTGAGACGTACTTCAAGCGCGCGAGATCCACGATGATGTGAGTAGTTCCCTGCGCCACCACGCGATCGCACTCGGCTTCGAAAAGACCGGCCTGGTCGGCGTCCATCCTTCCGTCCAAAGCGATGACAGCGGTCTTTCCGTGCAGGGTAGTTTCAATGGTCACTAAAGTCCCTCCTGTTGCATCGTTCCCGGATTACTCTATTTTGTTGCGCCCAACGCTTTGTTCACTTCCGCGATTCGCTCATCGAGCTCCTTGCGGAGGACGTTGTAGCGCTCAATCGCATCGCGGCCGATTCTTTGATCGGTCGCGTTGGTCAAGGTGTAGAGGTAGGTGATGTGGGTTTGCAATTCCGGCTTGCTGTAGCGGATGGACGGTGTAATCAGGTGCACGCCCAGGTCGGCCGCCTTGGCGGCGCGCACTCGGGCCACGGTTTTGTTCACTTCGCTCACCAGATCGCGAACGCGCATGTTGTGTTCGAATTGTTCACGCAGGTCGGCGGTGGTGACGCCGTCTTTGGTGACGCGCGGGTCTTCCATTAAGGTCAGCGGCTGCGTCGAGGCCCAAGAGCCCACGCTAAGGCGCAGCGAGTAATTTCCAGGGGCTGCGGCGGGACCGTTGGGCCCTTCGGGACGCGCGGCGCTGATCCAAGGTCCGGGGTAGCGGAGATCCCAGGTGAAGCGATGCATGCCCGCCGTCTTTTCAAGACGTGTCGGGCCGCTGCGAATGCGGAATCCGCCTTCTTCGTCGTCTGGCGGGGCCTCGCCGTCGGGATTTCGCTCCGGTGTGGTGCTTCCCGCGCTGGAGAATTTGCGGACCAATTGGCCTGCGCCATCGAGAATCTCGAGCGTGATGTCGCCGGAAGGTGCGCTGGCGAGGTAGTAATCGATCATCGCGCCGGAGAGCGGATACTGAACGCCGGAGCGTCCACCGAGTCCACCACCGCCGCGGGCTGGCGTGCGAACCGCCTCTCGCGGTTGAAACAGGAACGCCGGCGCGCCGGCCGCCTTGTCGAGTTGATGCAGCGGCGTCAGATCGTCCAGAATCCAAAATGAACGGCCCTGCGTGGACAGCACCAGATCCTGATGCGCCACCTTGATGTCCGTCACCGGCGTGGCCGGCAGGTTCAACTGGAACGATTGCCAGTGCGCGCCGTTGTCGAAGGAGACGTACATGCCGAATTCCGTGCCCGCGTAGAGCAGCCCGGCGCGATCCGGATCTTCGCGTACCACACGCGTCGGCTCGTCGGCGGCGATTCCATTCTTCCCGTCGGTGAGGCGGGTCCAGGTTTTACCGAAGTCATCGGTCCGATAGATGTAGGGCGCGAAATCGCCGAGCAAAAATCGATAAATCGCCGCGTATGCGGTGGCGGCGCGATGCGGGCTCGGCTCGATGTTCTGCACACGCGCGCCCGGAGGGAGGCCGGCGGGCGTGACGTTGGTCCAGTTCTTGCCGTCGTCGCGAGTGACGTAGATGAGGCCGTCGTTCGAGCCGGTCCAGATCAAACCCTTTTGCACCGCCGATTCGCGGATCGAATACAAAGTGCTGTAGACTTCTTCGCCCGTGGCGTCACGCGTGATCGGCTCGCCGCTCGCGCCTTGGCCCTCGTCGGGATGGGCGGTCAAATCCGGACTGATGCGCTCCCAAGTGACGCCGCCATCCCGCGTGCGATGCACGTATTGCGATCCGTAGTAAACGACGTGAGGATCGTGCGGCGAAACGTCCATCGGAGAAACGCGCTGGAAGCGGTAGATCAGTTCGCGGCCGGCGTTTCCATAAAGCGATTGAGCGCCGATCCAGTAGCGCTCTTCATCGGTGGTGTTCAGATTGAGGCGGCTGAACTGGCCCTTGCAGCTTCCGTAGACGATGTCGGGATTTGAGAGGTCGGGAATGATCGGGCCGGTTTCGCATCCGGGGCCGACGCGAAAATCCTGACCGTTCCCGAGCGAAAGGCTGGGCGCGATTACCGTGGTATTGTCCTGCTGCGCGCCGTAGACGCGGTACGGATATTGGTTGTCGACGGCAACCTGGTAGATCTCCGCCGTCGGCTGATTGGCCTGCGTGCTCCAGCTACGGCCGCCGTCGAGCGACACATTCGCGCCACCATCGTTCGACTGGATCATGTAATCCGAATTTTTAGGATTGATCCAGATATCGTGATTGTCGCCGTGAGGCACCTGCGCGCGGCGGAACGTCTTGCCGCCATCCGTGCTCTTAAACCAGCCTTCGTTGCCTATGTAGACCGTATCGGCATTGTTCGGATCCACGCCAAGGGTGTCGTAATAGAACGGACGCGTGATCAGGTTGCCGGCGCTGTTGATCAGGCTCCACGTCACGCCCGCGTCCTCCGAGCGATAGAGGCCGGAGCCGGGCTTCGCTTCGATGAGCGCGTAGATGCGATTGGGGCTTGTGGCGGAGATGGCTATGTTCGCGCGTCCGAACAACTCATTGGGCAGCCCACCGGCGAGCTTGGTCCAGGTATCGCCCCCATCGGTGGACTTGTAGACGCCGCCCTCGCGCGCGCCGCTGATGATGGTCCAGGGCTTGCGCTGCCCGTGCCACATGGTGGCGAAGATCACGCTCGGGTTGCCCGGTTGCAGCTCGAGATCCGCCGCGCCACAAGTGTCGGAGACGAACAGCACCTGCTTCCAGGTTTTTCCGCCATCGTTGGAACGGTAGACTCCGCGCTCCTTGTTCGCGATGAACGGATTTCCAGAAGATGCGACGAAGACGACGTTCGGATTCGCCGGATGGACGCGCACGGTAGCGATCTGGCCTACGTCGCGCAATCCGGCAAAGGTCCAGGTCTTGCCCGCGTCGGTGGACTTGTAGATCCCGCGCCCGATCGACACGTTGCTGCGGATCTTGGAGGAACCGGTGCCCGCATAGACGACATTCGGATCGGAGAGCGAGACCTCGATCGCGCCCATCGATCCCACGGCAATCTGTCCATCGGAGACGTTCTGCCAGGTGTGCCCTGCATCGGTTGTCTTCCAGATGCCACCGCCGGTGGAGCCCATGTAAAACGTATAGGGCTGGGAGGGAACGCCGGTAACGGTGGTGACGCGCCCGCCGCGTTCAGGGCCGATCATGCGGTAGTGCATGCCGGACCAGAGTGCGGAATCGTAAGTGGCCGCTTGGGCGGCAGCGAGCGAAAGGACAAGCAGAAGCAGCAGAGCGTGGTTGCGGGTCATTGGTGAGATTCTACCCCACGCCCCTGCATCGCGGAGGTTCCGTGAACAACGTGCGGCAAGTGGCTTGCGCCAAAAAGGCCTGAACCGCTCTTACGTAGCGCGGCGAGGAATCGCGCCGATGCGCTTTGCCGAGCCGGACCGTGAAGGGAGCGGTTCGCGAGTCCTTTTTCAGCCTAACGCGTTATGAACGCGCGCCACTTGGCCACTGCCTTTGGCAGAAACTGCGGGAACGTCTCCCCCGCATCAATCGACGCCCGGAGCACCGGCCTGATCACGCTCGCGATCATGTACGACTGAACGTAATTGTCGGATGCCGGCGTTCCCCGCTCCAGATACCGCGCGAGCTGCGCCGACAGCCTGTCCGACTCCGCGGGATTGTCGGTTAGACCTGGCGCCATCGCGTAGACGATCCCTTCGTTCAGGTTTTGGAACCGTATTGCCGAAGAATCGGCCGCTGCTTTGATCTCATTGACACGGGGATGGAGCAGCACATGAAGCGATTCGTGGAGGAGCGTTCCCATCGGATCGGGCGCCGGCACCTCAATGACGATTCGGTCGCCGTTCGCTTCTCCTCCGCCACTGCTCTCTTCCGAGTTGGCGACCAGAAATACCGGCGCCTTCACAACGGTCTTGGTTTGAGTGAACGAGACTAATTTGGCGAACCACGGCGCGAGCCTCTGCCGCTCGGCAACGAGCTGCTCTTTGAATGCCTCGATTTGCTGTTGGTGTTGATCCCGGAGCGCGGCCAGCTTTGGGGCAAAGTGCAGAAGGATGATCTGCTCGGACGCTGCTTCGTCCGCGGAGAGTAGCTTCTGGTCAACCGCGCGGGTAGCGGCTGCTTCAATAGGATCGTCAACCAGGAAGGCTTGTTCGAATCCCTTGCCCGATCTGCCGGCGCGACGCATCTCGGCGTGTTTCTGCAACAACCGCCGGTCCTCATCGTCAAGACTGAGGTTGGCCTTTGCCCACCGGCCATAAGCTTTGTGCGAATACTCATTCCACTGCGATAGCTGGTCGACCATATGGAAGACCTGCGCCGTCCAGGAATCCGACACGGAGATCACGAACAATCCGAATTCAAGTTGCGTGGTTGCGGCCTGCGCCCACACGGTGGGCAGCAGCAGCGCACTGAGCAACAGACGTGAGGCGTTCCGATTTGGCAATCTACTCGTATCTTAGCGCTATGATCGGGTCGATCCGGATGGCGCGTCGCGCCGGGATATAGATCGCTAGGGCCACCGCGGCGATCAGGGCCATCGGAATGCCGACGAAAGTCGCCACGTCGTTTGCGGTGACGCCGAAGATGAGCGACGACATCAGGCGCGCGAATCCGTAGGCTACCGGCATGCCTACCGCCAGACCGGCTGCGGCGGTCAGCATGCCGCGCCCGAAGATGGATCGCAACACGCTGGTGCGCGGCGCGCCCAACGCCATGCGGAGGCCGATGTCGTGGGTTTGTTCCGACACAACGAAGGCCATCACGCCATACACCCCGATGGCCGCAAGCAGCAACGCGATGCCGCCGAACACGCCCATCAGGGCCGCCATGTAATTCAAACCGATGGCGCGGTCGTGAATAGACTTGCCCATCGTCTGCATCTCGGAGATGGGCTGCTCCGGATCGATGGAGTGGATGGCGGCGGCGACTGCGGATGCGACGTTCAACGGGTCGCCGGCCGTTCGGACGCCGATGTCCATCCAGAGCGCGGGGAACTGCTGGGAGGGGACATAAAGAGTGCGCCGCGGCACGCGATCGTAGGGATCGTGCGGCATGTCGCCAACCACGCCGACGATGGTCATCCAGGGGCTCTTCGAGTCCGCATCGCCGATCTTGATATGTTTGCCCAGCGGCGATTCGTCTTTCCACCAACGCTGGGCCATACGCTCGCTGATCACCGCCACTTTCGGTGCGTCCGCGCCGTCGCCCGAGTTCAGGAAGCGTCCCGCCCGCAATGGGACGTGCACCGTCTCGAAGTATTCCGGGCTCGCGACCTGATACATCCCGTTGGGCGGATTTCCTGGTTCAACCGTTCTGCCTTCGATCGCAAAATTCCGTCCATTCGAGTGGGTAGAGTAAGGAATGGCCGACACTGCCGCCGCGGAGCGTACGCCGGGCACGGCCTGGATGCGATCCACAACCTGCCGGTAGAACTCCGCGGCCTGACGGTTGTCGCGATACTTGGTCGGGGTAAGCACCAAGCGCAGTGTCAGCAGCGTGGATGGCTGCATGGCTGCGCCGTTCTGGAGCACGGAGCGAAATCCGCGAACCATGAGGCTCGCGCCCACCAGCAGGACCACGGCCAGCGCGACTTCGCCGGCCACCAGCACATTGCGCAGCCGCTGCCGCGATTTTCCACTCGAGGAGCTTCGGCCGCCTTCCTTCAGCGCGCCGGTGAGGTCCGGGTGCGAACATTGCCAGGCGGGCGAGAGTCCCGCGAGAATTCCGCTGGCCACCGCGGCCGCCATGGTGAACAACAGCGCTCGGCTGTCGAGCGCGATCTCGTTCCATCCCAGGATGTAGCGCTGCACTTCGGCGGGCATTCCTGCCTGCATCATACGGATTCCCCACTTGGCGAGCAGCAGGCCAACCGCAGCCCCGCCGATGGAAAGCAACAGGTTTTCGGTGAGGAACTGGGCGACAATCCGCCCACGTCCTGCGCCCAGCGCTCTCCGCACCGCCACCTCGCGCGACCGCCCCGTAGCGCGAGCGAATTGCAGGTTCGCCACGTTGGCACAGGCAATCAACAATACGAAGAGCACCGAGCCCAGCAGCATCACCAGGTATTGATGCGTCTCATAGCCCACCAGGAACTGGAGCGCCGGCCACACCACGAAACTCCGGCCCTTGTTGCTGTTGGGATAGAGTTTTTCAAGACGCGCCGCGATGCCCGCGACTTCGGACTCCGCCTGCTTCACTGTTCGGCCCGGTTTTAGCCGTGCAATCGACTGGACGGTTTGTGCCTGGCGGCTGACCCGCTGCGCCGGAGTGAGCGCCATGGGAGTCCAGACCTCGGTGGTCATCGGGAAATCGAGATTGGCCGGCATCACGCCGGTGACCGTGTAATTCTCGTCATCCAGGCGGATGGTTTTGCCGACGATGTCGGGATCGGCGGCAAACCGGCGATGCCACAGGCCGTTGCTCAGAATCACTTCGCGCTCGCGGCCGGGCTGATCTTCGCCCGGCTGGAAGGCCCTTCCGCGTACCGGCTGCACCCCGACCACATCAAAGAAATTCGCACTCACCAGCGCTTGCGATACGCGCTCCGGCTCCACCGCGGAACCAGTCAGGTTCGCCAGGCCGCCCTGCCAACTCGCCAGGCCGGCGAAAGACGTGCTCTCGCGCCGGATGTCCTCGATATCCGCTGCGGTCGCCGTGTTCCAATGATTGGGATCGTCGGGAATGCCTTGCAGCACTGCCACCAAAGTCTCCAGATGCGGTAACGGCACCGGCTTCCACAACATCGCGTCGCAGACACTGAAAATCGCCGTGGTGACGCCGATGCCCAGCGCCATGGTCAGCACGGCGGTGAGGGCAAACCCGGGCGAATTCAAGAGCGTCCGAGCCCCGTAGCGAATGTCCTGCCACACGTTCATCATTGGTCCCCCCCAAAGAAGGTTCTACGCACATGGTGCGCCATAGTTCCAAGAGATGCGGTGCGCCAGCTTGTCCCGCGCTTGCGACAGATTGGCGCTTTCGCAAGGGTCCTCATCAAGGCGCAATCGCCGTGTTTACAGCTAGATACGGCTTTGGTTCCGCTTTTGCTTAAAAGACCGCTTCAAGAGGAGAGTCCTTTTTGTGAGCCATACCAAAAAGTTCATTCGATTCGTAGCCTTGTGGCTGGTATTGATTTCGTGCGGCGCCGCGTACGCCGACACCTCGAAGATTTCGCCCGACCTTTTGCCCCTGCTCGGGAATCCGTCCAACCATATCAACGTCGTAGTGCAATACAGCTCGCCGCCCACAACTAGTACCGGGCTGCTTGGCGGCCTTCTCGGCGGCGTCGTGACCTTGTTGGGCGGAATCGTCAGTACGCTTGTCACCGTTGTCTACACACTGGTTCCAGCGCTCGCGGCGACCTTGCAGCCGGCCGACATCTTGAACCTATCGAATCAGTCGAACGTGGTATACATATCACTCGACCGGCCGTTGGCAGCAAGCTTCGACTACACCGCCGGAGCGGTAGATGCGCCGACTGCGTGGAATGCGGGTCTCGACGGCACCGGAGTCGGAATCGCCGTCATTGACAGCGGCGTCTATTCTCACCCGGATCTCAATGTACTCAACTCCAGCCAGTCGCGCGTGGTCTACCGCCAGAGCTTCATCGGCGGATCGAAGTACGACGATTTCGGCCACGGCACCCACGTGGCGGGCATCGTGGCCGGCAACGGATACTCTTCGTCGAAGACAGGCTCGTTTCAGACCTTCAAGGGCATCGCTCCCAACGCCCACATCGTCGATCTGCGCGTCCTGAACGCCAACGGCGGAAGCAACGACAGCGTGGTGATGGCCGCCATCGACAAGGCCGTTCAACTGAAGAGCCAATACAATATCCGGGTCATCAATCTCTCGCTGGGCCGGCCGATCACTGAAGGCTGCACGCGCGATCCGCTGTGCCAGGCGGTGGAAGCAGCGTGGAGGAACGGGATCGTGGTGGTGACCGCGGCGGGAAATTTAGGGCGCAATGGTTACGCGACAGTTCTTTCGCCGGGCAACGCCCCGCACGCTATCACCGTGGGCGCGATGAA